>QNFP01000183.1 GCA_003645535.1 Gammaproteobacteria bacterium | reverse complement strand
TGGCAATCGATGCGGGAATCGATGCGGAAGTCCGGCACATACTGCATACGATTAGAGAACTCGATCAGGAGGTGAGCGAGGGTTGGCCTAAAATACCTGTGTCCACTGGCTTAACGCTTCCGGTACTTTCAGGTACTTCGGGTAGCCGGGCTGACAAACGCTTGAGCAGTGGGACATTTTGTGTGGGGGATGCCATTGTGGCAGTACAGGCCCCACAGGCATTGTTTCGGGAAATCGTGCTGCCATTGCTGGGCCATCTCATGTCTGAGCACCAGCCCCAGCACCAAAGCGAACCTCACCTCCGGATCCGTATCACTCGCCAGGAGCAGGAATACCACCTGGGGATAAATGACCAGCAGATTAGCCCCGATAGTCGCGATGCCCTGATCGAAAGGGTGATGTTTGAGATCCTCGAGGTCGCTTACCGGGTGAAACCCAAACTGGCCGTGTTGCACGCCGCCGCGATTGCCAGCAACAAAGCCGCGCTGCTATTTATCGGTTCTCAGGGCAGTGGTAAATCTACCCTGGTGGCAAGCCTTTGTGCCGGGGGGGCAATCTACCTGGCTGACGATCTGTGCCCGCTGGACAAATCAGGCTGCCTGGTTCCTGTTCCCGCCCCACAGGCAATAAAGGAAGGTAGCTGGCCGATACTGGGTAAGCTGTATCCACAGCTGCTGAAGTCGCCCATTTATCAGCGGTTCGGGCGCTCGGTGCGCTATCTTGCGCCTGCAGCGCCGGATCCGGACAACTGGCTCCGGACGTGGCCGGTCAAAGCACTGGTGTTTCCTGTTTATCGGCCACAGGGACCGGCATTGATCGAAAACCTGGATGCCATGCAGAAACTCAGTTATCTCGGCCAGTCCAATAGTCTCCGGGGGAGTGCAGAGCTCAGCGAGTTGCTCGCCTGGCTGCAGGGCAAGCCCGCTTTTCGACTTCAGTATTCGCATGTAGATGATGCGGAGGCGCTATTGAGGAACTATCAACTGATTTGACACGTCGTGATCCAGATATCTACCGCGAAAGACGGGGCGCTCGCTGGCATCATTATCAGGTCTGGAATCAATGCGTTTCACCTCACCCTAGCTTCATTTCTAGACCTGACCACTTTTGTGCCTTTTCTCTTGAATCAGGGTTCTTGTCTTGCAATACGGGGCGGACCATATATGACCCTGGATTTGCACAGGCCGGGGAAAAATGGCTCGACCTGGAGAAAAGTATCTTCGTGAGCGAAGTATTTAAACTTCGGACCAAAGCCCGGCGGATCAGAAATCACATCATTTTCAAGATAAATAGACAGGTCAATAATTTGTCTGGCAATGAATTCTCCTCAGCGTGTTTTTGGACATATGTGTAGGTTTAGCCCCATAGCTAATGCTCCACACTGGGAGCTTGCCGATCCATGGATTATTCTTCGCTTTATTTTTGGCGCCTAATTAATAGAACCGCTTACTATTAAGCCCCACAGTTCCTCCGGGTTGTATATCGGTAGCCGGGTATTTTTATAATCTTTTGTATTTCTAGTTACGATGCCATCCATGTCGCTAGACTCAGCAGAATAATATTGAACAGCATCCTCGAAATCAGCAAACTTTGATTTAACTGCTTGTTCTAAAACGTTTGTGTTCACTCCTGCAATATTAAAAATCCCCAATATTTTCTGGATTTCAATTCTGGCCTGTTTTTTATTCAGAGCTTTCGAGATGAGATAGTCAAGCGTAGTAATGGTCGTCGCACAGAGATAGCCTTCTATTTTCTTATTTTCAACTGCCCCTACGATATTTGCTGAAATTTCGACAAAAGCTTTTCTTGCCAGCAGTACGTCGAGAATAATGTTGGTGTCTAACAAGATCCTCAAAGGTACTTTTCCTCCAAATGTCTTTTGTAGTCATCCAGAGTTACGTCAGCACCCCCCAACACCCCGATGAGGGACTTCGTAATAGCTGGCGCTTCAGGACTTTCTATACCTTTTGTTAATAATTCAAAATAGTCAGAGACCACCTGAGAAAGTGACTTATCATGTTGTTCAGCAAATATTTTTGCCTGATTTATCAGTGAATCATCTAAGCGAAGTGTCAATTTACTTTGCATTTAAGCGCCTCTTGACGTATTAATTAAAACAAATAGTACGTCAAGGTATCATATCCCCTATGAGAATCAAGAGAATCGTCAGCTTGATTTATCAACTGCAGGGCTTTTAGCGTAGTCTCGTGCCGGTTACGTTAGCGGGCATTCCACTTTCGGTTACGAAATCGCGTTGTCAGGTCTAGATTTGATGCCTGCTGAGCCAAGCTTACCTATACAACCCACATGCCTAACCCAAATGGGCATCTTTACTAGACCTAGACCACTTTTGTGCCTGTGAGCTCTTATCAAGTGACTTATGAGTTTCATCTGCGAGCTATTGACGAAGCCGTCAGTATTGGGCTCCTGGCATTGTTATGGCTGGGCAGTTTGCAGCTTGAAAGTGGCGACTTATCTGCGGCTGATCTGGTGAGCCTGTTACTTTATGCCGCGCTGCTTACATCTCCTATCGGGAGTTTAGCCAATGTTTATGGACAGGTGCAGCGGGCCCGTGGTGGGGCAGAGCGAATTCTGGCGATAGTGAAACTGGCCCCTGGTAGTGCTCTAGTTGTTCATCCCACAGCGGTGCCAGACCTTGCTGGCACAGGAATCTGGCAAATTGTTCTTCGTCCGAGGCTTTTGCCGTATTGATGGCCCGCTCCAGCTCCTGCTTTGTGGCACCGGGAAGCAGGGGAGCGAGGGCTGCGCGATGGAGATGGTATGGGTAGGGTTTGGCCATTTGTGTGAGGATATGTCGGCGGGCCTTCACCGTGCATCAACCTGCCCTGCTAGAAAATCTGCAAAGGGTACAATATTCTGATTTACGCTGGCTTCTTCCAGTGCGGCCATATAATCATTACGTTGTTCCAGTGGAACAACCATCCACGAATAGCCACCACTTGCCAGCATAACATTCATTAAAAACCGTCCCACGCGACCATTGCCATCCATATAAGGATGGATGTAAACAAAAAAGTAATGTCCTAGCACTATTCTGACAGAGGGTTCTTTTTCGTTTTTTAACAGATCAAAGAAAGTGGGAATAAGCTCCCGTACGGCTTGATGATTTGGCGGTACATGCATTGATCTGCGAATATAAACAGGATGATTACGATAACCTGCTAAATCTGTTGCTTCGAGAATGCCTGCCGCTACACCTGGTGCAAATAATTCTCTGTACCATATATCATGGTCAGCTTCTGCTACTGCGCCGGCAATAGCGCCATCCGGTTTTTGACCGATAACTTTTTTAACACTTTCTTTGACCGTTTGAAATGCTTGCCAGTACCCACGTGCAGCCAGTGTATTTTTTTGATTGAGATCATTCTCATTCTCATTCTCATTGGCATCAGGATTCCAGTTGCCGCTACGCACACGTTCAATTAATTCGTAAGTTACCTGATAGCCTTCAATCGATAAGGAGTGATAAGCATCGGTAACATAAATATCATCAACCTGTTTGAGATAAGTTTGTGTATCAATAGTTGTGCTGGGAGCGGGCGGGAAATTTTTCAGCACAGGTTCGCGCATAGCTGCCCAGCTCATGCGTAATCGATTAACGTAGGGAGATACTCCACGTACTGAAAATAGTATCGATGGCTTGTCTTCAAAGGGGTCGTTCTCATTGACCGTATATCCGGCAGATTTCATTGCAGCAATAATATTTTCGGCAATATTGTCACGGCCAATATTGCGAAAGGCTCCCGCTAATCGACCAGCTACTTTGCTGTGCCCGCCACTGAGTAATCTATGGAGTATGTCAGAAGCACTGGATACCATTGCTAATGCCGCACGCATTTCAATGGGGTGCGCAGAAAAATGCCCCGGTGCGCAGCTAACGAGAGCGGCGGGAAGGCTCATGACTTGTATGCCATCTATTGTAATAAGGTTTTGTTGATCGGGTAGTTCCAAACGAACATCAAAAATTGATGTTTCGTGGAGAAGGCATACAGGTTTGTTTCCGCCTCCAGGCGAGCGTACAAGCAGTTGCTTTGGTACGCTCCAATTACCGCTATGGATGCTAAGCGATTGTTCAGGACTAAGGCACCATTTATCTTCAAAACGGGCGTTTAAGTAATCAGAACAAAACCCCCAGAATGAAGCGTACCATGTAGTAGTTTCAGTTGTAGATTCGTCAGGTCGTGACGAGATGTACCATCCTTTCATAACCTCTTTGATGAACCCGTTTTTGAGCAAGCGTTCGCGGTGGGTTCGTGTCAGATTCTTCGTGCGAATAGCGACGATGCCTCGATCTTGAAGTTCCTTTAAGGCCTCTAGAGACTGTGCTAGCTTGTCTGATGGCGCGGCCATGGCTCCGCCTATTTGCCGGTTGAACGATTACTTTATATTCAGGTAATCGGGTTTTACGATATTTAGGTTATTGTGTCAATCATA
Source organism: Gammaproteobacteria bacterium (assembly GCA_003645535.1). Taxonomy (GTDB): domain Bacteria; phylum Pseudomonadota; class Gammaproteobacteria; order Pseudomonadales; family Porticoccaceae; genus HB2-32-21. The sequence goes on along the minus strand of QNFP01000183.1, from coordinate 2,065 downwards.
TTTTAGGTTATTGTGTCATCTGGTTTGGCTAGAGTGCAGACAGTAGTATGCAAAAACATAAGTTTGTCATCCGCCAAACTACCATACTTAACGAGAGACCTTTGCGCGAGGGATGATTTTGGTTTGTCAGGAGATGGAGGTCAGTATCGCCTGACTAACGATTTCGTTACCACTTATGTTCTAGCCGAATTGATGTTGTCGACGTATCACTGATAGGCATCTTCCAGGCCGATTTTGAGCGTATGGGTAGGTGCCCAGTCCTTGCCAGAAATATAGTGATAGAATAGTATCACTCCATGAAAGTTGAATTAGTAACAACCCTGAAACGACAGGCGACGAAAATCCTGGCTGAATTGCATAAATCCAGGGAACCTGTGCTTATCACTGAGCACGGAAAACCCTCTGCATACCTGGTTGATTTCGAGGATTTCGAGCTTCTTCAGCGTCGGATGCAAATTCTGGAAGGAATTGCCCGGGGTGAAGTAGCCGTCCTGGAGGGCAGTATCATGAATCACTCTGATGCAAAGAATAAAATGAGCAAATGGCTCGACTGATTTGGACCGAGCCCGCTTTATCTGATCTAAACGACATTGCTGAATATATTGCACTTGAAAATTTGTCTGCGGCTAAAAGGCTTGTGCAGCAGGTGTTTTCTACTGTCGAACGGCTTGAGAAGGAGCCTGATTCGGGTCGAATTCCAGCTGAAATGAAAAATGGCAGATACCGAGAAGTGGTAGTTGGTCCCTGTCGTATTTTCTATAGGCATACTAGCGGGCAAGTGTTTGTGCTGTATATCATGCGTAGTGAGAGGCAAATGCGAAAATTTTTGATCGAGGATCGGGACGCTCATAGCCGTTAACAACGTTGTTCCGCAGAGAAAAATGTAGCTGGTCAGAATTAGTTTATGAAACAAATATTCCATGCTGGAGACACTCTATAGCCTCGACGTATCCTCGCGGGAAAGAAAGCTTAAACAGCCCGTTTCTAAGAATGGTAACAAAAGCTTGAAAAGTCCCTTTTTGGGTATTATAGTACCCTTTTTGGGACTCTTTAATATATTTAAATGCCAGTACTTCCTACCGCGATAGGTGACGCCCTGTTCACTAAAACTCAGCAGAGAGTGCTGGGTTTATTGTATGGAAACCCAGACAATTCCTATTATCTAAATGAAATCGTGCGTTTGGCGGACATGGGTAAGGGTACGATAAAGCGCGAGCTGGAAAAACTTTGTGCTGTGGGCCTGTTAACCGTAAAGCGGCAGGGCAATCAGAACCATTATCAGGCCAATAAAAACAACCCTGTTTTCACAGAATTACAGGCCATTACCCAGAAAACCTTTGGCATGTTGGATATTGTTAAAGCGGCTCTGGCAAAATTATTGCCGGAACTAAACCAGGCCTTTGTCTATGGTTCGATGGCCAGGGGCACAGAAGGTGCCAGCAGTGATATTGACATCATGCTGGTGGGTGATGAACTGAGTTACAGTGATGTTATGGCCTTGCTACATACTGCCGAGCAACAATTGGGGCGTACCATTAATCCTACCCTGCTATCACCACGGGAGTTTACTGAGCGCATAGACGCGCAGCAAAGTTTTATTACTCGGGTGATGGAGCAACCAAAGCTTTGGATAAAAGAGCTCTAAATCATGGAGGATAAGCTGATGGCTACTCGGGCACTGGAAAATCTTGTCAAAATTGGCAAACTCAAGCAGGAACCACCGGATCAGGCTGAGTTTGATGGCATGGTGCTCGCGGGCAAAACCAAACTACAGGACGCGGCCTTGTCTGGGTTGTCGGTAGATAGCCAGTTCTCATTGGCCTATAGTGCTGCTCATGCCTTGTCTTTTGCGAGTGATGGGGGGTCATATATGGTCCGCCCCGTATTGCAAGACAAGAACCCTGGCTCAAGAGAAAAGGTTGCTTCCATATATCCGGCCTTTGTATGGGGTGATCTAAACCCCTGGCCCTGATGGAATTCGCACCTATCGGTCTCATCAGGTCTACGGCTTCTTATTGAGCCCGAGACCCCGGCAGACTGTTTGATAGGTAGGTCTTACCTTTTT
>QNFP01000182.1 GCA_003645535.1 Gammaproteobacteria bacterium | reverse complement strand
TCCATGTCTCCCGACTCTATTCTGATGATGGCCGAACTGGGCCTGGGTTTATTGCTGGTGCCCCACAAACCCTGGGATGAAGTGGCCGTGGATATTGGTAATTATCGAGATCTGTTTAATAAGGTGCATGGTGAGAACCCACCGGCACCGATTGCCGCCTGCTGGACCTATTGCCATGAAGATGAAGGCGTTGCCAAAGCCGCAGCTGAAAAATACATCACCGGCTACTGGCAGAGCGTGATCGACCATTACGAAATGAACAAGGATTACTTTAAGCAGAAGAAGGGTTATGAGTACTACGGCAATATGTCAGACGTGATTAACGATGTTGGTCGTGATGCCATTGCTGATATGTTTATGGATTTGCAGGTCTGGGGTACGCCGGAGCAGTGTTACGAGAAAGTCCTTAACATCCGCAACAAAGTTGGCAATGGTGGTTTTAATGGTGTCTTTACTTATGCTGATATGCCCTTTGATGTGGCCGAGAAAAGTTATCATTTGTTCAGTAAAGAAGTATTGCCCCAGTTGAAAAAGTTATCTGCTCAGGAGGACGCTAAGCAGGTAGCCTGATTAGATGGTACTGCTAATTTGCTTTATCAAGGCCTTTAACCAGGCCTTTTTTTATTTCCGGGTATTCTTCGTGCCCAACTGGTTTCAGCCTGGCGAGTTGTTCTCAAATGATGGCAGGTTACAATGCCCGCCAACTAAAAATACAGGACAGGGGATAAACACCATGAAGTACCTGGGTAAACTTATTTTATCGGGACTGGTTTGCAGCGTATTGACACTAGCGGTCCAGGCCGAAGAGTGTAAAACCAGTAAGTGGGGCGCTGACGACGAAGTCGGCTCAGCGAATTTGATTACTGCCGCCAGCGTATTAAAAGCCTCAAGCCTGATTAAACAGGGCAAAACTCAGCATCTGGGCATCATCATTGATAAAAACACTCCAGCCTTTGGTCCGCGCAGTTTAAACCTGCAAATTGTACAGCCCGGTCAGGAGTATGGCCGGTCGCCATTTTCGAACGGCTTTATCTATAACGATGAAGTCGTGCAGATGTGGTTTGGCATCGGCTCTCAACTTGATGGTCTTGGTCATCCGGGTCAGCACGGCGTGTTTTATAACTGCAATAAAGGCATCGATTTTGTTCGCACCGAAGGCGTGACCAAAATGGGTATTGAAAAAGTGCCACCCATGGTTGCCCGCGGTGTGGTGCTGGATATGGCCGCTCAGGCCGGTGTCGAATATTTAAAAGGTGGCGAGTATTTTTCAGTTGCTGATGTTGAAGCTGCTCAGAAGGCTCAGGGCACGGAAATTCGCGAGGGCGATGTGGTGTTGTTTCACACTGGCTGGACCGAGGCCATGCTAGACAAAGATCCTGAAAAATGGGGCAGCATGGAGCCGGGTATGTCTGAAGAAGTCGCGCAGTATCTGGTTGATAAAAATGTCGTCGCTGTCGGCGCAGATACCTGGGGTGTTGATGTGGTGCCGCCGCAAAATAAAGACAATATTTTTGGCGGCCATATAATCCTGATGGTCAACAATGGCATTTATATGCTCGAGACCATGCAAACCGGACCACTGGTGCGTGACAAAGCCTTTGAGTTTTTCTTTGTGCTGGGGCCTACTCGTATCCGCGGTACGGTTCAGGCGATTATCGATCCGATAGCAATTTACTAAAGGGCACCTCTAAAAATGCACTTTTCCCACGATAGCGGCGTCAGCCCCGTACTCGAATCCTCATGTATGTCTTATACACTGCGGTTCGACCTGCGGTGCTTCCTTGCTCTCACAAGAAAATCACTATTTTTAGAAGTGCCCTAAACTCAGATTTCCGAGCAGCCCTAAACCTCAGGGTTAAGGCTTGCTCTTGTTTTGGTGGTGAACAAACATTAAAGATAATTATTATAAGTAGCTTATAACTAGCTGTTATATAATGATATATTAATTATATATCTGTAAAAATCGATTACTAGAAGGTTGGGGGAAAATAAATGGACGAGTTGCGTATCTGGTCCTGGGTCTTTCTGTTTTTATATGTCGGTGCCATGATCAGTTTTGGCTATATCGGTATGCGCCATGTTAAAAACAGTGATGACTTCTCCACCGCCCGGGGTGAATACGGTATGTGGTTTCTCGCTTTTGCCATGACCGCCACTACCGCTTCAGGGGCAACGTTTCTAGGCATTCCCGGGCTCGGTTATCGTTTTGGCTTGCCGGCATTGGGTTATGCCCTGGTCTATCCTTTTGCGGTGTATCTGGGAGTCTGGTTGTGTTTTAAACAGGTGCAAAAAGCCGGCAATAATTTTAGTAATCGATCAATTCCTGAATTTATGGGCGATCGCTATCAGTCTGAAGCCATGCGTGTCATCGCGGCGCTATTTTCCATGGTGTTGATGTTTTATCTGGCGGCACAAATGCTGGCTGGCCTGGTGATGTTTGAACAGATGCTGGGCTTGAGTCCGGTTTGGGCATTAACAGTTACCTCTCTGGTGTTACTGGTCTACGTGGTGCTGGGGGGTGCCCATGCCGATATTATTACTGATGGTGTGCAGGGAGCGATGATGTTGGGGCTGGCCCTGATGATTATCGTTCTGTTTAGCATTGGCTTTGGTGTAGAGGGTGGTCTGCCCGGCATGATGACACGCCTGGCTGAGCTCGATCCAAAGACGGTGATGGTGCACTACGAAGGCTCCGGTATTCTTGATTCCAACTGGGATTTTGCCGCAATTTTTCTTGCTCACCTGACTTTGGGTATGTTGCCCCACATTGGTAATAAAATTTGGGCACTTAAAGAAGGCGTCGGTCGCACCAGGTTCCTGGTGCTCTGTTTGATTATGGGTGTTGTTCTGGCCTCAATGATTTTTGGCGGCATACTGGCTCGAGCGGTATTGGGGGATACTTTGCTGGATCAGCCCGGCGGGCCTAACCAGGCTATTCCGGCGCTGTTTATCGAATTATTTCCAGTCTGGTTGGCGGCTTTTCTGGGTATCGCAATTTTGTCGGCCATTATGTCCACCGCTGATGGCCTGGTGATTTCAACCTCCCAGGTCTTTGCCAATGATATTTATCGACGCACGCTGTCCAGTATCTTGCATCCAAACGCAACCGAGGCTGAGGTGGACCACAACGTGCTGCGTATTAGTCGTGTCTCTATCATTTTTGTTCTGGTGGGTGCTGCGGTGCTGGCCTGGTTTTCCATTGGTCAGAATATTGCCTTAATGGTCTGGGTAGGGCTGGGGGGTATGATGGCCGCTCTGGCTGGCCCTATGATTATCGGTGTATTCTGGCGGGGGGTGACTAAACAGGGTGCGATCTGGGGCTTTATTACTGGTGCTTTATCCTTTATCGCTTTGCGCAATAGCTGGTTGCCTGGCGGCGCAATTGACGGCGGTCTGATCGAGCAAGTGCTGTTCGAGTTAGCTAGTCAGGCCGGCAATCCGTTTGCCTGTACCACCATTGGTGAGGCTGTATCGGTGATCGTGACTGTTGGAGTATCGCTGGTGAGCCAGTCTTTACCAAAAGACCACGTTGATAAGATCTTTGGCACGGAGCCAGCCTGATCGTTTAGCTGTAGTTAAAAAGAAGATAAATCGAGCTTCAAAGAAAAAGGCTTAATCGGTGTTTTATGGTCTTGTCCATCCGCAACCACATTGTTATTCCAGATGATGAGATTGAGATAAGTGCCATCCGTGCTCAGGGCGCGGGCGGCCAGAACGTTAATAAAGTCTCCAGTGCGGTGCATTTGCGTTTTGATATTAAGGCATCATCGCTGCCTGATGATTACAAACAGGGTTTGCTTGGTTACAGTGATCGGCGAATATCCCGCGATGGCGTGATTATTATAAAAGCCCAGCGCTTTCGGACTCAGGAGAAAAACCGCCAGGATGCAAAGCAACGCCTGATCGACCTGGTGTTGGCGGCTACACTCAAGCGTAAAACCCGAAAAGCCACACGACCCACTAGAAGCTCGCAATCAAAACGTATGGATAAAAAAACCAAACGGGGTCGAACCAAAACCCTGCGAGGTCGGGTCGATATTGAATAAACACAAGCCAGCTAATTTGTACAAATAGCCATCTTTTTAAATCTCACTCAGACCAGTCTTACTTAGGATAGGCATCTATGCAGTCTTTATTTATAAAGGACGGGAATCTCTACCACCCCACTGAAACCGCTGGTAGCCCCTGGGGGCTGGTCAGTCTCCACGGTGGCGCTCCCACAGCTCTGATGGTGGCAGCCATGCAAGATAAGTTTTCTTCCGAGGACATGCAGCTGGTTCGCTTTACGGTTGATCTGTTTCGCTCGGTGCCCATGGCGCCTCTGCGAATGGAATGCAAAACTATACGTGATGGCAAGCGGGTAAAAATGTTCGACGTTTCGCTATTTCATGAGGATGTTGAGGTATGTCGCGCCAGTGGCCTGGTGTTACAAAAAAAAGAAGTCAAAGTGCCCGATTATGCGCGTAGCGACGTTTCCCTGCCGAATCATATCCAGCAGGCTATGACTCAGGAACCTGTGGTCGGCATAGGTCCTGAGCACCGTATGTATGAGGGGCCTTCGACACCCGGATTGCACAGAACCATCCCCATGAAACCGATCTTTCTTAATATAGGGATCGGCCATGGCTGTAGCTGGGCCAGACTGCCAGTTGCTGTGATTGAAGGTCGAGACAACAGCCCTCTAGACGGTGTGGCAGTGCTCGCAGATTTCGCTAACGGCTTTTCTCAGGTCCATCTCAGTGAGGAAGTGGGTTTTATTAATGCTGATTTGGTAGTCAATCTGTTCCGCATGCCAGAAAGCGAATGGATATGCATCGATGCCCGTGCCTTCCCTCAGCCCACGGGTTTGTCCATGGTCGAAACCGTCCTGTACGACGAGGAGGGGATGATCGGGCGGGTGGCCCAGTCAAACCTTACAATGTCGCGATTTGCCGGTTAGTTAGTCACCACAAAATTCTGGCTTACGCTTTTCTTTAAATGCGGCAATACCACCCAGACCATCGCTGGTTTTCGCCATATCGATAATGGCTTTTTCTTCAGCATCTAATTGTTGCAGAAAGCTGTTCTCAAAGCTTTCCAGTAATAGCCGCCGAGTGGTGCCATAGGCCAGTGTCGGGCCTTCAGCGATCTGCTCCGCCAGTTGCTGAGTGACTTCCGTTAGCTTGTCAGCTGGCGTCACCCGGTTGACCAGGCCCCATTGCTCAGCTTCGGCTGCGCTCAGGCGGCGGTTGGTGATCATCATTTCTTCGGCGCGACGCAGGCCAATCTGTCGCGGCAGGAAATAGGTAGCGCTGCCATCTGGAGACATACCGATGCCGGTATAAGCCATCATAAAACTGGCTTTTTCACTGGCGATAACGAAACTGCAGGAAGGATAGCAGTGACAGGCCTGCACCAGCGGCCACGCCCTGCACACTGGCAATTACCGGCGCATTCATAGTGGACAGGGTCACCACGGCAGGGTGGAAGGTGTCGAGCAATTTCCGTAGTGTTGCGGGTAAATCTTTACCTGCGGCGGCGAAGGTCAGCACGTCGCCACCAGCGCAGAATATTTTGCTTTCGGCATCCAGTATCACTGCTCGAATGGATGTATCGTCCCGGCAGATAGTGGCCACCTCGTTTAATTCTTCACCCATGTCGAAATTCAGGGCGTTGGCGGCATCGGGTCGCGCCAGTGTGATGCGGGCAATGGCGCCGTCACGGTTAAATTTAATAGTTTTATAGTCCATGCTGAACCTCGATTTGATTTTTGATAGATGGTGAATCGATAGAAGGTGAATCGATAGATAGTGCTTTGTTAGTTGGGCGATATGGTACGCATTGCCAGAGAGTGTATCTAGAGTTTGGTGGACGAATTTGGTCGATGAATTAGCTAAACAATGACCCACTTCGTTACAATGGGTGTTTTGATTTTGGAAGATTGTCATGCCTTACTATCAGCAACATGTTTTTATGTGCACCAATTTACGCGAAGATGGTCGTGACTGCTGTGAGGATCACAAAGCCACTGAATTACGTGGTTATTTGAAGAAAAAGGTTAAAGAAGCCGGGCTTGCCGGACGTCAGGGTGTGCGGGTTAACAATGCGGGGTGTCTGGATCGATGCGCGCTGGGCCCAGTGATGGTGGTATACCCTAATGAGACCTGGTATCGCTATAAGTCAAAAGAAGATCTGGACGAAATATTTGAAAGCCATCTAAAGAACGGTGTAAAAGTGCAGCATCTGAGAATATCGCCAAAAACGGATGATTAAGAATTTTTCTGCCGAATTAAATGCTCCATACCTCTTTGTTTATTGTCAATCCAAATATCGGGAAAATTGCTTTTAGTAAAAGAGGTTTTTCCGCCTATACTAGCTTTATCTGCATTTTTGGAGAAGACAGTGGATAGTCGAAAGATAGAGAAAATGGACAATGGCTATATAGTCAATGGGCTTCAGGATGTGCCGGATTTACGAGACTGGTCATTTGAACCATCACTGCGCAAACTTCGTCTCCGTGTTGATCCGCCCCCAAATTTACTCATTCTT
>QNFP01000181.1 GCA_003645535.1 Gammaproteobacteria bacterium | reverse complement strand
TCTGGGAGCCTTCCAACAATCAAACCAAAAGCGGACAACCTATTTGCTACAGAACCGGACATTTCTATTTGTTGCTAACAGCAATGCATCTAGCGGGCAATTTGCGCCGGTTACTGGGCGGCCAATTACCAGATAACTACTGCCCATGGAAAGAGCCTCTTTCGGGTCAGGGTACGCCGCTGGTCATCTTTTAACGAGTAATTAGCCGGGCGAATACCGGGTGTCACTCTCAGGAAAGCGTCGCCAAATTAATCTTTAATAAGTCCAGCTTCCTGAGCGGAACATACGATGCCATCGAGACCATTTGCCGCTGCCAGGGATGCCAATACCAGAGCTTGTTCAGCCGGGGTTTTATCGATGCCAAGTTCCAGCAGGTCCTGTCGCTGCAAACTGGTTAACACCGTCACCCCAGTCAATAAAGTATTACCACCGTGCTCATCCAGAGCCTCCCGTGCCGCACGGAGCATTCTCGAGCCGCCTGAGCAATGCACGTTGACCATCCACACACCGAGATCAGCGCTGGCGGAAATTGCACCGGCCACAGTCGCCGGGATATCATGAAATTTGAGATCTAAAAATATATCATAACCAAGGCTTACCAGGTGCCTGGTTAACTGCGGGCCGGCGCGGGTAAATAGCTCTTTGCCTATTTTTAGCTTGCACATCTGAGGTGTTATTTTATCAACAAAATCCCGCGCCGAATGTTCGTCGGCATAATCAAGAGCCACGATGATGCGAGTATCAGATTGTTCGAGCATAAATTGACCGAAATTAAAAAAATGCGCAGATAGCTAGTGGGAGTGACCAAAATCGGCAGCATTTGTGACTAGTTACTACCGGAGCGCTAGAAAAGAATACCCTGCATCTATGACTCGCTGTAAATACTTCCCTGTACGCTCAATGTCATCGAGCGCGCTTTCAAGTAATGAGTGTAAAACTTTATTCCGTAACAGGGTGTTCCTGTTTTTTAACAAGCTCACTTTCCAGCTTTTGCTGTGTTTTTATTGCTCGTTTGGACTGTCTTTTTAAACTGAATACTCTCGGATAGCTAAGAGCGACCCCAATAATCATCCCTGACAGAAAGAAAACCAGAACCCACAGACCTACAGGCAACTCTGCTGTCGAAAAACCAAACAGAACTATATTAGTTTCAAGCGGGTTATCCTGAACAACCCAGGCACCGATGGAAACAGCCACTAAGATTGCTAACACAATAATAATCAGCTTTATCTTTCGCATATTCTTTTAAAAAAACGGCACAACTTTCATTGTGCCGTTTGATCCTGTCTACTTAATAGCAGGCCGCATCAGGATTGATGCATTCCGTTATTTACTCGGTCTCTTAATTCTTTGCCGGGTTTAAAATAAGGAACGTACTTTCCCGGTAGCTCTACCTTCTCACCAGTTTTAGGGTTACGCCCCTGTCGCGCTTCCCTGTAGTGGAGACTAAAGCTACCAAAGCCCCTTATTTCAATGCGCCCATTGTTTACCAATGTTTGCGTCATCTCTTCCATGATCATTTTTACCGCCGATTCTACATCTTTAGGTGGCAATTGATCTTGCAGACGAGCTATTTTGTCTATCAGTTCCGACTTAGTCATTTTTTGATTAATAAACCATCCGTAATCAGGAAATTGAATATTTTATTTGTCACCACTTTCCATTTGCGCCTTGATAAGGTCGCCAATCGTTGTTGGGGCAGTCGCTGCAGCTTCCTTGTTCTTGTGCTCTTTTACAGCTTCTCTTTCTTCTGCCATATCCTTGGCTTTACCCGACAGGGTGACCACACGTTTTTTCCTGTCTATACCGACAACACGGGCTTCTACTTCGTCACCTTCGCTAAATACAGTGCGTGCATCTTCTACACGTTCCTGTGATATCTCCGCTGCCTTCATATAGCCTTCAACACCATCGCCCAGCTCAATGACAACAGATTTCGTATCAACTGATTTAACGGTGCCTTTAACCAGACTGCCCTTTTCATTAGCGGCAAGAAAGTTGGAAAATGGATCGTCGGCCATTTGTTTGATACCCAGCGAAATACGTTCGCGCTCGACATCAATAGCAAGAATTACTGTATCAATTTCGTCGCCCTTGTTGAAATTGCGAACAGCTTCTTCACCGGCATCATCCCAGGAAATATCAGACAGGTGAACCAGGCCGTCGATGTAACCATCGAGTCCTATAAACATGCCAAAGTCGGTAATTGACTTGATAACACCTTTGATTCGATCACCTTTACTGAAAGTTTTACCGAAATCATCCCAGGGATTTGTCAGGCACTGCTTCATGCCCAGAGAAATACGTCGGCGCTCCTCGTCAATATCAAGGATCATAACTTCTACTTCTTCGCCAACCTGAACCACTTTGGAAGGATGAACATTCTTGTTTGTCCAGTCCATTTCAGATACATGGACTAAACCTTCGACTCCGTCCTCCAGTTCAGCAAAACAACCGTAGTCTGTGAGATTAGTCACGGTAGCTTTAACTCTCATGTTCTCAGGGTAACGACCTTTGATATCAGCCCACGGGTCTTCACCCATCTGCTTCATGCCCAGTGATACCCGATTTCTTTCACGGTCGTACTTAAGGACTTTAACGTCGATTTCGTCACCGACGTTAACCACCTCGGAGGGGTGCTTGATACGTTTCCAGGCCATATCGGTGATATGTAGAAGCCCATCAATACCACCTAAATCGACAAATGCGCCGTAGTCGGTAAGGTTTTTGACGATACCTTTGAGAGAAACACCCTCTTCAAGGGTAGCAAGCAATTGTTCACGCTCTGCAGAATTGACTGCTTCCATAACAGCGCGTCGAGACACGACAACGTTGTTACGCTTTTGGTCAAGCTTAATGACTTTAAATTCGAGCACCTGCCCTTCCAGATGTGTGGTTTCGCGCATCGGTCTGATATCGACCAGAGAACCGGGCAAAATGCCCGTAAGCCATTGACGTCGACGGTGAAGCCACCCTTGACTTTGCCGCTGATGATGCCGGATACCACCTCATCGGCGGTTTGTGCAGCTTCCAGCTCAAGCCACGATTCAGCTCTACGGGCTTTTTCACGGGACAGGCGCGTCGCACCAAATCCATCTTCGACTGTTTCCAGAGAGACCTGGACTTCATCACCTATCGCAGTCGCTAGTTCGCCATTCTCGTCAAAGAATTGATCAATGGGAATAACGCCTTCTGACTTCAGGCCCGCGTGGACGGTTACCCAGTCTTTATCGATATCGATAACCACGCCAGTAACAATGGCTCCTGGAGCCATTTCAATAGTCTGTAAGCTTTCTTCAAACAGTTCCGCAAAGCTTTCGCTCATCCGGTTTACACCTCATATATAACAAAGAGCCCGCAGGCTCATCACCGGAGCGCCAGCTCCCCGGGGTATCTACATTACAAAGCTTTGGGTGCGATTCTGACTTGCTCACTCATAGCTTCAATCAAATCTTGTCTAAATATTTAATTTATTCCTTATCTCCTGTCGCGCTGCAGTAAATACCTCAGCTACTGACAGTTTAGTGCTGTCTAGCAATATCGCGCCTTCGGCAGGCCGCAACGGCGAAACCGAGCGATTCTGATCACGCTCATCACGCTGTTTGACCATATCAATAAGGGCGGCAAGGCTATCACTTTCTTCTTTATCAATCAACTGCTTATGTCGCCTTTTAGCCCTTTCCTCCGCGCTTGCCGTGAGGTAGATCTTGACCTCGGCATCGGCGAAAACAACTGTGCCCATATCTCGGCCATCGGCGACCAGGCCAGGCTCACGAGCAAATACCTGCTGGCGTCGCAAAAGCGCCTGACGCACCTCGGGAATAACCGCCACTATAGAGGCGTTTTTGCCTACATCTTCACTGCGAATCAAACTGGAAACATCTTCACTTTCGAGAATTACTGTGGGTGGCCCACCATCGGGGTTCATTTCAAAAGTGATATCCATGTGTGCGGCAAGAACTGCCAGAGCTTCGACGTTATCCAGAGATACCTGATGCCGTTGCGCCGCCAGCGCAAGCAGACGGTATAAAGCCCCGCTATCGAGGTAATGAAAACCCAGATCTGAGGCGAGCAACTGGCTAATCGTTCCTTTGCCTGAACCACTGGGCCCATCAACGGTAATAATCGGCACTTTATCAGTCATCACATTTTTCCTCGGTGATAGTGAGACCCAATGTGTTCGCTAAATCGACAAATCCGGGGAATGAAGTGGCAACATTACTGCAATTGCGCACCACCACTGGCATTTTGGAACGCAGCCCAGCAATAGTAAAAGCCATGGCGATACGATGGTCGCCATGGCTCTCCACCTCGCCCCCGGACAATGTGCCGCCTTCTATAACCATACCGTCCGCTTGTACCTGGGCAGTAATACCCAGCGCAAGCAGGCCTTCTGCCATCGCCTGGATACGGTCACTTTCTTTGACTCGCAACTCTTCTGCGCCGGTCAGAACTGTGCTTCCACGAGCACAGGCCGCAGCGATAAAAATCACCGGGAATTCATCAATAGCGAGCGGAACCTGATCCTCGGGTATATTAATCCCGTGCAAAGCGGCAGAGCGTACGCGAATATCTGCAACCGGTTCGCCAGCCATTGATCGTTCATTGAGCAGCTCAATATTGGCGCCCATCAAGCGCAATATGTTGATCACCCCTATGCGGGTAGGATTGATACCCACATGTTTCAATAAAATATCTGAATCCCTTGCAATCGAAGCGGCCACCATAAAAAATGCTGCTGAAGAAATATCGGCAGGTACGTCGATTGCACTGGCAAGCAGTGGAGCTCCGCTATCGATGCGAATTACTCCACTATTGGCGACGACAGGGTAACTGAAGCCAATCAGCATTCGCTCGGTGTGATCTCTCGTTGGTGCTGGCTCGGTAATCGAGGTTTCACCCTGTGCATAGAGTCCCGCTAACATCACGCAGGATTTCACCTGGGCGCTGGCGACTGGCAGTTTATAATCTATGGCTTTTAGAGATTGATTGCCGCTAATAGACAGGGGTGGCGTACCGCCCTCGGCGGTAGCAATTTTAGCCCCCATCAGACGTAGAGGGTCCGCAACCCGCAACATCGGCCGGCGCGACAGCGATTCGTCGCCGGTCAGTATACTGTCAAATTGCTGTCCCGCCAGGAGACCGGTTAACAAACGCATAGAGGTGCCTGAGTTACCCAGATATAGAGGCCCCGGTGGCGCTTTCAAACCGTGCAGTCCAACGCCATGAACGACCACTCGGCCCCGATTGGGGCCTTCAATAACAACACCCATATCACGGAAAGCCTGCACCGTAGCGAGGCTGTCCTCTCCTTCCAGGAATCCGGATATGTTGGTAACACCCTCGGCGATCGAACCAATGATAATGGCTCGATGGGAGATTGACTTGTCGCCTGGCACCCTCACTTCACCCTTTAAGACACCGCCGGGCTGCACACGATAATTGATTGCTTTTTCATTCATTGATTCTAGATACGCCTTTTTTTCAAGCATTTTCTGGAAATGATTACGCGCCACCCTGGCTCGCGTGTAAACACCAAGCAGGTGGTCGCTATCGTTATTGATAATCGCATGACGTAACGCAGACAGGTTTTCGCCCAGTTCATCGAGCACTGACAGAACAGCATCACTATTAGCCAGCGTAATGTCATGCCACATCAGTGGGTCACTGGCGGCTATGCGCGTGAAATCTCGAAACCCTCCGGCGGCGTAGCGAAAAATCTCCCGATTTTCCTCCATACTCGCGAGCGTATCAACGAGCGTATAGGCCAACAGATGAGGCAGGTGACTGGTGGCTGCGAGCACTTCATCATGCTCCGCGACCGGCATATCCGATACCAAAGCCCCTGCTCCGCCCCACAGTTTTCTGACGCGAGCAAGATGTTCCGGACCGGTCTCCTTTAGTGGCGTCAAAATAACCTGATGACCTTCGTAAAGGTCCGCCCTGGCTGCTGCAACCCCACTTTTTTCTGACCCGGCAATGGGATGACCCGGCACAAATTCAGCGGGGATCCTGCCGTAAATATCATGCACTGCGGAAACAACACTGCCTTTGACACTGGCAGCATCAGTAAAAGTAACGCCTTTTGGTAAATACTCGCAAATAGTTTTCAGAATGGCCGGCACGGTTAACGTCGGCACCCCTATAACGACCACATCGTTTTCCTGAAGCGACTGAAGTGCATCGGGTAGATTGTTTACCACACGATCAACCACACCCAATGTCATCGCCGCTTTCAGCGTCTGTTGGCTTCTTGACGCGCCAATCACTTCTACCGCAAGGTTGCGCTGCCTCGCTATGAGCGCAAGACTACCGCCAATGAGGCCAAGTCCGATCACTAGCAAACGGCCAATGATCGGAGTTTCAATACTTGATTGAACAGGAGTTGAACTGGACATGAAAATCAGATTACAGCGCTGGGGTAAGAACCGAGCAAGCGTAATTCCGCTACCCTGTTGCGCACGTCTTCCAGAGTAGCGGCCACATTCGAATCCGTTTGATGGCCGGCAAAATCAATAAAAAAAACATAACTCCATTTGCCAGCGCGGGACG
>QNFP01000180.1 GCA_003645535.1 Gammaproteobacteria bacterium | reverse complement strand
GTTTTAATCGTCGCTTTGATTTGGCTGGCATGATTCCCAGGCTGGCTTATGCCGCACTGAGAACGGTGCCGATGCCAGAAAAACTGCTTAAGATAGGCTTATGATAAGTGGTAATTAGGTAAGGTTATATATTATTTTGAGTGCCGAGAAGCTAGGAGCCGCCCGAGCGAGCACCTGGTGCAGATTGCTTCATTTGTGGCGTATTGCTACAATTTGAAAAATGATGAATTTTGGAGATTCCTGATGGCAACAAGTAGTGTTCGACTAGACCGGGAGCTTATTGAAAAAGCTACTATAATTGCGAAAGCGCTAAGTAGGACCACACCAAAGCAAATTGAGCACTGGGCGAGAATTGGTGAAATTATGGAAGACAATCGAGATTTACCCTACGAATTTGTCAAACAGGCAATTATCGCTAAGGCTGAACATGAAGCGGGTAAACTAGAGACATATGACTTTGGCTAAAGCAAAAGTTGTATTACAAACACCAGGTTTCAAGAAAGCAGTAAGAAAATTAAAGGCAAATCAAAAGAAAGACCTTGATTCAGCAATCAAGGAACTAATGGCTAATCCAGATTTAGGTGACCAGAAAAAAGGAGATCTTTCCTTCCTCAGAGTCTACAAATTCAAAATGATTAAGCAGCTAACTTTACTGGGTTATAATTTTGACAGTGGTAAGTTAACAATAGCGCTTTTGGCGCAGGGTGCCAATGAAAATTTTTATCGTGACTTAAAACGCAAGCGTTAGAGAGTTGTAACGCTTGTTATGTGCACAATTGAACAGGTTTTACGCCGGTGAATAACTCATAACCGAAGTTTGGATGTGGTACCAGAGGCCGGACTCGAACCGGCACGCTATTGCTAGCAACGGATTTTGAATCCGTCGTGTCTACCAATTTCACCACTCTGGCACAGGGTGCGAATTATAGCAGTGCTTGTTGGGTGGTCAACTTGCGCGGCTTAATTGTTTGTCCGCCTGTGTGAATTAAAGATCGGGTTTGATTTGGTAATCGTCGGGTTTTCCGCTACGCTGGCGCGCTTTTCCCGCGAGTCAATTTTCTCGAATATGCGCATTGAGCAATTCCATTACCAACTGCCCGCAAGTCTGATTGCTAATGAGCCGGTTGCTCAGCGGACAGATAGCCGCTTACTTGTCCTGGACGGTGCAACGGGCGCCATTGAGCATCGGCGGTTTAGTCATGTCCTCGACCTGGTGGAGCCAGGCGATCTGTTGGTAATGAATGACACAAGGGTGATACCGGCGCGCTTGTTTGGCAGGAAAGCGACGGGCGGCAAAGTAGAAGTACTGGTTGAGCGGGTGCTGGATGATCGCCATGTACTCGCTCATGTGCGCGCCAGTAAGTCGCCAAAACCGGGTACAGAGATAATTATCGATGGTGGTTACAGGGCGACGGTGACGGATCGTTCAGACGGCCTGTTTGCACTGGAGATCGCTGGAGACAGTTCGGTTATGGAAGTGCTTGATGCAGTGGGTCATATACCGCTGCCTCCATATATTGAGCGTACAGATAAGGAGCTCGACAAGCATCGATACCAGACCGTTTATGCGCGTATGCCCGGTGCGGTGGCAGCGCCCACTGCGGGCCTGCATTTTGACGAGGCATTACTAAGCAGCCTGAAGGAGAAGGGAGTCGACTTCGCCTTCGTGACTTTACATGTCGGTGCCGGTACCTTTCAGCCGGTGCGTGTGGATAATATTGCCGATCATCACATGCATAGCGAGATCATCGAAGTCTCAGCAGCGGTTTGTGAACAGGTGGAAGTGACGCGGGCAGCGGGCAGGCGGGTTATTGCCGTGGGCACTACCAGCGTGCGCTGTCTTGAAACAGCAGGGCGCAGTGGTGTGATGAAGCCCATGCAAGGTGAGACGGATATTTTTATCTACCCCGGATACCGTTTTAAAATGGTCGATGCCCTGATTACTAACTTTCATCTGCCGGAATCGACTTTACTGATGTTGGTCAGTGCTTTTGCTGGTTACCATCAAACCATGCATGCTTACCAGGAGGCGATCGCGCAGCGCTACCGGTTCTTCAGTTATGGCGATGCTATGTTTATTGCCCGTAATCCCGACGGTGCTGAATTATAATAGAATAATTCTAGATATATTTTATAATATACTGAAATATAACGAATATATATTAAGTATGACTGAGTTTGTTGAGGGCTAATTTAACGCTGAATGCATGAAACGCTAATGCGAATTAATAAAAGTCAGGTGCTATGGAATTTGAAATAGACGCTACTGAAGGGGCGGCGCGCGTTGGTCGTTTGCGATTTCCACGTGGGGTGGTACAGACCCCGGCATTTATGCCGGTGGGTACTTACGGCACAGTGAAAGGGATGTTACCCCGAGATATCAAAGCGATCGGTGCGGATATGATTTTGGGCAATACCTTCCATTTGATGCTCCGGCCCGGCACCGAGGTGATAAAAAAACACGGAGATCTCCACGACTTTATGCAGTGGCAGGGACCGATCCTTACCGACTCCGGCGGTTTTCAGGTATTCAGTCTGGGTGATATGCGCAAAATCAGCGAACAGGGTGTCGCTTTTAAATCACCTGTTGATGGCAGTCCGGTTTTTTTAGACCCGGAAACATCGATGCAGGTACAGCGTGACCTGGGTGCCGATGTGGTCATGGTCTTTGATGAATGCACACCGTATCCCGCCGATGAAAAACAGGCCCGGGAATCCATGGAGCTGTCGATGCGCTGGGCGGAGCGTAGCAAAATAGCCCACGGCGATAATCCGGCGGCGCTATTTGGTATTGTACAGGGTGGTATGCATGAAAATTTGCGTCGAGAATCTGCCCGCAGTTTGTGCGATATTTGCGTCGATGGAGACAGGGGTTTTGATGGTTATGCCATTGGTGGTTTATCAGTAGGTGAACCCAAGGCCGATATGATTCGCGTGCTTGATTGCCTGCAAGCTGAGTTGCCGGAAGCCAGCCCGCGCTATTTGATGGGTGTGGGCACCCCGGCGGATATAGTGCAGGCGGTGTTACGCGGTATCGACATGTTTGACTGTGTTATGCCTACTCGTAATGCTCGCAACGGCCATCTGTTTACCAGTGAGGGAGTGGTTAAAATTCGTAACGCACGCTATCGCGAAGATACCAGGGCTCTGGACAGCGAGTGTGATTGCTATACCTGTCAGAACTTTAGTCGCGCTTACCTATACCATCTGGACAAGTGTAAGGAAATTCTTGGCTCACAGCTCAACACTATCCACAATTTGCGCTTCTATCAGAATTTTATGGCCACAGTGCGTACCGCTATTGCGGAGCAACGGTTTATTTCCTTTGCAGAAAAATATTTGGCTAGCTTGACAGGTAACTCGACAAATAATCAGTAAGACGCTTAACCCCTTTCGTTGGGTAATTGCCCTATAATGCCCCGCTTTTAACTGGATACAACGCGTAACTATATGAATCGTTACCCTCTTTGGAAATACCTGCTGATCGCAACGGTAGTGGTGCTGGGTTTTACCTACGCAACCCCCAATCTCTACGCACCTGACCCCGCGATACAGATTTCTGGACAGAGCGGTGCGATGGTCATGGACGAAATCGTGCTTAAAACGACTCTGTCTGCCCTGGATGAGTCCGCTATAGCTTATTTCGGTGAAACGCTGTCCAGCAAAAATATCCTTGTCAGGCTTGAAAGTGCTTCGCAGCAACTGGCTGCCAAGCGGGTTGTTCAGCAGGCGCTGGGGCTGGATTATGTTGTCGCATTGAATCTGGCGCCGACTACGCCCAAAGGTCTGGCCGATATGGGCGGCAAACCCATGAAGCTTGGTCTTGATCTGAGCGGCGGCGTGCATTTTCTTCTCCAGGTGGATACTGTTTCCGTGATTGTAAAGGATCTGGAATCTCAGCTTGGTGAGCTAAAAAAAGCCTTGAGAGAAGGGAAAATACGCTACAAGACTGCCCAGCTTGATGAAAACCAACTAGAGTTTACATTCGCCAGTGAAGAGCGACTGGATGCGGCGGTCAGTGTGGTACGTAAAGACTTTAGCGAGTTGTTGCCGGTCAGTCGGGAAGAAGGTGGCATGCACGTGCTCAGCCTTACCCTGTCCGATAGTGCGCTGAGTGAAAAGATCGACTACGCGGTTTCCCAGAACCTGACGACCCTGCGTAACCGAGTCAACGAGCTGGGCGTATCCGAGCCAATCGTCCAGCGCCAGGGTGCGAATCGTATCGTCGTCGAACTCCCCGGTGTGCAGGATACAGCCGAAGCCAAGCGGATCATCGGCAAGACGGCTAATCTCGAGTTTCGTCTCGAAGCTCAGCCGGGCAAGGTGGTAGGCCGGGAAGAGTTTGTATTTCGCGAAGCCAATGCGCGACCACCAAAGGCCTGGCTGGAAAAAAGCATCGTAATTTCCGGTGATCGGGTCACCAATGCCTCGGTCGGTTATGACGAAAATGGCTTGCCTCAGGTGAACATTTCACTGGATAGCGCCGGTGGCCGTGCCATGCATTACGCCACCCGTAAGAATATCAATCGTCGCCTCGGGGTGTTGTTTATTGAGTCCAAGGCGCGGCTTGAAACACGTATTAATGAGCAGGGCGAGAAAGAGTCGGTGGCTGTGCCCTATGTTGAAAAAAGCATTATCAGCCTGGCAACGATTCAGAGTGCACTGGGGGTGCAATTCCGAATTACCGGCCTGGACAACCCCGAAGAGGCATCTGAGTTGGCTCTGTTACTCCGCGCAGGTGCGCTGGCAGCACCGATGCACTTTGTCGAGGAGCGTACCATTGGCCCATCTCTGGGCGCAGAGAATATTGAACTTGGTGTGGTTTCTGTACAGATCGGTATGGCGTTGGTGCTCGTTTTTATGGTGGTCTACTATCGGGTGTTTGGTATTTTTGCCGATCTGGCGCTGGTACTGAATCTGGTGTTGCTAGTGGCGGTTATGTCATTGCTGGGCGCGACACTGACGCTGCCAGGCATTGCCGGCATCGTGTTGACGGTGGGTATGGCGGTGGATGCCAACGTGCTTATTTTTTCCCGCATTCGCGAGGAGCTAAATAACGGTGAGACTATCCAGGGGGCCATCAGTTCGGGCTATGACCGGGCCTATGTGTCGATAGTTGATGCCAACCTGACCACTTTGATTGTGGCTGTGATCCTCTATGCGATCGGCTCTGGCCCGATACAGGGTTTTGCAGTGACCTTGTCCATAGGTATTTTGACATCGATGTTTACTGCCATCATGGGTACCAGAGCGCTGGCAAATCTAATTTACGGCGGGCGCACCGTCGACAAACTCTGGATCTAGGGACAATATCAGGAGATCATGGTGACCACACAACGTATCTACGACTTTATGGGCCAACGCAAGTTGGCAGCGATAGCTTCAGCCGTGCTGATAATTATTTCCCTGGCTTCTCTTGTTAGCAAAGGCCTGGTGCTTGGCCTGGATTTCACCGGTGGCACCCTCATCGAGGTGGGTTTTGAGCAGCCGGTCGAAATCGCTCCTATTCGAAGCCGCCTGACAGACAGTCAATTTAACGACGCGGTTGTGGTCCACTTTGGCACCGAAACCGATTTGCTGATCAAGCTGCAGGGCGCACCAGCAGCAGATCTGGGTGATCGTGTGTTGTCGGCGTTGCGCTCATCCGGCGAAGCCGTTGAGTTGCGACGCATCGAATTTGTCGGCCCGCAAATTGGCGAAGAACTACGCGACGATGGCGGCCTGGGGATGTTGGCTGCACTGGCGGTAGTGATGTTATACGTGGCTATTCGCTTCCAGTATAAATTTTCCATCGCTGCGGTGGCCGCTCTGATCCATGACGTTATTATTACTTTGGGCTTCTTTTCGGTACTGGGTATAGAGTTTGATCTATCTGTTTTGGCGGCGGTATTGGCGGTTATTGGCTACTCACTCAACGACACCATCGTAGTATCGGATCGTATCCGTGAGAACTTTCGCCTGTTGCGTGTCGCAGATCCGATAGCAGTGATTAATGAATCACTAAGTCAGACATTGGGTAGAACTGTTATTACTTCTTTGACCACCTTGCTGGTTCTGTTCGCACTGTTTTTCTTTGGCGGTGAGTTGATTCACAACTTTGCCATCGCCCTGATTGTCGGCGTGACAGTTGGTACTTATTCGTCGATTTATATTGCTGCCAATATGTTAATTACGCTGGGTATATGCCGTGAAGATTTGATGCAAACTCAAAAAGAAGGTGCGGCCTTCGATGATGGTTTGCCCTGATAACAGACCTTATCGAGTTCCCTTATCGACCCCCGATATCGACATACTTTAAAACCGCTCCGTAACGGCTGTGTTGATATAAAGCTTAAAGACTACCTTTATCTCCAGTGCTAGTTCAAAAAAAATCCGCTCCTACAGCGGTTTTTTTGTAGTTATTTATCATCCTGATTATTTCTGCCTCCTCCCCCTCCCCTAAAAAGGCGGAGCCGAAAAACGATGCTGGAAATGTTGTCCTGTTCGCGACCTGGCGAATTCAAGTAATAAGTGCAATTAGGCTTAAATAAGGGGAACGAAAACATTATTAAATAACTGATTAGGTGTCCGATAAGCTCTAGTTTTCCTCGGCCTGTTGTTGAGGTTATCCACAGCATT
>QNFP01000179.1 GCA_003645535.1 Gammaproteobacteria bacterium | reverse complement strand
CTGTACATATCTGACCTGCGCATACTACACGAGGGTGAATGCAACGCCGCTCTGGGAGTCATTCACGGAAGAGTCACCCTGAACCGTCTCCCAGAAATGGTTATTCAAGGTGGCCCCGCTCTCTTTCATCGCCTGTGGCGCAGATGGCGGAATATTGAGGAGTGGTAACGCACATGAATACCGCTACGCCCAGGGCGTGGGACATTTTCTCTCCGCATTTCCCACCCACCCTTCTGTAGTATCTTTTAGTGAATGATCTGTGGCCATATCGACAAGGAAACACATGAAAAATAAAGAAGATTACCTCCATGAAGTAGAAAACCGCCTCGTGCGGATGTTCAGGGCCTCGCGAGACGGCCACAAAGCTGCCCCGGAAGAACGCCATCGCCTCGAAGGATTCATGCAAGCGGGAGTATTTCTCAGACTTGCTACCAGTGACGAGTTGAAATCCCTGATGAATCAAATTCATGTCGATGTGCTTGGGAAAACCATACAAGAACGACAATCTGAGCAGTCTACGCCCCAGGTGCCCAAGAATATTGATTACAGCAAGTACGAGCAGCCCACCTATGAACGAGGCCAGAATTAAATATCGGGACAGATAAATTGGGCTTCAAATTCAGCCTCAGTTCCCGCCTATATCTAACCGTCTCGCCAGAGACTGTCTTACGAATATTATTGCTGGGCTATCAGTCGACCTAAGGTGCTGACTGATTCGACCGGCTACTTCATCAAGGTTTTCCAATCTGGCAGCGGCCTCCATCGCCCGATCATATGCATCCATGACATCCAGATTGGTCACCTCATAACCCCACCCTTCACATAGCCACCGAAGTGCCGCCATGGCACAGCCAAGTGCAAATTCGGTCTCGGTATCCAGATAGTCCTTTGCCGCCCTGGTGAGCGTTTTAGGTTCACAGGGACTCTTATTAGCCAGCTCGAGCGCCAACTCGTACTGTTTGATGTCTTTAGCCGCAGCGAACCATTTCCCCTCCTGCCCCGGAGTCGAGGCGACCAGGTCAGCCAAAATTTCGGGCTTGTCTTTCATCGGATAGCGCTTCGAGACAGAACGAAAGCGCGCAAGATAGGAGTTGCCCAGCGCAGAGCTCAGCCCATAACGCTGGTAGGCTTCCTCATACATGCCTGACGAGATCAGAACTTCCTCGCAGACCTGGTCAATCACCGAATCCGGCTGATTCAACCCTCGCGAAGCCTCGGCATACCGGATGGCCTCCGACTTTTTACCCTGTGCCAGAAGCGCCTCGACTCCATAGCGCCGGTAATGCCACATCGGAAATCGACACAATTCCAGTAATTCGAGTAATTCTTCATACCGGCCCGCCGCCAACAGGCAGGACAAACACGCCGTGGTACCACCGAAATAATTACCCGGATTTGGGTCTGTCCAACAAAACCTCAGCGTGGAAACCAGGTCATCTGCCCACTTCCCTGCCAAATCTGCTGACCCGCAAAGCTCGCCCCAGCGATCACCCACCGGGCCAAGGTACTCGACCCCATCTTCTTCCATGGCCCGCCAGAGCCGGTCGAGCCACCGTTTGCGCAGCTCTTCGTCTGCAGGGGCATTGACGACGATGGGTACTAACGCATCCAGGGATTTATTGACAGCGGAACCCAAAGCGCCGCTGGAGCTGTCCACATGCTCCAGGGCAGGCCAGATCTTTTCCATCAGACGGACCGCGCCCTCGGCCCCGAGAATAGGATCCTTTTTCGCTACTTTCTTAATCTCTGAAACCGCTTCACGCAGGCGCTGGCAAGCCAGCTTGGATGCCTTCCAACTGTAACCCCCGGCCCTAAACCGGGCGGGAAAGATCCATTTGTGTTTTGCGGGCTTATCCAAGCCATAACCTCAGTGTGCTAAATCTGTATCAAACACTAATCTATTGAGAGCGAATATCTGTCAGCCAATTTTTCAAGTTCTCTACATGTCCTGGTCAACATCGACCTACACCTGAAGCCCTACTTGCCACCTTACGAGTGTATGTCTGTTCAGAAGGGCAGCCGAATGCCCGGGTAATCAATGAGCATAAACTAATGCATTTACGACTGTGGCCATTAGCTTATTCTAACGACTTCATCAATTTCTTTAGTTCCCTTGAATCCTTATATTGACTGCGCAGAATTTCCACATCGGTTTCGTTCAATTTCTCGGCATCAACGTGGGCTAACGCGCTCTCTCCGCATAATTCCCGAGCTACTCGTACAATATTCGATTTGATTGTTTTCGAGGGATACATAGAGAATGAAAGCATCAAACTTCGGACGAGACTGGCTTGGAGATCGGTGGATTTAAGGATATCCGTAATTTTGGAGGTGTCGCCCAGTATTGCCTGTGATGTCGTTTCACCATCCGGCAGTAACAGCACCGTTGGAATAAGGTGGATTAAAAATTCGGGAGTCAAAGTGGCCTCGTTTTTTAGTACCTGCTGCCAGAGACGCACTTTGTGACTATCGTGCATAATATCAGACGAAATACTCGACTCTAGCACCAACTCGAGGTCTTGACCCTGGTTTTTAACCCATAAATCAAGTGCATGGTCTGGGGCGGTTTCAGTGCCGGACAAGCCTTTATCCAATATTGCTTTCGTAGCCCCTATTCTCGTGTCTATATCCGTGCTCTGAACGACAGACTTAAATACGTCAGACAAATACTCAGAATTCTCTGCGGTCTCCCAATCAAAGCCGTCGAGAAGGTTGGCTATGTGTGTCTCACTTAATTTTGCATACCCGTCCTTAAAAGTGCCAATGGCTTCCTCTGGAGAAAATGCCCAAACAGCACACGCCGCTGAAGCCACATCCACACTACGCTCTTTCGCAACGATATCGTTTTCAACCATTGAAGCCATAGATTGTAAAATTCCGCGTCTAGAGTCGCCAGGATGACCAGTTACAAACGCCAACGCTTCCGTAAATATTTGATCTGGGTCGTAGGGACTAAGATCGGCATCTGACCGAGGCCACCTGCGATTCATTTGAGAATGCAAGAATGAATAATGAGCCACTTGATTTTTTGCATTGGTGAATAGCGTATGCAGAGAATTTCCGAGCACATTTTTCGGTGTATGGTGAAGTATCTTGGCAACGGCAGGGAACACCTTATTTAGATAATCATTTTGGTTCGCGTGAAACTTGGCAATCTGCGGCCACACTTCGCTCAAATGTTTAATAACTATTGGATCATTCTGGCACTCACTCGGGAATGCGCCCAACAAGCACCAATAGCTCTCTTTGGTCTCTTCATCGAAATCAGGCGATGAAACAATGGATGCCAACTGGGTACCAACATTAACTCTAGCATTTTCCGGTAAAGATGAGAGTCGAGCTGAAATAATTTCGATGCAAGATTTGGGTAGCCCTGACAGCAGGCGATCCGTCCAATCCAAGTAAACAACTTCAGATGATCCGTCGTCATCCCCTTCCATAATTTGTAGTAGCGTAATGGACGCTTCTTCGTTGACATCTTCGACACTCCAATTTATGCAAAGCGTTGCAACCTCATCTCTAACACTTTTGTCAAAATTATGGAAATATTCGGATAATATTGAAATTAGGGTAGCGTTGGCGGAGTCATTGTCCAGCTCCCAGTTATCATCTTCTAATTCTCGCTCTAGCCGTCCAACAAAAGCTAAAGTGAATGCAGATATTTCGTTGGCATCCGATGATGACATGTATCGGTTTGCCATCTTCCAACTGAGCTCCGCCGCATTGGGGTATTGCAGTGAAACAAAGCTTGTGAGTATGGGCCACAGCAGCTCGCGCGATGACTCGCCACGAGAACCAAGGTCTTCGAACACTTTCTGGGCTCGAGCCAGTGAATGCTCCACATCAAATGCTGGGGATACCTCTGAATGCAGCTCCGCTGACAACACATTCGCATATTCATTTCCCAAGCTCGGGAGGAGATGTTTTTCATGCTTTTCAAGCCACCCTTCCAGCTCCTGATGAGGGAGTTGACTCTGCCTTTCTCCTATTTTTACTATACGTGTTAATAGCCAATCCAGAAGCCTGCGATCGGAATTATCCTCAAGGCCAACACTACCGCGCACTGGCAATACCTGTGAGACAACCTGTCTAGTAATCTCGACGGCCTCCTCTAGGCTGGGGGACTCCTGTGTCTCGAGTAGAAATTGAATATCCTCATCGATCGCTAAAGTATCGTCGACCATGCGAGAGGCGATAGCCCTTTGATCCTCCGGCAAAGCTTTAGTAAGGATATCACCAATCCTACTCACCCCAAGCTGGAATCTGAGATCCTGCTCATCATTGAGGGTGCGGCAGAGTTGTCCTATCAATAGTCCACGCATAGTATCTGGGGTGCGTTTTGCTAGGTCCGCTATCACGCGGGAAGAGTTGATCTGACGAGGCTTCGTCTCAAAGCGAAGTCCTTCCGTCATGTTATGGAGAAGTCTCACTTGCTCTACCGACAGCATCGAACTATCTGCGTGCCTACCTAACCCTTCTAAAACACCGAAAGTGTCGCCCGATACCATCGAATTGTATATATCACGAGATTTCGCTCCATATTCTCTCGTAATTGGATCCTCAGACAGAAAGAGAAGGCTCTCCAATGAAGGTGGCCATCGTATTCCATTAAGACTAGCAAGGTATTGCCTGAGTGCCCGATGCCTTGGGAGAATCTGGAACGAGGCATCCTCTGTATCTGGCCCCCTACAGTAGTATTTTTCAGCTAAAAGTTCCTGCGTAGCCACTGGCTGCTCGCAAACTTTTCTCCCGCGAACCATGACATCGGTCATCCGGTGGACCAGCGACGGGTCTTCCTGTAGGTGCATATAGAACTCGGGGAAACTCACTTTGAGCGCACACAGTGCTCCCAGAGAGATGGGATGTGCTGTCACTGCCCCCTCGTGAAGGCCGCCCGGTAGTTTTGAGCCAAGCTCCTCAGTTTCTCGCTTATTGGCAATCCACCAGGACTGTGCAAATGCGTTGACGATTTGTAATGCGTTTCTAGGGTTCTGAACGCCCACATGGATCATCCGGTCAACCACAGTTTCGACAGGTACGTCAGCAGTGTCTAAGTAGTCGACGATTTGCGGAAGCGAATTCATTCTGCTTATCGCATATTGCCTCATGTCTTGTCGCGGAAATGGCGGTATCTCTAGTCGAAACTGGAATATGCGATCAAGATAGCGGCGGGCATCGGATTGTGTGAAAACAGCGCCGGGCATATCTTCCTGCCGGTGTCTTCGTGCCAAGGCATCAGCTATTCTAGACTCGTCACAAGAAATCACGAATACCATTCCAATCCCATTTGGTAGCTTTTCCTCAGGTATTTCCATGAATGTCCTGATCGCATCAAGGCCCAGCACCATCTCTTCGGCAGACAGCCTGTCAAGGTCGTCAATAAAAACGACAAGTCTTTCGCACTTCTTACCGGTGAATTTATTTTCATTAAACTCGGACAGCTGCTGGAGCAAAAGGTCTTCATATTCCTCGGCACTGGTACTGGGCAGAGAAATCTTGTTTATGGGTCTTGTGGTCGACACTGCCCCAAATGAAATATTTTTAACCAAAAAGGGTAAAAGCGATGTGAGAAACAAGCTGCTAGCCACTTGTATCCATTTCTCGTCCAACTCGATAAAGCCAAGCGCTAAATACGTTAACCAAAAAAATACTGCTAGAATTATTGTTAGAGGTATCAAGGGCAGACCCCATGCTCTAAATACCTCCCCGGTATACTCTCGCCAACTCAGTTTTTGATCGGCTGTTTCATTGATCTGACGGAACAGTCGATCGCGGATGTAATCCTCACTACCACCCAACTCTTGAAACACATGTCGGATCAGTGCTCGCTTAACATCTTGCTCCATACCCCCGAAGCGCCAGGCATTGAAGGTGATACAGTGAAACCGTTCGGAACGACTTAAACCAGCAGAATTCCTTTGTTCGTCGTTGTCAAGATCCCTAGTGTAGAGATTTTTGATTGAACTTTTTCCCGTTCCCCAACCACCCAAAAGCCCAACGCTATATGGTGGCTTGTGCTCTTCAGACTCTATGATGCTCCTCAGCGCGCTTGCGAAGTGCCTATGGCCAAAAGCATCCTGATCGGGCGAGACTATTTGACGGTCTAATGCAGAGGGCATCTTGAAATCTGGGTTGGCCATTATTAAATTCTCAGTCAGTAAAAGTTATCGTTCTGTTATTTGAGCATGCAATAATCTATGTAGCAGGTTCCAGATCACCAATTTTGTAATGTGCGATCTTAGCGTTCATTCGATGCAAGAACTAATCAACCCCCAGCGCCTTAAACACCGCATCAACAGGATCCGCATAAAAGCTTGTCTGGAACTTAGTGAACAGCTCAGCCGGAATAGTGGGAATGTCGGCAGCGCTACTCATGGGCAGTGCCACCCGCTTGCCGCCGGCATCAAATGCTACCTGCAAGCATTCAGCTATGCTCTCTACGGGGGTTACGCTGCCCCCGAGACTCATGTCGCCTAAAACTACCATCTGGCTCTGAATAGGTTTACCCAGTAGGCCGGACGCAAATGCTACGAGGCTGGCCAGTCCCAGATGGACATTGGGTCCCGTATTCTGTAATTCTACAACAGATACATGAAAATCGCGGTCCATTACCTTTGCACCGGCGCTTATACGGCCTGAGTTGGCTTTAAAGAAATCGAAAGCGATCTTAATCTGTTCTT
>QNFP01000178.1 GCA_003645535.1 Gammaproteobacteria bacterium | reverse complement strand
TTGTCAAAAGTGGTGTTTCCGCACTTGAGCTAGGCAGCGACCTGATCAACTGTTTTCACCTCGATTCCATCTTTGAATTTAACCCCGGTAATCACTTGCGCCAGGTAGCTGAAGCCGCGTAGGCGCCGCCAGTTTTCCTGTGCGCACATCCCTAGCTTGAACATCATATGAAGCATGCCATCGCGTGACAGGCAGCCCTTCGACCGCTTGGTTCGATGACGGATGGTGCCAAAGGTCGACTCAATAGGATTGCTTGTTCGGATGCTCTGCCAGTGTTTCGCCGGAAAACTGTAGAAGGCCATCAGCTCCTCGCGATCTTTTTGTAAACACAATGTTGCCTTGGGATATTTCGCATCATACGTCGCAATAAACAGATCAAAGGCCTTTTCAGCATCAGACTTGGTTTCGGCCTGCCAGATATTATGCAGGCCCTGCTTGGCTTTTGGCTGGGATAACTTGGGCAGGCAGTTCAATACATTCATTGTTTTGTGCATCCAGCACCGCTGTTGCCGGGTCTCGGGAAGGACTTCCTCAAGGGCTGCCCAGAAGCCCATGGCGCCATCACCAATCGCCAACTTTGGCATATTCAGGCCTCGGGATTTAAGGCTCAACAGTACCTCGCGCCAGCTCTGGGTTGATTCTCTCACACCGTCCTCAATGGCCAGGAAGTGCTTCTCTCCGCGCTCATTTACGCCAATAATGACCAGGGCGCACAGCTTGGTTTGTTCAGCCCTCAAGCCACTGTAGACGCCGTCCGCCCAGATATAAACCCAACGATCTCGATCCAGGCGCCTCTCGTTCCAGTTCCGGTAGTCTTGTGCCCAGCTTTGCTTTAGGCGAGACACCGTACTGGCCGACAGCCCTTTGGCTTGGGGGCCTACGAGAACTTCCAGTGCAGAACTCATCTCACCAGTGGAAATTCCTTTCAGATATAACCAGGGCAATGCAGCTTCCAGTGTTCTGGTTTTGCGAATATACGGTGGCACAAGAGCTGAATGGAATGTTATAGGTTCGCCTGTCTTGGATCGCACCTTCGGAATCCTGACGGGTATGGGACCCAGGCTGGTTTGCAGGTCACGTTCAGGCAGGTAGCCATTGCGCACAACACCGGCGGTACCAGCGGGTGTTCGGCTTCCAGTATGCTGATCCAGCAGGCTCTGCAATTCAGCCTCAACGGCCTGATGGATCAGTTGTTGTGCGCCTGCTCTCAACATATCTGTCAGCGGATCCTCGTTTTCATCTCGACGTTCCAGGTCAATGACGTTATTCTTCTTCATGGTGGCGTATCCTTTTGGTTGCTTGAAGTTGTGGTAACTACAATCAACCAGATACGCTGCCTTTTTTCAAATGCTTAAACACCAGATTCAGTTATAACTCCGTCCTATACTGCAGCCGGCATTCATCGCACCGAACAAGAGCAGTTACGAAGTATTTTCTTGAAACCACATCTTTGGGTTCACCACCACAATTTGGACAACTAGTGCCTTCACGCAATGCTGACTTAAACAAAGAAGTACAGAAGTAGTCGACCTTCTCTAACATTTATCTATTTCTCCATCTATTCTTTTATCATATAGCAATATTTATTATTCAAATATCATCCCATCGCGGCCTCAAGCACAACATCACTTAGCCAGATAGCGTCTGTCAGATATTTCTATGGATAACCTGTTTCCATAATCATTCCACGAATACGTCTCGCTGACTCTTTTTCTCGCGATATCACCCATATCCTTGCATTCAGACTGATTTAGGAAGCACCAGAGAAGACGATTTTTAAGCTTATCAATATCCCTAATAGACACCACAAACCCGCATTCCCCGTCGTCAATCAAATCTTCACCACCCGTATTAGTAGTGCATATCAGCGGTAAGCCACATGCCATAGCCTGCACCTGCACCATGGCCATACCTTCCTCAATTGAACAAATACAAAACACCGAGCACTGTGAATAATATTTGTGGAGTTCCGGCTGCGGTAAGTGACCAAAATAGCGCACATTTCTCGAATACTTTTCCAGAAAGGGTTCTATCTCAGGGCTTTTACTGCCAATTAGCCACAACTCTGCATCAGGTAGGTTTAGTTCGTGAAATGCCTGCAATAGGTAGTGCACTCCTTTTCTTAGGTGCATTCCACCCACGTACAACACCCGAAACTTGCTATCTTCTTTTTCAACAGGCCGAAAATATTTAAGGTCTACCCCATAGGGAATGGTGATAAGCTTAGACTCTGGTACACCTTGCTCCATAAAACTTCTTTTCACGAAGCTGGACGGTATCAAAATATAATCGGCGAGGTCGTATTCTCGTAGCTCTTTTTGAATAATTTCTTCCGGAGGAAGCCACTTCTTCACCCCATATTTTTCATATTCTTCGGCTAGTATTCGCTTATTATAAACCGCGTGAGATGACCCCCTATCCAGAATGGCGAGAGCGCCCAGCTCTTTGGCTCTACGTAACCCTTGTTCGGATTTACTTGCCCAACCTATATAGACGTCCGTTGAAGGGGGAATATGCTTCGCCGCAGCATGGTCAAATGCATCACAGTACCAGGAGTGAAAGTCAAACCAATCGGATGTGCGGGAAGCCAGGTACTTGTTCCAGCCTCGGCTGGCTAACTCATAGCGCAATAAAGATTTGACACGGCTTGGTGGAACACCATATTTCTTCACCTCGAACTTGGGGTAAGTCGTGATAAGTCTTTCGAGGCTATGGTGGCGATGGAGCTGCTGCGCTTGATTGAAAGCATGAAATCGTCCGCTTAAAGAGATCGTGACGTTCATTTGTAGGCCGAGCCCAGTTTATTCGTATTAAAACTGATCAAATCTATATATGCCACGAAAAGCCGCACGCCATGGCCTTGAGCTCCGATAGCAGTCAGATGAGTGGCGTCGCTTTTCTCCAGCCCCCACATTGATGTATATACAATATTAGGGCCACTAGTCGCTAACGATTGCTGGGCCAACACCACCTCGGGAAATAGCCGGACATCCGGGTGCTGCTCGTCAACACCCAGAATAATGGGCAACTGTGCGTCACCTAATACATTCAGGCGCATATCATCAATTAGGTTTTTTAATCTTAACTGATACTCCCTCGCAAGCCGTCGATTTGCATCGCTCTCGCCCTGTACCCAGACCAAGGCCCTTGGTACAACCTCATTGCCGCGCTCTCGTAACTGTGCAATTGCATCCTTAAGCTCGAGGGTCATCTGGTCATACAAACCATTATCACCCCTGTAACCCCAGTCAACTCCCAGGCTGGTGCCACCTAAAGAAAATTTGAATATCGCAGGACTGTAGCCCGCCTTTTTCAGTTCTCGCGCAAAAGTCACTTCTGGCCCGAAATGCCCATTTGCAAATAGCCCCGCTTGCGGTTGGAGGTCCACCCAACGCCCACCAGATGAACTTATCCCCGGGGCCTGCCAGTAAAATTTTATGCCACTGTCTAACCCTGTATCGTCCTGGGGATAGTCACTGGCATTGGACTTCCAACCCTGCATATTTGACTGCCCTGCCAAAACGAATAAGTCTAACTGGGCGCTATTTGCCGCGCCGGACATCATTAGAGTTGCCGGCAGCAACAACACAAGAAAAACCCAGCAAAGAAACATGAATTAGCTGAAAATCTCCGCATTATTCGACGTCAGCAGTTCCCTAAAGTATGGGATTGCTTTTTTGAGGCCCTCCTCGAGTTGCACTGCAGGTTCCCAGCCGAGCTTGTCTCTGGCAATACTGATATCTGGCTGCCTCTGAATGGGGTCATCTCCTGGCAATTCTTGATATTCCAGGGCCAGTTCTGAACCAGTAAGCTCGCTTATTTTTTCAGCCAACTCAAGAATGGTAAATTCATTGGGGTTTCCAATATTTAATGGGCCGGTGATATCATCATCCGAATTCATCAGACGGATCAAACCATCAACCAGGTCATCCACATAACAAAATGATCGACTCTGGCTTCCGTCACCGTATATTGTGGTCGGAATTCCCTGGAGTGACTGCATAATGAAGTTCGACACGACACGGCCATCATTGGGGTGCATGTTCGGACCATAGGTGTTGAAGATACGGGCGACCTTTATTCTGAGCTTGTGCTGCCGATAATAATCGAAGAACAATGTTTCAGCGCAACGCTTGCCCTCGTCATAACAGGAGCGAATGCCGATTGGATTCACATGCCCCCAGTAGTCTTCAGTTTGCGGGTGTATTTGGGGGTCTCCATACACCTCACTGGTAGAGGCCTGTAATATTTTTGCATTAGTACGCTTTGCCAGGCCCAACATATTAATCGCCCCATGGACACTGGTTTTCGTGGTCTGGACTGGATCATACTGGTAGTGAACGGGCGAAGCAGGGCACGCCAGGTTGTATATTTCGTCCACTTCGACATAGAGTGGAAAAGTGACATCATGGCGCATCAATTCGAAATGGTGGTTGTCTACCAGGTCGGCAATATTGTCCTTTGTTCCTGTGTAGAAATTATCGATACAGAGAATATCATTCCCTTCTTTAAGTAGGCGCCGACATAGATGTGAGCCCACAAATCCAGCGCCTCCTGTTACGAGAATTCGCTTTCTCAAGTGCATATATTATTCCTTATCCATAGTTTTTCTGGCCCCCAGGCCCGGGCCATCAGAGTTTGTAGCGGCCACAATTAGCGCGCCTGGCAATTTGATGTGTGATTTGAAGATACCCTGGTTGCCGCTGAGGGCTACTGATGTATTGATATTATTGTTCGCTAAAAGGCGTTCTCGCCCTTAGGTTCGATATCCTTCAACTAAGTTTTCCCCAATCCTGAGTGACACAACCAGCTCCAGACCACGTGGTGGTGTGCCTTTAAGATGTGATGGCCATTAATTGTCACTATCAATGCGCTCCTGCCAGTAACCCGGTTTTTGGTGAAGATGCATAACTGCAATGATAAGAGAATATTCTTCAAATGGGACATATAAAACCGCGTAAAGAAAAACCCTCACAAGCTTACTGCGAACAGGAAATTCCAGCTATGGGGAAGCCAATGGGTTTTCCGACACACCACGAATAGCTGACTCTACATTGAACACAAAGCGCTCACCAAGACCAGCCTGAAGCTTTTCGTAATACATTGCCGATTCCCCGAGCTCCCGGAGTGCTTCAGGGTGAAAACGAAAACTCATTTTTCAAGGGCTTGGCGAACCCGCTGCAGAACTACATCTCCAGGAATTGTGTCGACCTCGCCAGAGGTGATTTCTTCAAGTCTACTCTTGGCCTCAACAGCCCACGCTTTGCGAATAACGTCATCGTTAACCGGGTCGAGGCTTTCAACGATCCTGTCAACTGGCGCGCTCACTACGGCTTAGAGTGCACAGGGTGTAGGTCTGCCTTCAATTTCTCAATCTCCACCCGCAGGGCTTCGTATTCGTCCATTTTGCGCGTCAAAAAACGCACCGATATCTTGGCCTTGGCCTCCATTCCCTTGGGGGTGAGCACGTAGAAATACGCCCGCTTATTTGCGCTATTTTTGAAGTTATTGGCCTTCACCAAGCCTTTATCGATCATCGCTCGGATACAATAATTGGCCTTACCCAGACTCACACCCAATTCACCCGCTAGCTGGCGCTGGCTGATTTGGGGGTTTGTTTCCAGTATTTTGAATACGTGGTAGTGGGTATCTTCTGTCATGGCTATTGGCGGGTGAGGCACGCTACCGCCCTACCCCGTGGTAAATCCGGGCATAAGGCGAGGGGTAAAAATACTTCATGTTCAAAACATGAACACAGGGGTGTATTAAAACGTAAAAGCGGGGGTTGTATCAAGCGAAAAGTGTGTTTCAAGGTCAACATTTATCGCACCAACTGCCAGTCACGCAGGTATCTCATTGCTGCGGACTGTGAGGGCCAACCGCCACGTAGCATGATTTTTGTCAGACTATCTCCATTGTCGAGCATATCCCGGGTGGCACCCATCCGGAACGAATAACTGCCTAGAGGGCCACCCAGATCAAGCTTCGCCCGCTCTTGCAACTCTCTAAGTCGGTCTTTAATGCTGCAGGAGTGAAGGCTCTCGCCAATATTGTCAAAAGCATCAACACTCCGCAGAATGAGCCCATCTCCCCCCACTCGCTCACGCCATCGCTGCAACAGGGTATGGAACTCAGCGCTGATTCCAATCAGCTTACCCCGGCCCATTTGGTCTGTTTTGAAAAAGATCAAACGTATACCAACCTTACCGTTCTGCAGCACTTCGATATCGTCAAAACGAAAACGGCAAAGTTCTGTGGCGCGACACATAGTTTCATAGCCCAGAAGCAACATCACCTGGTCCCGTATTTTGCGGTTGCTCTCACCACAAACGGCCATCAAGTCGTCCAGCACATTATGGGTCAGCGGTATTGCCTGCTTTTGCGCCCGCCCCTTCTTGCGAAACATACGCTTCAGCGCCAGGGTAATCACCGGGGCCACCGTCGGGTCTTCTAGTTGCTTCAGTCGAAAAACAGTCGCTAGAGTCGTGAGGCGGCGCGTTACCGTCGCACAGCAGCAAGTCTCTGCTTGAAATTCAACGTAATTCGCGATGTCCTGCACAGTGGGCTCAAATGGAGCCACACCGTTTTGTTCGCACCACCGACAATAGCACCTGAAGTCGGACTTGTAGCTTTTTAACGTGGCCTTGGCAAATGCGCCATCGTGGCGAGCAAATAGCTCATCGAATTCGTCGGTCATGGTG
>QNFP01000177.1 GCA_003645535.1 Gammaproteobacteria bacterium | reverse complement strand
CGTAGCCCGCTAGCGGATCATTTTTTGATGCCATGTTGTTCTCGGCCACGTCTTTCTCAGCGGTCTTATCTTCCTTATCGGTTACTACCGGGTCGGCTGTATCCTCCTGTGAGCAGCCTACTGTTAGGAGCGCCAGAAAAATTAGCAGAATACTCGCTGACGCACTAGGAAATTTGTACATTGCTGACCGTCCCATTGGGCGAAATTTTCCAGGTCTGGATACCGTTTTTGTGGTAAATCGAATTAGTCCCGCGCACTGCTTTCAACTGGTTTAATGTAGGTTGTACATAGCCGGTGTCATCCACAGCGCGGCTTTGTATTAGCGCTGGTGAGCCATCCCAATCCCATTCCAGACCAAATCGCGTTAATGCTCGGGGGACTACTTCGCTGGTAAAGCGAGCTTCGCGCCAGGTCACGCCACCGTCGAACGATACGTCGACATGGCGAATTCGGCCACGGCCGGACCAGGCTAAACCTTCGACAAAATATTTGCCTGGCTGCGCTAGTGGTTTTTCTGGACAGGGGAAGGTAACGACGGAGTTGCACTCCTGAACGTATGTGAACTCGCGAGCGGTTCCGTCCGGCATAAGATCTGTGTATTTGGAAGTTTCCTCCCGGTGGTGCCAGGGTTTATCGCCGATTTCGAGTCGACGCAACCATTTGATGCTGGTATTACCCTCCCAGCCAGGGTTTATCAGCCGCACCGGATAGCCTTGCTCGGGTCGCAATGCTTCGCCATTTTGGGCGAATACAATTAACGCATCATCAAGGGCCTTTTCCATAGGAATGCTGCGGCTCATATGCGCGCCGTCTGCGCCTTCTGCCAGGATCCAGTTGGCGCCTTTTTCGACACCCACTTCTTCGAGCAGAGTAGATAGCAACACACCGGTCCATTCACAGCAGGACAACATGCCGTGGGTAAATTGCAGCCGATCCATCTGCGCGCCGCGCCACTCCATTCCACCGTTGGCCGGGCATTCCAGAAAACGCACCATGCTGATCGATGGAAACCGCATCAGCTCATCCATGGTAAGAATAATCGGCCGTTTGACCATGCCGTGAATCATCAGGTGGTGTTGCTGGGGATCTATCTCGGGGACGCCAGCATGGTAACGTTCGAATACCAGCCCGCTGGGCGTGATGATGCCTTTAATATCACCGAGCGGAGTAAAACTGATAGAGGCAATACGATCTGCTGTCAGCCAGTCTACAGTGCGCCTTTGTACGTCGGCTTCGTATCTGGATGGTTGGCCGTAAGGGTTGCTGAGAACCCCGGATCCAAGACGACGACTCCAGGCGGGTACGTTGGGCGGCGTATTTTCACTACTTGCTACAGCATTACCAGCCAGGCCGGATGCAGTAATAGCACCCGCCATACCCAGACTTTTTTTGAGAAACCGTCGACGTTCTTGCAGTGGCAGTTTGTCTCCTGACTGTAACAGCGCTAGAGTAAAGTCATCTTTTTTACTTCTTTTGTCGCTTTTACTCATTCAACCCCCACGGATAGTTTCAGTGCCGGTATTATTTCTAGTTAGTATATTATAAAATGCTAACATAACAAGCCCCAGTGATAACTCAGCAGGAGTATTTAATGGATTTAGAGTTGATGCGCGAAAACGCCGCTCAAGCAGCGGGGCTTATGAAGCTTCTTGGTCATCCGCATCGTATGATGATTTTGTGCGAGCTCAAACAGGGCGAATGCTCGGTGAGCGAGCTGAGTGAAAAGATTGGTATTCCCCAGTCACCCCTTTCCCAGCATCTCGCGCGTATGCGTCACGAAGGGGTGGTCACCAGTCGTCGCGAAGCGCAGACAGTCTATTATTCACTGGTCGGCCAAGAGGTGGCGGCAGTTGTCTCTTTGCTTTACGAGCTTTATTGTGAGGGAGGGGCCTGCAAAGAATCTGACCGCAAAGCCGGATAACTTTTTAAGGGGCGGTGAAAAGATTTCGCGGTGTAAGATAGTAATGCCTGCATCAGCGGCGGCGCTTTTCAGGAGTCCGCTGCAAGCTCTTATTAGGTTTTTGCGATTCTAAAGGCACAAAGTCTACCTTAACGCTGTAACCCATTGCCGCAGCGTAGTCCGAAATAGTAGAAAGCTTTGGCGAAATCGTTGAATTAACACTCTCCAGTCGGGAGATGTTGCTCTTCCTGGTATTGAGTCGCTCGGCGGCTTCCTCCTGGGTAAGACCAGCGCTCTGTCGGAGCTCAACAAGCTTCCGGCGCAACTCATATGCGGGAGACAGGCGCTCATACTCTTTGGCGACATCGGAGCGGTCTAGAGCCTTCTTTTTAAAACCATCAAAACCTGGCCTTGCCATCAGTCTAACTCCTTCATTCTACGACGAGCCTTGTCAAGTTCCTTCCTGGGTGTTCGCTGCGTCTTTTTGACGAAGGAATGAAGAATCACGATCTCCTGGCCTTTAACAGTACAAAAGAACGCACGTCCGATTCCTTCCTTACCTTTAGCCCGTATCTCGAACAAGCCACCACCCATCGGAGCAGTGTGAGGCTTCCCGAGGGCAGGACCAAAATCTTCAATCATTTCTATAATATGTAAGAGGTTGGCTAATATTCCGGCAGGGAATGCAAGAGCTTCAGCTTCAACCTTTTGATTGAAGAATGTGATCATCCATGACATTTAAGGAGGTTATCATATATGATAACTATGTCAAATACAGGGAGTTTGGGGTCAGAGTAGAATTCCGCCGGAACTTTCTGTTTTCGGCCCACGCTTTTGCAGCCCAACCCGCTTCCCTATTAACTCCTCAACAGCATTGTTAAACATACCATTACCAAGTATCAGTCCCCTGTTTGTCGCTGAACGGATGTTTTTACCACAGGCAAAACAAGGTTGGCGATTTTTGAATACGGGGCTGGATGAAGAAGCGAATTATGGGGTAGGGTCTTGTATTAACGCACCCCCATCCATCTTTTTAATCTCCCGGCTCACCGTAGAGTAATGAGCATTAAAATGAGCTGCAATCTCATTTATCATGTAATCGCCCACCGCATAAGCAGCTACTATTGCTGCCCTGGTATTCTGATGATTAGCCTGGTAATAAGCCAACGATTTGGCAAATGACGAATTTAACAATACCCAATACCATTCGTCATTTGCGATTCCCTTTGGGGGAAACTACTTCTTCGAAAACATGAAGTGTTTTTCCAAATCCTGCTCGATATTCTCCATATGTCCCATATACGCCACAAAGCCACCGTTATAGGTGCCATCCTGGCGACGGTTTTCTTCACCTTCGAAGTTGTAATAACCGGGTGTGCATTGCTTGTTACGATCGGTTTTACCACGAAATTTAATGACTTCCTGTACCCAGAATTCCTCTGAGTCGTCGGTGACATCCATGGCCTGATAGTCGTGTTTACGGACGTAATCAACGCAGGCGGCGATGTGGCCACCCTGGCTTTGCATCATGTCGGTGAGGTTGAACTGGAACGATGCCTGATAGCCGTTCATGATAAACAGGTTGGGGTAACCTTTGGAATGAATACCCAGCAAGGTGCGGATACCGTCTTCGTACTTTTCGTTAATCTCGACGCCGTTTTCGCCAATGATTTCGTTGTAAATGCCGGTTTTCTGGATTTCAAATCCGGTGGCGTAGATAAGCAGGTCGAGCTCATATTCGACGCCGTCAACAATAGCGCCTTTTTCGGTAATCTCGGTCACACCTTTGCCTTTGGTATCGACCAGATGGACGTTCGGAAGGTTAAAGGCGGGCAGGTAATCCTCGTGAAAGCAGGGCCGTTTGCACATCATCATGTACCAGGGTTTGAGCGCTTCGGCGGTGTCTTTATCTTCGACAATTTCTTCAATGCGGCTGTGAATGCGCATCATGGAGTCGATATTGGCATTCTCCTGGCGGCGGCGTCTTTCGTCCCGAGGCATTGCCTTAATTTTGGTGAGCGCTTCGTCACTCATGGGCGGTGGTCTAAGCGATATCTCACGACGTTGGGTCTGCCAGTCAGCGGGCAGACTTTTTGCCCATTTCGGGTCGGTATGCCATTGGTCGCGAACATCGATGGATGACGGTGTACGCTGGAATACATAGAGTTCTTTGGCGTTTTTACCCAGTTGCGGCACAGCCTGCACGGCGGTGGCACCGGTGCCAATAATGCCGACTCGCTTGTCTTTAAGTTTGCTTAAGTCGTCACCGGTGTAATCATAATCCCAGCGTGAGGTATGGAAAGAATGACCTTTGAAAGTTTCCATGCCCTTGATTTTGGTCAGCTTGGGCTTGGACAAAATACCGTTAGCGCAAATAACAAAGCGCGCTTTCATATGGTCGCCGCGGTCGGTTTTGATATGCCACAGTTGCTCGTCTTTGTTCCACACTGTTGCGGTGACAGTGGTCTGAAACACAGCCAGTTTGTAAAGATCATATTCTTTGGCAATAGCCTGGCAGTGTTGAAAAATTTCATCGCCTTCTGCGTAGCGCTGTTTAGGCACGTACTTCATTTCATCTAACAGTGGCAGATAGTCATAGGAAGGTACATCACAGGCGATGCCAGGATAGCGATTCCAGTACCACGTGCCGCCGACGTCGCCGCCGCGTTCGACAATACGAATGCTCTCGACGCCTATTTCGCGCAATCGTGCTGAGGTCAGCAGGGCGGAAAACCCGCCACCAATAAACAGGCATTCGACGGTGTCGTTCAAGGGTTCTCGTTCGATAATCTCGCCGCTGTAGGGATCCTGGTCGTACTTGGCCAGCATGCCATTGGGGTCGGTTTCATAATTACCTGAACCTTCGGGGCGGTAATTCATGCGCAGGTCACGCTCCTCGCCAAATCGTTTTTTGATGGCTTCGTAATATTCCTGGGGATGGGTTTCCTCAGATAGTGGATCCATAACGCCAAACTGGGGTGAATCCAGCCGGATAGCACCGTGCATGACGATGTCTTCTGCGGTGTTGTCGCTCATAGTATTTTCTCCTGTCAGGGGTATTAAGCTTGTGATTGATCGGTGCGATTGATCAAATTAATGCGATCAAATGGATATTTGAAACGGTAGAGCATCATACGTGCTAAAAGCTGCTGAGCAAATAGTGTAAACATGCTGCTATTGTTTATTTCTGTATGTAGCTATGACTGTGCGCATAAACATCTCTACGACACATTGGCAAAACCAGATTGGATAACTAAAATGCCCCACGCTTGCGCAATAGGAGGTAGAGTGCGCCCCTCGTTATTCTCAATGGACTGTTTGATGGTTTTTAACAGACCCTAAGTTTTATAAACGATTTTTCTGGTGGGATAGACCATCTGTGCAGGATTCTTCTAATAAATATGATGTGATTATTCTGGGTGCAGGTGCGGCCGGTTTGTTGTGTGCTGCGACTGCGGCCCTGCGTGGGCGACGTGTGCTGGTGCTGGAGAAAGCCAATAAGGTAGGTAAAAAGATACTTATGTCTGGCGGTGGTCGATGCAACTTCACCAACATTATGGTGGAGTCCGACAATTATATTTCCGGTAACCCACATTTTTCTAAGTCGGCACTAAACCGCTACACGCAGTGGGATTTTATCGCCCTGGTGGAACGCTATAGCATTGAGTACGAGGAGCGTAAACACGGTCAATTATTCTGCAAACACTCGGCTAAAGATATTCTCGCCATGCTATTAGATGAATGTGAGCGGGCGGGGGTGGAGATTAAAACCAGCTGTGAGCCTGGCAATATTGAAGCATTGCTTCCTAGCAACGGGCTTTCCAGCACCGGACTTTCCAGCACCGAAACGGATGGCGATAGTCACGATGGAGGTCAGCAACTCGAAGGGCGCTATCAACTGGATGTAATGCAAAGCCGGCAGCGGAAATCGGCGGGCAGTGACGAGGCTTACGGACTTGCTTGTCAGTCCCTGGTGGTTGCCACCGGGGCATTGTCCATCCCCACGCTAGGGGGTAGTGGGCTGGGTTATGATATTGCCAGGCAATTCGCATTACCCCTGACTGAAAGACGGGCAGGGCTAGTGCCTTTTATGTTTAGCGATGGACTCGAGCCGATTTGTGAGAGGTTATCTGGTATCGCATTAGAGGTGGAGGTCAGTTGCAATGGACATGCATTTTCCGAGCGACTCCTGTTTACCCATCGGGGCATCAGCGGCCCGGTGATATTACAAATCTCGAACTACTGGTATCCGGGGGATGAGATTACTATTGATCTGCTGCCTGATATCGATGCTGGACAAATCCTGGTGGGGGCCAAGCACCGTCAAGGTAAAAGCAGTTTAAAATCATTGCTTAATAAAGAACTGCCAAAAGCTCTGGTCAATGAACTGCAAATGCTCTGGTGGCCAGAATATAGCGATACTCCTTTGGCGCAGTTTAGCGATAAACAATTACTGCTGATCGGTGAAAAATTGAATGGCTGGCATTTAAAACCTTCTGCTACAGAAGGCTACCGCACCGCTGAGGTGACATTAGGTGGTGTCGGTACCGACGCCATTAGCTCGAAAACCATGGAAGCCAAACAACAGCCGGGCCTGTATTTTATCGGCGAAGTGCTGGATGTCAGCGGCCACCTCGGTGGATTTAATTTTCAATGGGCCTGGTCTTCGGCTTATAGTGCCGGGCTGGTTGTTTAGCGTACGGCTTCTGTCGTAGGCTAAATTCGTAAAACACACTTCATTTATTAATATTACTAAATCACCATTACTAGACGCTAAGACCAAACCATGCTCCGACTCTCCGAAATCAAACT
>QNFP01000176.1 GCA_003645535.1 Gammaproteobacteria bacterium | reverse complement strand
GCCATCAAGCTGGCGCGTGCAGGATTGCGTGATGGTGAAAAGCCCATCGGTTCATTTCTGTTTTCCGGGCCGACCGGCGTGGGTAAAACTGAAGTAGCCAGACAGCTTTCCGAGGTGCTCGGCGTCGAGTTGCTGCGTTTCGATATGTCTGAGTATATGGAGCGGCACACGGTATCCAGGCTTATTGGTGCGCCCCCTGGTTATGTGGGCTTTGATCAGGGAGGCTTGCTGACCGATGCGGTGACCACCCACCCCCACTGTGTGGTTCTCCTGGATGAAATAGAGAAAGCTCATCCAGATGTATTTAACCTGTTATTGCAGGTGATGGATCACGGTACGCTAACGGACAACAATGGTCGCAAGGCCAATTTTCGAAATGTCATACTGATCATGACCACCAATGCCGGTGCTGAACAGATGAGCAGGGCATCAATCGGGTTTACCCGGCAGGATCACAGCAGTGACGGGTCTGAAGCAGTTAAAAAAATGTTCACACCGGAATTTCGTAATCGTCTTGACTCTATTATTCAGTTCGCACCCCTCAATCAGGAAGTTATCAAGACGGTTGTTGATAAGTTCCTTGTTCAATTGCAGGCTCAACTTGATGATAAAAAGGTAACCCTGGAAGTCGATGCGCAGGCGCGTCAATGGCTGGCTGAACACGGCTATGATGAGAAAATGGGTGCCCGGCCCATGGCGAGGCTAATTCAGGAAAAAATCAAGAAGCCGTTGGCGGAGGAGGTGCTGTTCGGTAATTTATCGGCAGGCGGTGGATACGTAAAAGTCAGTGTGAGTGAAGACGAGCTGGTGGTCGAAACGTTAGAGCCGGCCTGACTAGTAGACTTCGCTAGTCCTGTTAAAACCAGATCTGTTAAAAACAGTCCGCTTGATGACAGGTCTGGCCTGAGTAGTAGCCGCCACATCATCGCGCTCAAAAAACCGGAGCAAACCGGTTGATGCGACGTTGTTTGTGCTGAGAACTGGACTGAAGCGGAAGCGCGGATACGCGTTCGTTATCTGGCTCGGAAAGTGATTCGGCCTTTGCTTAAATCGTAGGGGGTTAGCTCCACGGTAACCTGATCGCCAGTGAGGATGCGAATGTAATGTTTTCTCATTTTGCCAGATATATGCGCAGTAATGACGTGCCCATTCTCCAGCTTCACTCGAAACGTTGTGTTAGGCAGGGTTTCTATGACCTCTCCCTCCATTTCAATTTGATCTTCTTTTGCCATACGGCGTCGGTACTCCGATTGTTGTGTGCTGATGGGGGCGGCATTCTGCCTCAAAAACCAGCGCTTGGCAAAGCTAACCTATTTCGAGCCAGCGATTATCGATATAGAGTTGTAAAGGGTGAAAATCAGATTTGTAATTCATCTTATCACTGTCCCTGATCCAGTAGCCAAGATAAACGTAATCCAGATCGTAGTGATGAGTGAGTTCTATCTGCTTTGTTATCGCGTAGATGCCCAGGCTGCGACCGGCAAAGTCTGGATCAAAATAAGTGTAAATAGCTGATAGCCCACTACTTAACCAGTCGACAACAGCACAACAGATGAGCTGACCATCCAGCCGGAATTCAAGATAGCGGGTGCACTCCCATGCGGCGCCAATAAAAGCCTGAAACTGGCTTAATGAGGCGGGATACATATCGCCATCGCGATGGCGGGTATCAATATACTTCTGGTAAACATTGTAGTGCTCGGCAAGGTCAACGGAGGTGGTCGAGTTGACAACCAGGTCAGCATTTTTCTTCATGCTGCGCCGTTGTTGCCGGCTGGGTTTAAATTTTGCTGCTGGAATACGCACCGGTATGCACAATTTGCATGTGCTGCAGCGAGGCGTGTAAACATATTCCCCGCTACGCCGAAAACCTAACAGGGACAGGTGGTTATAGATATCGCCATTGACATTGAATTTGGGATCGACAAATGCGGTGGTTGCCTTCCTGTCTTCCAGATAGCTGCAGGGATGGGGCTCCGTTAAATAGAGCTGTATTTTCTCGATGTCGGGTGTAATGTCGTGAGTCATGCTCGACCCTTCATAGCCAGGCGAGAAAATAATTTAGCTGATATCTCTTTGGCTGGCCAGCTAATTCTGGCTTCAATGTTGTTGTTAAGTAGATCAAGGAATTGTTCACGGTCGATAGATACAGCGCCCAATGAAGCAAGGTGGTCATTGCCGATCTGGCAGTCGATCAGCAAAAAACCGCTGTGTTGCAGCGCGTTTGCCAGGTGAGCAAGTGCGATTTTGGATGCATTCGGGCTTTGGCTAAACATTGATTCACCACAAAATACACGGCCGGCAGCAATACCATATAAACCGCCCGCAAGTGCTCCGTCGTGCCAGTATTCAACCGAGTGGGCAACTCCCCGGTCA
The DNA here is from genome assembly GCA_003645535.1 of Gammaproteobacteria bacterium. GTDB lineage: Bacteria > Pseudomonadota > Gammaproteobacteria > Pseudomonadales > Porticoccaceae > HB2-32-21. The sequence goes on along the minus strand of QNFP01000176.1, from coordinate 4,337 downwards.
AATAGTCTGCTGTAGGCTGCAATCATCTCGTCGGTGATCCAGGTGCCTTCCTCCTTATTCCCACGAGCAGAACAGGCCTGGATAACCTCGGTAAATGCACAATCTGTAGTAACTTCGTAATCACCACGGCGGAGTATTTTACGCAGGCTTCTGGACAGGTGTAACTGCTCAGGATAAATGACAGCCCGCGGGTTCGGGCTCCACCAGAGGATGGGCTGGTGGCGCTCAAACCATGGAAAAATGCCGGCTCGATAAGCCTTGATCAGTGTTTCAGGCTCTAAATTGCCACCTACGGCCAGTAGTCCGTTGGGCTCGACTAATGCCTGTCGTGGATCAGGGAATATTGGCTGATGCGTATCCAGTACTGCCAGCTCATCGACACTATCAGCCATTTATTCAGGGGTTTCCCGCTTCATCCAGAAACCTCTCCGCATCCAGTGCGGCCATGCATCCAGTGCCCGCTGAGGTGACCGCCTGCCGATACACATGGTCGGCAACGTCGCCCGAAGCAAATATTCCTGGAATGCTGGTGGCAGTCGCCTCGCCTGTTAAGCCGCCATGGGTGAGAATATAGCCATTGTTCATATCTAGCTGATCGACAAATATGTCGGTGTTGGGTTTGTGCCCGATCGCTATAAACACGCCAGCCAGGGGAATCTCGGTGAACTTATCGTCCTTTGTGCTCTCGACCCGTATACCGGTGACACCGCTCTCGTCGCCAAGCACTTCAGCCAGGGTGTGGTCCCACATCAGCGTGATATTTCCATTGCTGGCTTTATCCATAATTTTGTCCTGCATAATTTTTTCTGAGCGCAGGGCGTCCCGTCGGTGGACTAATACCACCTCGCTACAAAGGTTGGATAGATAAAGAGCTTCTTCTACAGCAGTATTGCCACCGCCAATGACAGCGACTTTCTGGTCGCGATAAAAAAATCCATCGCAGGTAGCACATGCACTGACACCCCGACCCATATAAGCTTGTTCTGATGGCAACCCCAGGTACCGAGCTGAAGCACCTGTAGCGATGATCAGGGCATCGCATGTGTAGTGATCACTGCCTTTCAAAACAAAAGGCCGTTGTGTAAGGTCGACATCTTCTATATGATCTAAAATCACTTTTGTATCAAAGCGTTCTGCGTGATTTTGCATTCTTAACATCAAGTCTGGACCTTGTACGCCATCACAGTCCCCAGGCCAATTGTCTACATCTGTCGTGGTGGTTAGTTGGCCGCCTTGCTGCATGCCGGTTATAACGGCTGGTTTCAGGTTGGCACGAGCTGCATAAACAGCAGCTGTCCAGCCAGCAGGGCCAGAGCCCAGAATAATTAAACGGTGGTGGTAATGATCGGTCATAATTGCTCGCTAAATTGTCTACACAGTGGGTTTGGCTTTAAGCAACAAAAGGCAGGAGCCATGATAATAGGAGCCATGATAATAAAGGTCGGCTGATACGCCAAACTACGCTGTCATTTTAAGGGAGCGACTATACCTTTTAAATTAAATGGACGGTATGCCTGTACTGTCGGCACACAATGGCAGCAACTGACCGCACTACGACTAGATAGACCATCAGGTAGATTGGGCAACAGGATGGACCACGTGCTTGCTGGTAAACCAGGATAGTCAGACAGGAGAAGCTTTGAGTAAAACAGCAGCTAAGAAACCATCGTCAGGTAAGGCCAAAAAGGAGCCAAAAAACTCCACCGCTGCACCTTCCTGGCGACGCAGACTGCTACTCCAGGAAGGTGCATTGATCGGCTGGCTGGCCATCAGCGCTTATTTGCTGGTTGCTTTGTTTAGTTATTCGCGAGAAGACTCCAGTTTTTCCTATAGCGGAGCTGACCGTAATATAGATAATGCTGCCGGTGTGGCTGGTGCCTGGCTGGCGGATATCAGCTTTTCACTGTTCGGCTGGTTAGCGTACCTGTTTCCACTGCTGCTGGTGCTCAGGGCCTGGAATGTTTTCCTGAATCGTAAAGAAGTAATTGGCGAATTTGACTGGATTACTTTTTCTCTGCGCATTGCCGGGCTGTTACTGGTTATGACCAGTGCCACGGCGTTAGCCGAGTTGCACCACGGTGGTGGCTTTTCAGCTTTGCCTAATGGCGTAGGTGGAATCCTGGGTGGCGCTGTAGGTGGCGCGGCAGCGGCCGCATTCAGCTATACCGGGAGCACCCTGGTGTTAATAGCCGTATTCCTGTTTGGCATTACTGTCTTTACAGATTTGTCCTGGCTGGCTGTGATCGACAAGCTAGGGGCAATATCACTAAGGGTTTTTGAATTTGTACGTTCAAAAATTGTCGACTATCGGAGTCAGCGCAAGGAACATCAACTCTCAGAGGAAGCAACGCAAGCACGTCAGAAAACAGTGGCCAAAAAGTCTCGTGTGCTCAAAGAGCGCCAGGAGCCTGTCATCATGGCGCCTGACATTAGTAAAATAAAAGCCACCAGTGAGCGTATTGAACAGGAAAAACAGGTACCGTTATTTAAGGAACATTACAGTGGTGAATTACCTCCCCTGAATCTGCTCGACCGAAACGATGGCAAAAGCGATAAAGGTTATTCCACTGAGTCCCTTGAGGCCATGTCCAGACTGCTGGAATTAAAACTTCAGGATTTTGGTATCAGTGTCGAAGTGGTTGAAGTATTACCTGGCCCCGTTATCACTCGTTTTGAAGTGCAGCCTGCACCGGGTATTAAAGTTAGCCGTATTACCAATCTGGCCAAGGATCTGGCCCGCTCATTAGCTGTCGTCAGTGTTCGTGTGGTAGAGGTTATACCGGGCAAATCGGTCATTGGCATAGAGATTCCCAATGAACACCGAGAAATGGTGCACCTGGGTGATGTGCTTGCAAGCCCGGAGTTCGATACCGCAAAGTCACCGTTGTCGCTGGCCCTGGGCCATGATATTTCTGGCCAGCCGGTCATCGCTGATCTGGCCAAAATGCCCCATCTGCTGGTTGCGGGCACCACCGGATCCGGAAAATCTGTCGGTATCAATGCCATGTTGTTGAGCTTGCTCTTCAAGGCGACACCGGAAGACGTTCGCCTTATCCTGGTCGACCCAAAGATGCTGGAACTGGCGGTATACGATGACATCCCCCATTTGTTGACACCGGTGATCACCGATATGAAGGACGCCGCCAGCGGTTTGCGCTGGTGTGTAGGTGAAATGGAACGTCGTTATAAACTGATGGCTACTTTGGGGGTTAGAAATCTTGCAGGCTATAACCGTAAAGTGCTGGAGGCAAGTGAAGCTGGTGAACCATTACTGGATCCTTTCTGGCAACCAGACGCACTACTCAGCGTGGTGGATGATGAGCGAGAGCTACCCACAGCGCCAGAATTGACCAAGCTGCCCAATATAGTGGTCGTTATCGATGAATTTGCCGACATGATGATGATTGTCGGTAAAAAAGTAGAGCAATTGATTGCCCGCATTGCGCAAAAGGCCAGAGCTGCTGGAATACATCTGATTCTTGCCACGCAACGCCCTTCGGTGGATGTGATCACTGGCTTGATCAAAGCCAATGTGCCAACGCGAATGGCATTTCAGGTGTCATCGAAAATTGATTCGCGGACTATTCTGGATCAGGGTGGGGCTGAGCAGTTACTTGGCCACGGCGATATGCTGTATTTGCCTGCCGGTAGTGGCGTTCCGGTGCGGGTGCATGGTGCGTTTGTCGATGATCACGAGGTTCACAAAGTGGTGGCCGATTTGAAAGAGCGTGGCGCACCGGATTATCTGCAAGAAATTACCGATGAACAGGTTACTGCGGCCATTGCAGTGCCAGGTTATAGCTCCGATGAGTCAGATGCCGATGACCCTGAAGCCGATGCGCTTTATGACGAGGCGGTTAATTTTGTGATTGAGAGCCGTCGGGCATCAATATCATCAGTGCAGCGGAAATTGAGAGTAGGCTACAATCGTGCCGCGCGGCTGGTAGAGGCCATGGAGGCCGCAGGCGTGGTGAGTGAGATGAACACCAACGGCAGCCGCGAAGTGCTAGTGCCCAATCGAAGTGCCTAGTCGAAGCGCCTGGTCGAAGTGCCTAATCGAAGTGCCTGGCGCGATCTTTGTATAAACGTTGGTTCGGGTAAATGATCGGCGCAAGGTATTTTTAACACAGTTTTCTTAAATAGCCCTCTTATACTGCAAGACAGCAAAGTTGTTTTATGCAAAGGTCTCGGCATAAAACTGGCTATCTTAATATTGTCTGTCTAAGGCTCCTATGATCAAACAAGTAATTACTGCCGCAACATTATTTTTTTCGGTAATGTCAGCTCATGGTGATGTAAATGACGCGGTCGTCGAATTAAAAAAACTACTTACACCG
>QNFP01000175.1 GCA_003645535.1 Gammaproteobacteria bacterium | reverse complement strand
GTTTTTTGAGCAGGCTCTGTATTAAACACAATTCATTAAGGCTCTAATGCGTAGACTAAAAACTATTTTTATTTTCCTGAGCATTGCATTTATTGCTTGCACAGCAATCGTCGCCATTCTTCTGATGGTGCTGGACGATGAAGACTATAGTGAAATATTGTCATGGACGGTAGAGCATTACACTGACTATAAAATAAGCATTAATGGGCCACTTTCCGTTGACTGGTCGCTAATGCCAGCGCTGACTATGGCGGATGTCAGCATTGAAACAGATCAGCAGAGTACCCCTCAGCAGGAAGCCCCTCAGCAGGAAGCCCAGCAGAAGAGTACCCCTCAGCAGGAAGCCCAGCAGAAGAGTACCCCTCAGCAGGAAGCCTCGCAGCAAAATGCCCAGCCGGTTTTGGCACATATAGGGCAGTTCAAAATCAAGCTCGATATTAAGACGCTTCTGTTCAGGACTATTCTGATTAAGGAATTGCAGGTAGAAGATGCGGTTATCTCCGTCAGTGGGGGTGGCAGTATTTCTTCATCATCGAAGCGCGAGGTGATAAAAAACTATCTACACGACGACATAAATATCCCCATTTTTGAAAGCGTGACCCTGAAGAATATAAACGTAAATTATGCTGATCTGACCACAGACATTACACATAAACTAAACATCACTTCTTTTACTATTGATGATGTACGCGGTGATTTACGCGATGATGATCCGCTCCAGGTCGCTGCTCAGGGGACGATGAATAATGCTCAGTGGTCCATTGTCGGCGAGTTAGGATCGCTCACCGACGCTGTTGATTTGACGAATCCCTATCCGGTAAATCTTGACCTGAAAGTCGCTGACTCAAGTTTTATTGTGTCTGGGACAATCGCTGATCCGGTAGACGTTGATGGGCTGAATATCAATATATCTACAAAGAAAACTGATCTTACAAATCTGCTAGCAGTGCCTGGCCTTGATATCCAGGGCCTGGGCTTTATAAGTTTCGACGGCACGCTGACAGGCAGTGCGGAAGCGCCGGGTATTACAGACTTTAGGGTGAGCATAGCTGGCAGTAGTAATGTGGAGTTCTCCGCTAACGGTCGGGTTGAAAACCTGCTCAACGGGGCAGGGGCGGATATTACTATCTCTGGGAAATCCTCAAATCGGGATCTCCTGGTGATCTTGCAGCCTCAGGTTCAGTATCCATTAACCGATTTGATTTTTGCAGGCCGTCTTTACGACAGGCGCGGCGATTATGCTCTGGAGGATATGAATTATTATGCTCAAAACGAAATAGGAACAATTTTCAAAGCCAAAGGAAATGTACTATTTGGCGGTTCATTAACTACACCTGAATATAAAAACATGGATCTCAGGGTTGGGCTTGATGCGAAAGATACAACACCCCTTAAACGATTGATATCCAACGGCGTACCGAGTGTCGGCCCGGTCAGTGCTGAGGCTCGACTCGTGGGCACCGAAAAACACTTTATTGTGGAGGATCTAAAGCTAACAGTCGGAGTAAAGGACAGCAACAAACATCCAGTTTGGTTTAGTGCCCATGGTCGTGTCGGGGAGATTCCTCTGGAGCCGGGTTCCACGATCTCAGGGATTGATCTGTCTTTGTCCCTGGAAACGTCGGATCCAGCGCTGCTTCTGGCCGGTTTTGATGTATCTATGCCAGAGGTGGAAACTATTTCGACTCGCACACAAATACGCGGCTCCGCAGATCAGCTGATATTTGATGAATTAGAGATTCATATGACCGATTCGGAGGGTGTCGTAGTCCACGCTTCGGGTAGTGCCGGTACCGAGCAGGTGGCGAACTCAGCATCTGTGGGTAGTAAAGAGCCAGTTAATAAAGAGGCGGAAAGTAAAGAGGCGGAAAGTAAAGAAACTGTTTTCAAATATGATCTTGATGTCGATATAGCAGGGCCGAAAATGATGTCATTTCAACGCCTGTTATTGTCGACAACGCTTCCTGATCTGGGGCCAGTGCATGGAACAGCCCATGTCACTGGCACAGCTGAACACATATCAATCAAAGATCTTTCCTTACGGGCAGGGGATGCTGGGCCAGTTCGCCTTGGTCTTAGTGGCGATTTGGACAAAATTGTATTTGACGGAACAGAATTGATATCCGGTGCAAATATTATTGGCTCTATCTTTGCAGACAACAGTTCCCTGCTTTCAGAGTACCTCCTGTTATCCGATTATAAAGGCACTGCTATTCCGGATCTTGGGCCGGTTGAAGGTAAGTTTCTGTTCGTTACCCGTGATGAGGGTTATGGCCTGGACAATATTGAAATTCTTATCGGTCAAAAAGAAGATCTACGATTGAGTGCAAAGGGCAATATTGAGTATGTGGTGCGGGACGCAAACGCCATTGTCGAAGGAATGGCCGCAGATATCAAAATGAATGAATTTGACTGGCAGGTTATTGCTGATTTTGTGCACCCGGAAATTCCTGATTTAGGCATAATAAATGGTAGCTTTTCATTATCCGGGAGTTCGAGCGACTGGACGGTGACAGGGGCTGATCTCTCATCCGTTTCTGCGACAGGTCTGGAGGTCACCGCGCGAGGCGACATTAAGTATGTAAAAGGAGACAGCGTCTGGGCAGCTGATGGTATGGATATAAAACTGTCGGCCAGGGCTCCTGATGATACTGTAATTGATGCCTTCCTTGACCTGGATATTCCTTTAAAGGGCCCGTTAGCCATCGATGGCCTGCTCAAGGGCGGGACAAATAATTTGAGCCTCAAAGGTGATGTCACAATCGGTGAAACACAGTTTCACTTATCTGTCGAACAAAACCATAAAAATAACAAGCCGGATATAGTTGCTGCAATCACTGCTACAGAGATTAATCTTGTTAATCTGGGTATCCAGCCCAAAACTTTAGCGGATGGCAGTACACCTTCAGAAGACAGGATGAGCAGGAAAGATACCCCTATCTTTAGCGACGAGCCCCTGCCTTTTGGCTTTTTGAAAGATGTGGAGCTAAGTCTCACTATCGATGTTGCCGAGCTAGTTGGTGATAACTATACCCTTAAAGATCTTGATATCGATGCGTCGTCGAAAAATGGCGTCCTGAAAATCAATCCAGCTAAATTAAGCTACGCTGACGGATTTATTTCGGTAGAGGCTACCGTTGATATAAGCAAATCAGAGCCTGAAATTACCCTAAAAATGATTGCCCAGGACGTTGATATAGGCACTTTGTTAGCACATGTACCTACGACACCATTTCTAGGTGGGCATCTTAACCTCGTAGTCGATCTTAACAGTGCTGGAAGCTCAGCCCATAAGATTGCTTCATCGTTGAACGGTGAGATTGGAGCAACCATAGAGGACGGCAAGATCAAAGAAGTCGCAGATTTACTCGGTGCAGATGCGGTTGATTTTGTGACTACGGTGTTGAGTCCAGGAAAATATGAGAACTTAAACTGTCTGGCGATTGTTGTTTCATTCGCTGAAGGTACAGGTACTAGTAAAACCATGGTAATGGCTACGGATAAGTACCTTACCAGGGGTATGGGGACAGTGAACCTGGGCAACGAGACCATAGATATTGGACTTCACCCGAAATCAGCACGCCGCAAGCTGACAAAAAGCTCGCCCGTTCAGATCAAGGGATCATTGCGCAACCCTTCAGTTAGAAAATTACCTGGCGCCGAGGCGGTTGAACTTTACGGCACAATATTCTTACCGTTTGTGTTTTTGCCTGCCCGAGCGCTGGGAATGATATGGCACAAAATGAGTGAAGATGAGAGTAAATCTACCTCATGTAAGGGGCTGGTAGCAGGGGATGAAGCGCCGACCAAAGCGACAACTTTTGATTAAGAATTAACTGCTCCAAGCATCATCTGGATGCGCCTACTGTTAGCGCTTTAAGCGCCGCGGCCTGGAGGTGAAAAGGCTTTTGTGCAAAGTCTAATATAACAGGTTCACATAATGGCTAGTGCCTTTGCTTTATCTAGGGCAAAATGTATCTACTTGTTCGCGGCCCTCGCGGCCCGACTAGCGAGATTTGGTAATCGATAAAACTTAGTGGGGAGAGATAGCATCATGATCATCAGAAACGCACTGTGCTCAGTATTGCTTTCATTGTTACTAGCCATAATGGCAACAACTGCCACTGCCGCCACCAGGCCTGATTTTTCAGATCTGAAAGGTAACCCGGGTTTGCATTCCGCCTCCGCTCTTGTCACTGATGCTAAAGGCAATATTATCTACGGCAAGGATATCGATGCGGTTCGTTCTATCGCTTCGGTGACGAAGTTGATGACGGCGATGGTGGTACTGGATGCTGAACTAGATCTTGATGAGAAAATCACCATCACCAAAGCTGATCGTGATCTTGTGCGCCTGACTGGTTCACGCCTTAAATATGGTGCCCGATTATCTCGCCGTGAATTAGTGCAACTTGCGTTGATGTCATCGGAAAACCGGGCGGCCTCTGCGCTGGGCAGAACCTACCCTGGAGGTTTGAAAGTATTTGTAACGCAAATGAACAGGAAGGCTCAAGCTCTGGGGATGACCAATAGCCATTTCGCTGACCCCGCTGGTTTGCGCACAGAAAATGTATCAACGGCGAGCGACCTCACCAAAATGGTCACAGCAGCTGGTACATACCCACTGATTACTGGTGCTACCACTACCCTGCGTCGCGAAGTCAGGCCCTACACCAAACGCGGCCCACTCAACTACGGCAACACCAACCGCTTGCTCAAAAATAAAAACTGGGACATTGCGCTCAGTAAAACCGGCTATATTAACGAGGCGGGGCGATGCCTGGTTATGCAGGCCAAAATTGGCGGCAAGGCGGTATCCATTGTATTACTTAACTCTTTCGGCAAATTGACGCCCTACGGTGATTCAAATCGCTTGCGTAAGTGGATGCTGGCCATATAGTTCTCCTCGCTAGATACTTTTGCCCGCGAGATTACAGGGTCATACCTGCTATGGCTTTGCAGTTCTGATTGCTGGCCGTAATAATAATCTCGAATAAACCAGTCGAAGCGCGTGGCTGGGCCGCGAAAGGTCTGCGATGGGCGGGTTGGTTTAAACCAAAAAACTGTAACAACTCGGATATTCCTATCCCCTGCTGATTAAAAGTTCCTTAGTGCCCGGAACGCTGTAGCGTTGCCGAAGGCAACTCACCAAATAACTTTCGGTAGTCGGTGGCAAACTGGCCCATGTGGTTGAATCCGCTAAGGTGGGCGATATCCGCGACCCCGGTGTTAAGCGGGCTTAAAGTGACCAGCTTTTTGTGCGCCTCATTGAGCCGTTGCACTCGCAGGTAGGCTTTTGGTGTCAGACTGTATTGGTCGAGAAAAGCGTGCTGTAAAGTGCGCGCACTGACCTGGGCTTCCTGGCAGAGCTGGTTCAGGGTAATAGAATTCTTCGAAAATGCCCTGATATAGTGGACGGCCTTTTTCAGGGCGCGTTGTCTTTTTCTAGGGTGGACGTATCCTTGTTGCGACTTTCCAGAATAGAGCGCATTTAACAGTAGCAGCGGCAGCTCGTCTTCTATTTCCCGTCGCATGGATACCGTGTTGATCCGAGACGCATCGTCACTGAGTATCCGGCAGACACGGCGCAGTGTGTCGCGCAGTGGCCGCATGCGGTCTGGATCACATGTCAGCATTTCATTATCACCGAGAATGTCATCCAGCTCCGGTAAACCCAGTGTCTGGCATTGCTGATTGAGGATATCTTCCGGGATAGACAGGTCAATGGCTGCGAAAAACGGCTGTGTCACTATTTCTAGCTCGGTAACATCACGATAAAGCTGAATGGTATTACCATCGCTGTATTGATTGCGCCAGATAAAAGGTTGGCATGTCTCAGTAGGAATACCGAAGCTCCTAACCTTCGGCGGCGGACTTCCCCGCATCTCGACACACCGCGTGGAAGTGAGATGACTCAGCAGAACCCGGCCACTGACAATCTGTTGTGAAGTCGCACTGAAAAGGCCACGTTCGAGTTGTTGGGCCTCAAGGTCATACCCGGACACGGCTTCGGTAAATGCCTCGAAATCATCGAACTGGTGAGTCAGCGGGTAGGGGATATTCATAAGTAGCTGTCGTCCATGAGTAGTCGTCATCTAAATAGATTACGCTACAGGGTGTTTTGCTGTGGATTAATTTATAAATTAGTTTCTAAGTTTTTCGTTTTTTTGATACCGCAGATAAGTCTAATTGAACTACCATTTGAGTAAGTAGTAAAGCGATCCTATAACTTTTGCGTTTGGGTCTGTAGTGCTGGTCAGATGAAAATGCCATCTGTTATTGCCACTGTTCGAAAATATAGACAAGGAGACGGCCCATGGCCTCATTTATTGAAAAAACAGGTAAATTAATAACAGCTGGCTGTGCAGCATTTTTACTCGCCAATACGGCGTTTGCAGAGCCACCACCCATCCAGAAAGTATCCAGCAAAGAGGATATTCACGCAGCGCTCTCCGGCGGGGTTCCAGGAGATCGTTGGAAAGAGGGCTTGTTGTTTGAGGGCGTAAAGCCCATGCCGTGGCTGAAAAGTGCCGCCAACTGGTTCCCTGGGACAGAAGACGTTCAACCCGAAGAGATGCGGGTTACCTTTATGGGTACTTCGCCCTCGATTCGCCCCGGGCAGATGAACACCTCCATCTATGTTGAGTTGGGTAATGGTGATAACTTTGTCTTTGATATGGGTGAGGGTGCGGTAGCTAACTACGTGGCTGCTCGCGTTGCACTTAACCAGATCAATCATGT
>QNFP01000174.1 GCA_003645535.1 Gammaproteobacteria bacterium | reverse complement strand
TAGGCGTGATAGTGAGATTAAAAACGTGTAGACCGTCTTCAACACTGTCTATTTTCAATAGTTTGCGGTAGAGCATCAACTCCTCCCGCTGGGTAGACAAGCGCTGATCAAATAGCGCAGATGAATGCTGTAAACGCTCCAATGCCTGCTGGTCGACTTCGCTAATCACTCGCAAACGGATCAGCTCTGCCGTCTGCTGGTCTAATTGCTCCTGCTGTTCCTGTGATTCGACAAGAACCTGTTTTCGGGTGCTCATCTCGACACTAAAATAACGGCTGCCCAGAAAAAACCCCAAACAGAACACAAACAGACCCACCAACGCTACCAGCACAAGAATATTTCTCAAAACAAACCCGGCACTTAATTATAAATAGCGGTAGCAGTTGCGCATCATGGCAGTAGCGGCGGTGTCAGAAGACCACAGGTTTCCGGCAAGCCGAAAAGCAGGTTCATATTCTGTATCGCCTGACCGGATGCCCCTTTCACCAGATTATCAATGATCGACATAACCACAGCCTTGTGTCGTTGCTGTGGTCTGGCAACACCAATTCGGCAAATATTGGCACCACGCACACTACGTGTTTGCGGGTAGCTAGCAGCCGGTAACACATCGACAAAAGGCTCATCAGCATAATATCGCTCATACAGGGCTTGCAGATCGACATCATTATCCAACAAGGTGGCATACAGCGTGGCGTGAATACCACGAATAACAGGCAACAAGTGCGGCACAAAGGTCAATTGCACTGGTTCGCCCGCCATGCTGGCAAGCTCCTGTTCCATCTCGGGTAGATGACGGTGTCCTTCGACCCCATAAGCTTTGAAGCTGTCGCTAATTTCAGTATGCAAATTATTGACACTGGCACCACGACCTGCGCCACTGGCGGCCGAAGCGGCGTTGGCGATCAGGTCATCCATTGCAACCAGACCTTTGGCCAGTAACGGCAAAAAACCCAAAAGGATGCTAGTCGGATAGCATCCAGGACAGGCAATAAGCCTGGCTGATCGAATATTATCTCGATTCACTTCCGGCAAGCCATAAACGGCTTCGCTTACCAGTTCCGGGCAGCCATGCGGCTGACCGTACCACTGTTCCCAAACTGCGATATTTTGGATTCTGAAATCAGCGGACAGGTCTATTATCTTTACGCCACGATCATAAAGATCCGGCACCATAGACTGGGCGACCCCATGGGGGGTAGCGAAAAACACTACGTCTGACTCATTGAGCCTGCCTGGGTCCGGCTCACTAAATTGCAAATCAAGGTGCCCGCGCAAATTCGGAAACAAATCTGCAACTGCTCGACCACTTTCACCGCGAGAGGTGATGGCAGCTATCTCCACCTCGGGATGCACTGCTAACAGACGCAATAACTCAACACCGGTGTATCCGGTACCACCTACAATACTTACTCTAATCACAAACGAATTCCTGAAACTGTACCGATAAATCAAACGAGCCGCTTATAATACCGGAAGACTTATCAGAATACGTACCCGAAGCAACAACCGGAAGCAACCATCTCACCGCCCAGACGATTAATAACCAGCCAGACCAAAATGGACAAGCAGAAAAAACCTCAGGCCAAAAACCGGCAGCAATCAAAAGGTCTGTTAAAAAGGCCTGAGAATCTACTGCACAATTTCCGCTTGCGACTCGCCCATACTGAGGCGCTACCACAGCTAGCGATATTGGGTATTTTAAGTGGTTTTGCCACTGGTCTCGTCGCGGTGATGTTTCGTCTGGGTATTGAATGGCCGCTGCAATCATTATTGCCCGGCCACGACAGCGAGAACTTTGAAGGCCTGCCCTTAGAAATACGCTTCTTACTCCCGTTTATCGGGGCAATAGTGATAGGCGCTATTTTTTACTTCAACCCCCCGAAAACCAGAAGCGTTGGTGTCGGCCATGTGATCGAACGCTACCACCACCATCAAGCCGATTTACCTTTACGCAATGTAATCCTGCAGTTTATTGGCGGCATCCTGGCTGCGGTATCCGGTCATTCTGTGGGCCGCGAAGGGCCCGCCGTACACCTCGGCGCAGCAAGCTCCAGCCTGCTTGGACAGTTGTTCAAATTACCCAATAACAGCCTCCGCATCCTGGTCGGCTGTGGCGTCGCCTCGGCAATTGCTGCTTCGTTTAACACCCCGCTAGCTGGCGTTATCCTGGCAATGGAAGTAGTGCTGATGGAATACACCATCACCGGGTTTATCCCTGTCATTCTTGCTGCTGTTTGCGGTGCGGTCACCAGCCGAATCTTTTTTGGCAACACCCCTGCGTTTGATATCCCTTCACTGGCCATGGTGTCTTTGCTTGAACTACCATTTCTTGCTCTGTGTGGGGTTATCGTGGGGCTTGCCAGCGCCGCTATGCTAAGCCTCCACCGTTACACGCTCCGCCTGCGAAAGTGGTCATTGCCACTACGTATGCTTGGCGCTGGACTGATCGCCGGTAGCGCAGGCGTCCTCGTACCTCAGGTGATGGGCATTGGCTACGACACGTTGGAATTAGCAATGCGTGGCGACATAGGGCTCACCCTGCTATTGACAATAGTTGTCGCCAAGTTACTAACCTCGACAACAACCATAGCCCTGGGCATTCCCGGCGGAAGTATTGGACCAACACTGATTATTGGCGCCTGCCTGGGTGGTTGCCTGGGTATTATTGGCAATTCATTTAACGCCAGCGAATCGGCGGCTATCGGATTTTATGCCACTGTATGCATGGGTGCCATGATGGCTGGCGTGCTAAACGCACCATTAGCCGCGCTGATCGCCTTGCTCGAACTTACTTATAACCCGCACATTTTATTGCCTGGCATGCTGGTGATCGTCATTTCCTGCATCACCGCACGCATGGTCAGCCGCCTGCCCGGACTTTTCCTTGTTGGCCAGCAAATCAGCCAGCCGTCCTCTCCGATATCGCAGGCGCTAAACAGGATCGGGGTAACCAGTGTAATGACCAGTGATTTTATTGCTCACTCTCGATATTTACCCCAGAGTGATGGCAAGACCTTGCTACAAAGCCATCCAGAATGGGTAGCTATAGCGGATATCGACGGTGACCGGCAAAACGAAAAATACCTCCTCCGCGCTGCAGATTTATCCCGCTACCTACAAACTCTAGAACAACAACCTGAACATGAGCAGACTGTAGACCTGCTGGAAATCCCCGCTGAACGCTGGCGTCTGTACCCCATCCATCCACGGGCTACACTGCACGAAGCCATGAAACTAATACGGCAAAAAAACGGTTATGCTGTCTACGTAACACAGGCGATACCCGCCCTCACACCGGACATCGCGGGTATCATTACCCAGGAACGTATCGATCGTTATTATCAATAGCTGGAAATATAGCCGGACTTATGGGCAGACGGCCAATAATCAGGCCGCCAACAAACCAACGGCTGTACCATAAGCCCACCGGGTGGCCAACCACAGCCAGGTAATACAGCCGGGCAATAGCGATACGGAGTCAATTTATGCCCCATGAGTGGATAGAAGCACTGCACATTATCAGCGTCGTGTGCTGGTTCGCTGCACTGTTTTATCTACCCCGACTTTTCGTGTATCACGCCCAGGCTGAAGATTTTATCAGTACTGAGCGTTTCAAAATTATGGAGCGCAAGCTCTACCGTGGCATCGCCACGCCTGCGATGGTGGCCTCTCTGTGCTTCGGTATATGGCTGCTCAGTCTGGCACCGGAATACTATCTAAGCCAACCCTGGTTTTTAGTCAAATTCTGCCTGGTGTTGCTCCTCGTCGGCTACCACGGCGCATGCTGGTATTTTCTTGTGCAATTTCGCGAGGATCGCAATCACCGCAGCCATGTTTTTTTTCGCTGGTTTAACGAAATGCCCGTCGCATTATTAGCCGGCATTGTGGTGATGGTGGTAGTGCGGCCATTCCAGTGACTTGATGAATACCACTACAGCCAGCACTCGCACCGAGGCTATAGTCACTGCGCCTGTAGCCAGCACTATTTTGCGCCTCACCGCGCCGATGATAGGCGGCATCATCGCGCTCATGTTACTGGGTATCGCCGATGCCTACTTCATCGGGCAGCTCGGCCTTAACCAACTGGCTGCACTCGGCTTCGTACTGCCGGTCACCTACGGGGTAAACAGCATTGGTATCGGTATCGGCATGGCGCTGTCGGTGCTGGTGTCGCGCTATTTTGGCGAGCAAAAAATTGCTTTAGCGGCTCGATTGATCACCGACAGTCGGCTCCTGATTATCGTGCTGGGCATCACTCTACAGGTAGCACTTTATTTCGTTATGGCCTCACTGTTCCGGCTCATGGGCGCGGAAGGTGACGTACATACACACACTATGGAGTTTGCAGTGTTATGGCTGCCGGTCGTGCCCATCATGTTGCTAACCCTTACCGGCAACACCACTTTGCGCGCAATTGGTAGCCCAGCAAAATCAGGGGCTATCCTTACCCTGTTGGCTGTGTCAAATGGCCTGCTCGATCCGCTGTTTATCTTTGGCTATGGCCCTTTACCCGGCCTCGGCATGGGTGGAGCAGCACTGGCGACCGGCGTCGCCTGGTTGATCACCTTTGCAGCATCAGACTACGTGCTCGGCGTTCAGGAAAAACTGATTTTAAGAGGCAAATTTCGCCGCGATATCTTAATGAGCAACTGGCAGCAATTGTTGACCATCGGCATTCCAGCTATTTTTGCCAACTTAATGACACCGCTGGCGGCGGCAATACTAACGGCCATGGTGGCCCGGTATGGTGCCGAAGCAGTTGCCGGATTTACAGTGGCCGCGCGTATAGAAGCATTGTGCCTGCTGGTGGTATTTGCACTCTCTTCGACCTTACCGACGTTTATTGGCCAGAATATTGGCGCGGGACGGGCGGATCGTGCCCACTACGCACTGTTCGGTGCACTGCGATTCAGCATTATCTTTCAAGTAGTCGTGTGGATTTTAATGCTGTTTAGTGCGACGGCTATCGGTTCTGCGTTTAGTAACAGCCAACAGGTCGTCGATATTATCAGCACTTATTTATGGGTAGTCCCTTTCAGTTATGGTGCCCAGGCGGTCGCGATTTTGGTGATGGTGGCGCTGAACGTACTCAAGCGGCCGAAAACTGCACTGTTAATAACCGTATGTCGATTACTGCTAATCAATCTGCCGCTGGCCTATCTTGGCGGACAAATTGGCGCTCTCTCCGGCCTGTTCTACGGCTTTGCAGCCGGCAATATCATCTCTGGCATTATCGCCTGGAAAATTATGAACACTGTCTGGCAGGTTGAGGCCAACAAACAATTTTCCTGGTGATAGTTTTTCCTGGCGGTCGTTTTCGAGACGCATGGCTTTGACGGCTCGCCGTAAACACCGATAATAGCGCCTCTATTTTTTATCGACGTAACGAGATTATGAGTCAGTCAGAAATTTTGTTTGCTGCCGCGCAGCAGCATATCCCCGGCGGCGTCAACTCACCGGTCCGCGCCTTTCGCGCTGTCGGCGGCACGCCAATATTTTTTGAACGCGCATCAGGGCCGTACCTGTACGATGCAGACGGCAAGCGCTATGTGGATTACGTACAATCCTGGGGGCCAATGATTCTGGGTCATGGTGACACCGCAGTGTTAGCCAGCATCCGCGAGCAACTGGACAAAGGACTTACTTTCGGCGCACCTACCGAACTTGAAACTACACTGGCCGATATGCTCTGTGAGCGCGTACCCGGACTGGATATGGTGCGCATGGTGAATTCCGGCACCGAGGCAACCATGAGCGCCATCCGCCTGGCCCGCGCTTATACCGGCCGAGACAAAATTATCAAGTTTGAAGGCTGTTACCACGGCCACTCGGACTCGCTGCTGGTGAAAGCTGGTTCGGGAGCATTAACCCTCGGTGTACCCAGCTCGCCCGGCGTACCGACCTGTCTGGCCGATCATACGATTACGCTTGCTTACAATGACAACGCCGCCGTGAGCGCAGCTTTCACCGAGTTTGGCAAGCAGGTAGCAGCCGTCATCGTAGAACCCGTCGCTGGTAATATGAGCTGCATCCCTCCGCAGCCGAGCTTCCTGGAAGCTTTACGTGAACAATGCAACCTCCATGACAGCTTGTTGATCATCGACGAAGTGATGACCGGGTTTCGAGTTGGCCCCCAGGGGGCTATTGGTCGCTATGATATCGATGCCGACCTGATCACTCTTGGCAAGGTCATTGGCGGCGGCATGCCGGTAGGCGCTTTTGGTGGCAAACGCGACATAATGAATCAATTAGCCCCACTCGGCCCCGTCTATCAGGCGGGCACATTGTCTGGCAATCGCGTGAAGATGGCCGCCGGCATTGCTACCCTTGGCAAACTTGGTGAGCCCGGCTTTTACGACAATTTATTCAAACACACACTGATGCTGGTCGATGGCCTGCGTAAACGAGCTCTGGCAGCGGGCATCGACTTCACCACCAATCATGCAGGTTCCATGTTTGGCCTGTTTTTCACAGACAACCCGACTGTAAGTAACTTTGCACAAGTTATGGCCTGCGATACCGAGCGATTTAACCGATTCTTCCACGGCATGCTCGAACAAGGCGTGTACCTGGCGCCTGCGGCCTACGAAGCAGGATTTATGTCAGCAGCCCATACGGAGACTCATATTCAATTTACCCTCGATGCTGCCGAACGTGTATTCGATACTTTATAAGCAATAAAAATCGATATAGAGCGCCAGTTCATTTACATACCAGAACATTTACATACCAGAACATTTAAATAGCATGATCCTTACATAAATAAATGAAGG
>QNFP01000173.1 GCA_003645535.1 Gammaproteobacteria bacterium | reverse complement strand
TTCTTCTACAGGTTATAGTTCTTCTACAGGCCAGTTTAGCTTAATTTATGGCAACCCCGCTTTTTTTAAACCACTAACAAATAGTTCCCAATCGGCATCGTCTTTGTAGGGCCAGCGGCGCATGGTGTCGATAGCGATTTCAGGATGTTTTTCTTTTAATGAATTGACGGTATGAGAACCAACTTGATCGTTACCCGCAAGGCCCGCAGCGGCAGCGAGCACAATAAGCGTCGGCGTAGCATCGCCGAATTTGTGGATGGCGTCTTCGGCCATTTCAATGGCTGCAGCGTAGTCGCCCAGTCTGATTTCGCCTGCGGCGATGACTTCATGATGGCGGCCATTTCTCAATATTGGCGATCTCAGTTCTTGCTTACACAGGTCAATACCTTTTGCCGTGTCCCCGCTATATATCTCGATCTCACCCAGACCCGCCTAAGCGAAGTGGTAGCGCGGTGTGATCTCAAGACTGCGCAAAAAACTGCGTTTCGCGCCAGCAAAATCAAGTTTAGCCCAGAGTAACTGAGTCCCCAGGCACACATGCGCAAAATCGCTGCGATCATTTAGCGCGACTGCTTTTCGGGCGGCCGATTCAGCTTTGCTTATTTGCTCATCACTGAGTGGGTGATAAGCAAACCTTGTCGCTCCCCACAACAAGCGGCTATAGATGGCTTGAAACATTGAATCGTTGGCATGTTCCGCCTGCGCATCTTCTGCGAGGGTCAGCGCTTCTTTGTAAAGATTTTCATCCGAACGGGCTAATCTCATCGCCATACGGGTCAACAGTGCCTGAGTATCATCGCCCTGCAGCGTTTGTAGATGAATGGTTATGCCGTACCTGATGGCTGTTGATAATTGTGCGCCAAGCTGGTCGATGGCTTCCAGTCGATCATCGATATCTGCTTCAAAACGTTCCGACAGAAAATCCTCGTTACTGTTGAGGTCCTGCATGAGCACGGTGGTCCGACAATGTGAGCCGGTGAGTAGCACATTGACGCGGGCGATATAGCTGGCGCGTGCGATGTCTGAAACCAGGATGCTGCCAGTAAAATTTGCCACCGCGCCGCACTTCTTCGTAGAGTTCGAGGGCAAGCGTGCTGGCTGCTTCGGAGCTGCCGGTAAACGCTTCGATATAAATAGTCGGTTTACCCGCTGGTCTGCCCGGGCCATCCAGAGAGGGCCCAGGTTTAGTTTCAGGACTTTGTTGGGCCTCGGTGTTGGGCTTAGCTCCGGAAAAAAGCGCTTTGATATTACCGCCCAGTGGCGATAGCAGTATGCCGACAATCGCTACCAGGGCCGCAATGCCCGATAACACCGACTCGTTTTCTCTAAACCAGTTGGCGGTTAATGTTATCCAGTCCATGAATAGCTTGTGTCCAGGTAGTTATTTTCGGTTAACTGCTGATTATCCTGATGGTGCCGAGATCGGTGCTGTCGGCATCGATATGGGCGAAGGCCTTTTTGGCCAGTTTGACCTGTAACGGGTGTTACATGCTGTGTTACTCGACTGTTTGGATGGGTTGTTATGTGGCTTCTGACCTACGCGCTTCAAAGTGTCAATGCTTCAAAGTGTCAATGATAGATATCAGTCAAATTAGGTAAAGACCCTGCATTATGGCAGAATCGGCGACCGTATTTTATTTTGAAATTCTGTCATTAACTAAAACTGTAAGGAGTATGTATGGACGTCGGCGTCGTCATGGCTTTTCAGAGTAGCCACAATCAACCTTTATCAGACCTTGAGGTCTACCAGAACGAAATCGAAGTGGCCAAAATGGCTGAGCCCCTGGGTTTTAACTCAATCTGGGGGGTGGAGCATCATTTTACTGATTACACCATGTGTCCCAATCCCATTGAGTTCCTGACCTATATGTCGGCTGTGACCAGTACCATTAAGCTGGGTACAGCGGCGATGATACTGCCCTGGCATAAGGACCCACTGCGTATCGCGACGGATTTATCCATGCTCGATAACCTGTCCAATGGCAGGGTGATTGTCGGCCTGGGTCGCGGCCTGGGTCGGGTCGAATATGACGGTTTTGGTGTCGATATGTCCTCATCGAGAGATCGTTTTAACGAAGCCGCGCCGATGATTCTCAACGCCCTGGAAACCGGGGTTATGGCAGAACATCACGGTGAATTTTTTGACCAGATCGCCGTGGATATTCGTCCGAAGCCGGTTAGAAGCTATAAGGACCGCACCTATATTGTGTCCATGTCGCCAGATACCGTGCCTCACGCGGCGCGCCTGGGCGGGACTATGATGACGTTTGCAGTAGGGCCGTGGGAGCAGCGCGCCAAAGATATTCGCCTGTATCGAGAGCTATTCCAGAAGGAGCACAATCGACCCGCACCTGCCACCTCAGCCAACATTTTCACCTATTGTGATAAAGATCCCGGTCGTGCCAAAGATATGGCCTTTAAATATATGGGCGATTACTGGGAGTCGGCCATGAAACATTACGAAATGAAAGGTGAGCATTTCGATAGTATTAAAGGCTATGAGCACTATGGTCGTTCGGCGGTCGCCATGCGTGAAAATGCTGACCGGGTTACGGAGCAATATGTCGAACAGCAAATTTACGGTACGCCGGATCAATGTCTGGAAAAACTTCGGGCCATTGAAGACATCGTGGGACCAATTGAGCTGAATTGTTTCTTTACCTATGCGGGTATGGATTACGACTACGCGAAGCAAAGCATGACATTGTTTGCCGAAGAGGCCTTACCTGCCCTTAAAAAGTGGGAATATAAAGAGAACGCTGCCTGATTCACAGAGTGTCCTTTGGGGGTTCTGGCTTATATTAGTTGGTCGACTAAAATGCCAAAAAATATAGGCTGATAACAAACTGCGAGTTATTAGGAGAAAAGCATTGGCGACTAATGAGTGGACAACAAAGACAATTACCGCTGCCGGTTCTGAGCTGGCATTCACCGAAGGAGGTAGCGGCAAACCACTGCTGGTTTTTAGCGAAGAGCTGGGTGATCCCGGCTGGTTGAAATGGAAGCAAGAGCTGGCTCTTACCCGCACGGTGATAACACCGCAACACCCTGGCTTCGGCGTTTCACCACGCATTGCCTGGGCGCTAACCATCGGTGATCTGGGAAATTATTATGCCCAGGTCATGGTCGAGCAAGGTTGGGTTGGTGCTGATGTCATTGGCTTTAGTCTCGGTGGTTGGATTGCCGCTGAAATGGCTGCGCAAAATCCTGCTCAATTTTCGTCCCTTACTCTGGTTGCGCCCATGGGCATCAAGCCGCCCAGTGGTGAGATTTGCGATATCTATTATTACCTCACTAGCGATTACATCGGGCGCAGCGTCAGTAATGCTGAGACGACCCCTGAATTTGCCGATCTGTTTGGTGGTGAAGTCACGCCGGAACAGTTTGAAGGCTTTCAGGATGCGACGGCAGAATCGGCACGTTTTGCCTGGCAGCCCTATATGAACAATCCGGCACTCAGTCAGCGTCTTGGTTTGGTGAAAGATCTGCCTACAAAAATCTTATGGGGTGACGAGGACAAGATCGTGCCTTTCAGTACCGCGGATGTTTATCAAAAATCGATCGCGGGTTCGAAATTGGTGACCTTTCAAGCTTGTGGTCATCGTCCGGAAATAGAGCAAACTGATAAATTCCTTGCCGAGGTTAACGCCATACTGTCTTAACTGATAAGAATCAGCCCGGCAGATGAATACTTAGATTCAGGAGATACAATAATGCATATAACAACATTTACCGAACGGCCCTACGCACATATTCCCGAAGAAGAAGTGATCAAAAATTCGAGTTTTTTTGGTGTGTCCAATAAGTTTCTCGACCCTGTTAAGGGCGGGGCACTGTTTAATCGTTACTTCGATGAAAAACTCTACGCCGAGGAGATTGGTTTTGATGGCGTCATGCTTAATGAACACCATGCCAATCCCTTCACCATGGGTGGAGTGATGGATGTAGAAGCGTCTATATTGGCGCGCATTACGTCAAAGGTGAAAATAGCATTAATGGGAAACCCCCTGCCCGTCGCCGATCCATTGCGGCTGGCTGAAGAACTGGCCACTATCGATATGATATCCGGCGGTCGCCTGGTCACCGGTTGGGTGCGTGGTGCGGGTTGCGAGCAATTAGCCAACAACATCAATCCTACCTATAACCGCGAGCGTTTCGACGAAGCCCATGATTTTATTATGCAAGCCTGGAGCAAAGACGGCCCCTGGCGCTACGAAGGCAAGCATTATGAATATCGTCATGTAAACCCCTGGGTGAAACCCATTCAGAAACCCATTCCGGAAACATGGATTCCGAGCCTGGTTAGCCCCGAAACCGCAGAATTTGCAGCGCGTAACCGATATTCATACTTTGCCCTGGCGACGTTTTTAGCGCCGACCATGGAGATGTGGAACCTTTATGCAGATACCGCTGCGAAAGAAGGTTATCAGGCTGGCCCGGAATGCTTTGGCTATCTGCAAAAAATTGTCTGTGCCGATACCGATGAAGAAGCCTACGAACTTGGTAAAAACTACGTTTATGGTGGTGGCCAACCCGCCTTTGCGCGGCCCGAGTGGATGTTTCCCGCTGGCTACAACTCCAAAGCAGCTACCAAACGTATGGCTTATGCACTGACAGATCCGGAAACCAACGAAGCCGTTGTTTCTGGTAAAGATGCCAGTGAAGAAATCAATGTTCCCGAAATGAAAAAATATAATACCGAGGTGCTCTACGAGAACTTGATTCGTAATCGGCAAATAATTACTGGTACACCCGAGACTTGCCTGGTGAAAATCAGAAATATTATGGAGACCCTGCGTCCAGGTATTTTCGCGGTATGGCATATCGAAGGCGGCCCAACTACCCACGAAGAATCCATGAAGAGTATGAAATTGCTCGGCGAAAATGTCTTGCCGCAAATGCGTGAATGGGCCAGGGAGCTGGATCTCCCAGGTCCTGGCGAGGTCAAGCCTGGTTCCCGCAAGCTACCTGCCAACGGCAAGCGTGATCCTGTTTGCGATGAATCCGCGCTTGCTGCATAGGTTTAAACAGGTGCAGTAATTAGGCGCGGCGCGCTTTGGAAAAGTCTGGGGTTAAGTTGCCTTTTCAGCAAGAGGGATAAAACCGCGCGGGGGTGGCTATTAGAAAACGTGCCAACGCTGTAATGCAATGGATCATAGTGGGGATTGATGAAAATCAATCGAGTTCGTCTCACTGCTGTACCACTAATTCGAAGGCATCGAATCTAGTCCTGACCCTATATTTCCTGACCCTATATTTCCGACCCTATAAGTCGTGATTTTATTAGGCTGGGAATAAATATAACAAGCCACATCAAATGGACATTACGCGGCGCTTCGCTCTGCTTCATGCGCGATTTACCCTAGACGTTATGCCTCAAAAACCCGTTGACGCAACGTACGTATTTGCGTACGCTCTGTGGATCGGAGGTGAACTATGACTACGTTAAATGCTACTGAGGCACGATCCAGGCTCTATGCCCTCATCGACGAAACCACAGATACGCACCAGCCTATTGTTATTACTGGGAAAAGGGGTAACGCCGTTCTGCTTGCTGAGGAAGACTGGAGAGCGATTAATGAAACCCTCCATCTTTTGTCAGTCCCTGGAATGAGGGAGTCTATCCAGGAGGGAATGGCTGCTGAGCTAGATGATTGCGATCAAGAGCTAGGCTGGTAATGTGGCTGCTTTATTACACCAAACAAGCGCAAAAGGATGCTCGAAAACTAGCCTCCTCTGAGCTTAAAAATAAAGCCCAGGAGTTGCTAGTTATTATTGAAGCCGACCCGTATCAAAATCCACCACCCTACGAGAAACTAGTGGGTGACCTTTCTGGGGCTTATTGTCGGCGTATCAATATTCAACACCGTCTTGTTTACCAGGTATTAGAAAAAGAAAAATTAATTAAGGTGCTCCGTTTATGGAGTCACTACGAGTAAATGGGTATAACAATTTTAGCCAAGGCGACCGCAAAAAAGCACGGCGCTTGCTAAAGGCGTGAAGCTTTACTGCAATGCTCTTCGAACCAATTAGCTAATTCGCTTTCTGATAGCTTTCCCGATGCTAAATCTTCAAAGGCTACGGCAGCTATAGGTTCAGGTGCTGTTAAGCGGTACCCATTTAGTTCCAGAAACAGCGTACCAACTGTAAATGCAGTTCTCTTGTTGCCGTCGACAAAAGGATGGTTTTTTGCAAGCCCAAAACTATAGGAGGCGGCTAGTTCAAAAATTGATGGTTTAGGTTCATGGCTAAATTTTTGTATCGGCCTGGAAAGAGCTGATTCAAGTAGCCCTTCATCGCGAATACCAACACCGCCACCATGTTCGGCAAGCAGCAAAGAATGGACCGGGAGTACAGTTTCGTTAATTATCCAGGTGGGTTCTTTCATTTAGCGAGTTCACGAAGGGTGTTCTTGTACCGCTTCATGATATCTTCGCTGGCTTCCATTTGTTTTCCAAAGTCTTGCTGGTATGGTGTCAGAGTGTATCCATCGGGGGTTTCTACCATGTACAAAGTATCTCCCTTAGAGGCTTTCATCCTGCTAAGTGCTTCTTTTGGCAGCAAAATCCCCATTGAATTTCCAACGGTAGTAACTTTAACTTTTAACATGCCAGGCACTCCAGTTACGTTATAACAAATGTTATAACGGAGTGTAGCCCAGCTTAACAAGTCGGTCAATCGGACGTCCGCTGACGCGCCGCCAATTACCCAGGCGCTAATCTGAAGGAGATGATTTGCTTGTTGCGCCACTGAGCAATATCAGGTATCCGCTAAAATAACAAATGCTTCTCTGACAGTGACGA
>QNFP01000172.1 GCA_003645535.1 Gammaproteobacteria bacterium | reverse complement strand
GTATCGCCAGCAGCGGTGCAGCGACCAGCGTAACAATTTGACGTCGCGTCAGGCTGAAACGATTTTCATCGCTTGCCGGATTGCCGCTATCGCTGGATCCTTCATTCATATTGAGTCAGCATTCACTTGTCGAAACAACGCTCTGCTTCGAGCTGTGGTTAGTTTGATACCTGCATACTCAGGACACTGCGGATTTTCTCGTAATAAGCCAGTAGGTTATCCCTAAAGCCAAAACAACAGCGGCTGTGCCCAGTACATATTGTGGAGTGATCTTTTCAAAATCAAAAATAATAACTTTCCGTGAGATTGCCATCAGCGCGGTTGCTACAACCAGCCGGACTGGAATAACGTTAGTCTTTAAGTAGAGGGTGATATTAATAAATATTTCGATGGCAATTAATACAGCAAGGAAGGCACCAAATGTCGCCAGGATATCGCTTATGCTCAACAGTAAAAAAGGCGGCTGGACAAGACGTTGATATAAGACATAGATGACATCACCGATGCCCCAGACAATGACGGCGACCATTAATACCGCCAGTACCTTTACGGCGATCCGTATAATTTTGTGAAGAAAGCCCATAAATGGATCATCTGACTCACTTGCCAGTTCATGCCCGGGCTCACCAAAAAGGTCTTCGTCATTTTCGTTATTCATTTTAAACACCTCGTACGCTGACAGCGAAACTTCAATAGTAATTTATGCTTTCCACTTTATAATCGATTATACCTGCAGTAGTAAAAAATATAGACCAAAAGGACCAGGCTACTGCTCACCTTTCTAACCGTGCGGGGCTTGCTTCCTGATAGAGGTTTGACTCACAAAACGGGTTGAGGAATTAAAACAGCATGGATTTCGAATGGGTTGCCATAGCACTGGGTGATGTTACCTGGATCACGCTGGCTTTTGCCCTGGGCTTTCTGGCAAGACAGATTGGCCTGCCGCCGCTGGTTGGGTTTCTGGCGACCGGTTTCCTGCTCAATTACCTGGGGTTCACCAGCGGCGAGACCTTGCAGAAGCTTGCTGATCTGGGTATCACGCTGCTGTTGTTTACCGTCGGCCTGAAGCTAAATATAACGGTATTGATCAGACCGCAGGTCTGGTCTGTGACTGTGATACATATGTCCCTTCTTGTTGCCCTGTTTGGGGTGGCTATTTTTGCCCTGGCCATGGTAAATGTGCCGCTCTTTGCTGAGCTGGATCTTGGACTGTCACTATTTATTGCCTTTGCCCTGAGCTTTTCCAGCACAGTCTTTGTGGTCAAGTCCCTGGAAGACAAGGGCGAGATGAAATTCGTACATGGACGAATCGCCATCGGCATTCTGATTATGCAGGATGTAGCCGCGGTGGTTTTTATTGCGGTATCCATGAATAAAATCCCGTCGCCCTGGGCGCTACTGCTGTTTCTACTGATTCCTCTACGCCCCTTGTTTCATCACCTGTTGCAAAAAAGCGGGCATGGTGAACTGTTGATCATGTATGGCCTGGTGCTGGCATTGGGCGGGGCCGAGTTATTCGAGCTGGGCGGCGTGAAGGATGACCTGGGGGCACTCATCATGGGTGTGTTGATATCAACTCATGCCAAATCATCCGAAATGGCCAAATCGATGCTGGGTTTCAAGGACCTGTTCCTGGTGGGGTTCTTCCTCACCATCGGCATGACAGGTCAACTCTCGCTGGAAGCATTGATCATCGGGCTCTTGCTGGTACCTTTCATCTTCGTTAAATCCGCGTTTTATTTCGCGCTGCTGACCCGTTTTAAATTGCGCGCACGGACAGCCCTGCTAGCGACTCTGAACCTGACCAACTACAGTGAATTCGGCCTGATCGTGGTGGCCATTGGCGTCGCCAATGGCTGGGTAGATGGTGAATGGCTGGTGGTTGTTGCGATCGCGCTTTCGGCCTCTTTTATTGTTGCCTCGTGGTTAAATGACCGTGATGATAAAATCTACAGCTCCTACAGGCATTTCTGGTGCAGGTTTCAACGTAAAGAGAGGCTTGCAGATGACCTGCTGCTGGATACACTCGGCGCAACCATCGTCATCTTTGGTATGGGCAGAGTCGGCAGCGGAGCCTATGACAAGATGCGAGAGCTCCATGGCGAAACCGTGATCGGTGTGGACTTTGATGCCGAGTTAATCAAACATCAGCGCTCGATGGGACGCAAGGTGTTACAGGGTGATCCCAGCGACGCGGACTTCTGGGACCTGATCGAGCAAGACCACAGGTTTAAACTCGTCATGCTGGCCCTGCCAAATCTGCAGGCCAATCTGGATGCCCTGGCGGAACTACAGGCCATATCTTTTGGTGGCCGTATTGCCGCAATAGCAAGGTTTCCAGACGAGATGGAAAGACTACAACAGGCGGGGGCGACTGCCGTGTTCAATTTCTACACTGAAGCGGGGGCAGGTTTTGCTGAGCATGTCGAGACTCAAAAACTGGGCTAATCCCTTGATCTGCTATTTATATAGAGATGGTGAATGAACAAACTGACTGAAAAAGACTATAGCGCGCCATGGGAAAAGGCGTTTGATCGCGTATTGACACCACTGGAAGAGTTCATTCATCGCCAGACCACCAGTGGCATCTTGCTCATGCTGTGTGCGGTCGTGGCGCTGTATATTGCCAACGGTCCGTTGAGCGAGGCCTATCATCACTTCCTGGAAACGCCATTTACCATTGGATTACCGGGATTCCAATTATCAAAATCAGTACATCACTGGATCAACGATGGACTGATGGCGATGTTTTTTTTCGTCATCGGGCTGGAACTGAAACGAGAAATCCTGGTGGGTGAGCTCGCCGATCCAAAACAGGCAATACTGCCTATAATCGCAGCCATAGGCGGTATGGTGGTACCGGTTCTTATTTATATAATCATCAATCCCGAGGGACATACCTTCGATGGCTGGGGCATACCGATGGCAACCGATATTGCCTTTGCCCTGGGAACCCTGGCGCTACTGGGTAAGCGGATACCGAGCAGTTTATTAACTTTCCTGGTGGCCCTCGCAATTGTGGACGATCTGGGTGCCGTGATGGTCATCGCGTTGTTCTATACAGAAACAATAAGTATCCCGGCCTTAGCTACCGCGATCGTCATGCTAGGGGTACTGATTGCATTGAATCTCGGTGGTATTCGCAGTGCTTTGCCTTATATGCTGCTGGGGTTGGTGCTCTGGGTAGCCATGTTGCAAAGCGGTGTGCATGCAACGCTGGCGGGTATTTTTCTTGCCTTCACTATTCCCATGCGCCCGAAGTATGACCCGGTTCGTTTCCTGACGCAGATGAGCGACCTGGTCGAGCAGATCAAGCAGTCCTACCAACACGAAAAGAATATCGTTATAAATGACGAGGTACGCGCCCGGGTTCGGGCCCTGGGTGAAGGTGTGCGGCTGGTGCAGGCGCCTGCGCAGATGCTGGAACAAAAAATGCACCTGCCATCGGCATATATCATCATCCCCATCTTTTCTTTAGCCAATGCCGGTGTTCCGATTGACTGGGCTTCTTTTGGCAGTGTTGTCACCCACCCGGTCTCAGTCGGTATTATTGGAGGCCTGGTCGTTGGAAAATTGATCGGTATCGCGGGTTTCTCCTGGGTGGCGGTGAAACTTGGACTGACCACACTTCCGCCGGGTCTCAATTTCAATCATATGGTCGGTGTAGCGCTGATGGGGGGTATCGGCTTTACCATGTCTATATTTATTGCAGAGCTGGGTTTTGCCCAACATGCCAATGATCTGCTTATCGCTAAAACGGGGATTCTGATAGCCTCGGCCCTGGCCGGGATTACGGGATTTCTCTGGCTGTATTTCACCTCCACGAAAAGCGTCGAGTAAGGTACGTTAAAATTGTTACCGACTGTTTAATCAACAGTTCTCAACACAGGTGTAATTTAAAAATTAGCCTTTAATCTTCAGCAACTGAAACTCGTCAAGAAAGACGAAGAATGCAGGAACGAAGAAAAGTGAGGCTATAGTCGCAGTCAACAAGCCAAAGGCCAGACTGGCAACCAGAGGAATGAGAATCTGTGCCTGGGTACTTGTCTCAGTCAATAAAGGCAGCAAGCCGGCCAGTGTAGTTAATGATGTGATCATAATAGGACGGAACCGGTCTTTGGCGGCCAACCATGCTGCCGTTTTCACATCGATACCTTCCCGCAATCGATCCTTTATAAAACCGACAAGGAGGATATTGTCATTGACAACAATTCCGGCCAGTGTCGCAAGTCCGATCAAACTGGGCATGGTGAGATTGAGCCCCATTCCAAGATGCCCCCATACCACCCCGATAAATGCCATCGGAATCGCCAGCATGACGGCGAGCGGCTGAATGTAGCTGCGGAACTGCAATACCAGAATCAAATAGACCCCTATTAAACCGACCAGCAGGTTAATTTGTAATGAGCTGCCCGTTTCTGCAGTCTCCTTATCCTGCCCCTGAGAGACAAAGCGCACATCGGGATAACGTCCCTTCAAACCCGGGAGGAAGCGTTTGGACAGGAGACCCATGACTTCTCGTGCGTTGGCTTTTGCCGTATCGAGGCTCGCCTGAACCGTTACGGTTCTTTGCCCGTTTATTCTGTGAATACGTGCGTAATCACGGCTTTGTTCGATATCGGCCACTGCGCCTAACGGCACCAGCGTCCCGTCAGGTGCACGCAGCCTGAGGGCAAGCAAGTCATCGAGACTATCGCGATCAGCGCTGGTTAGGCGGATCGTCAGGGCATAGGTTTCGTAACCGCGCAATACTTCCAGGCTGGTATTGCCATAAATCGCCGTCCGTAATTCATCCGCCAACGCTCGCGCGGTGATACCGAACACGCCTGCACTCTCCTTCAGGTGAACCCGAAACTCAGGCTTTCCGGGACGCAGGTCATCCGATATATCGTCCAGGCCATCGATGGTTGCGAGAAATGCCTTAATTTCTTCGGAAGCCGCCTTGAGTGTTTTCAGGTTGTGTCCCTGAATACGCAGATCGATAGCCTTGCCGGCAATTCCGCGCTCTTTATCGGTGAACTTGAGGGAGATAACATCCGGAAGTTCGCCAACCAGAACACGCCACCGGCCGAGCATCTCGCTGACGCTACCGTCGCGGGTACCGGCAGGCAGCAGGTCGGTACTGACCGTGGCTACTTGCGCGCCGCTTTCGTGGGCATCGATATTGGTATTGAACAGCACCGAAACATTTCTTACCAGAGACTGCCCTTGCGGCTGTCTGGGTGTGAACTCTTCATCCAGCGTGTGCAGCGCCTCAACCAGGTGGGCGACTACCTCTTCGGTACGCGACAAGGGCGTTCCCTGGGGCAGAATTATGCGTGCCTGGATCACATCGCTTTCCAGGTCAGGAAACGCCTGATACTTGAGTATCCCGGCAGGCAGGGTTGCCAGGGAAATAAGAACCAGCAACAGCATCATACCCATTGCGAGTTGCGGATTGCCCGTTACTTTTTCCACTACCGGCAGGAAGACAACATCCCGCATCCAGTTAAAGCCTTGCTGGAACTTTTGTTGAAAACGGGAGCGTCCCTCCTCGTGAAGGTGCTTCATCGAGTGGTTAAGATGCGCGGGGAGGATAAGAAAGGCCTCAACCAGGCTGACCAGCAGGGTAATCAGCAGTACGGCCGGAATGTATTTGAGGACATCCCCCATCTTGCCTGCCAGAAATGCCAGGGGCCCGACGATTATGGCGGTGGTAAAGAAAGACGAGAGGACACCTGGCATCACCTGGCGAACCCCATCGATAGCCGCCTCCAGCGACTTTTTCCCCTGGTTCAGTTGAGCTGCAATGTTTTCCGATATAACGATGGCATCGTCCATTAACAAACCGATGGCAACGAGCAGTCCAACCAGGGTCATCATGTTCAAGGTATAACCGAGCGCATGCATGCCATAAACTGCGCCAAGCAGTGATACCGGCAAGCCCATAGTGACCCAGAAACTGAAGCGCAGCGAAAAAAACAACCACATCGTTATAAATACAAGCACCAGACCCTGAATGCCGTTACTGGTCAGGATACGCAGCCGGTCACGGATATTACTGGTCACATCCGTGCTTATCGCCAACTCGACACCCCTGGGTGCCACGGCACGTTCACGCTCAAGGTTTTGCTTGATTGCGTCCATAACCTTGAGACTGTCCTGGTCGTAGGTCTTGGAGATCTCCAGAAAGGCAGCGCGCCGCCCGTTGAACAGCACCTTATCCTCGGGATGCTCAAACAGTGTGTCAATCCTGGCAATCTCGCCCAGTCGAACTCGGCCGCCACTGTTACCGGAAATAACAACCAGCTGAGCAAGCTCTTCTTCTGTTCTACGTTGCCCAACGAAGCGAACGATTATGTCGCCGGATTTAGTCAGCAAGGTGCCGGCTGGCAGGTCCAGGCTTTGGCGCTCAACCGCCGCACGGAGATCGGAAAGAGTGATGTCGTATCGCTGAAGCACACCAGCAGGTAGCTCGATGACCATGGTTTGATCAGAAAACCCCTGAATTCGCACCTGGGCAATACGCCGGTCCCGTTTCAGACGGCTCTTTACGCTTTCGGCATAGGCTTTGAGCCCCTGTGGCGACATCTCGCCGGTGATGGCTATGCTGGCAACATTGGCGGTCCGTTCCAGCTTGATGATGGCAGCCTTTTCCACCTTGTCTGGAAAACCGGTAATGGCCTCGACCTGGGATTTAACATCATTGAAGAAGGTATCCAGATTCGTGCCGTCATACATCTGGGCAGTCGCGATGGCAATATTTTCACGCGCATCGCAGCGGATCTCGCGTAGGCCGGCCACACTATCCAGGGTATCTTCGATTCGTTGGCAGACCGAAT
>QNFP01000171.1 GCA_003645535.1 Gammaproteobacteria bacterium | reverse complement strand
TTCGCAGTACGGATCTGTCCGTTTCGATTACTCCCGGTGCCAGTAGCGCGTGGTGCATTGGCTACGCGGCGACGACCGGCTGTGATTGTAATGCGACAGATGAATGCCTGGTTGATGTAGCTGGAACCGATGTGTTGCAAACTGTCATTGGCGCGGAGTTTCCGAGAGTAACCATCACCGAAAATTTCAGCGGCAATGGGCCGACCTTTGATTCGGTTCGCGGTTTGACGGGGGCCGGTACAGTGATCCTTAGCTCAGGCAACTGGCAGCTAGGTGTGGTGGTGAGTAGCATGGGTCGGGTGCGCATTTGCACGCCTGCTGGAGCAAGAACTATGGGGTACTCAGTAGTATGTCCATAAAACACGATGAACCAGTGCGCTTGACGCGTTCGCGTTCGGCTCAACCACTGTCAGTAAAACGGCAGCGGGGTGTCAGTATTGTCGAGTTAATGGTCGGCATAGCTATTGGCCTGATTATTCTTTCCGGCGTCATCGCTGTGGTCGCCAATACCAGTTTTTCCGGGCTTGAAAATATACGCGCCGTGCAGCTCAATCAACAATTGCGTGGCACTATGGATGTTATGCGGCGGGAATTACAACGCGCTGGCTACGTAGATCCCTGGACTCCCGGCGCGGCCACTCTTGCTGCCGGAATCGATACTGATGCTATGGCGCTATTCGGCACCGTCACCCTCGGTGGCACCTGTAGTAGTGGAGTTTGCGACTGTATTGTGTACAGCTATGACCGCAATGAAGATGGTGCTCAGGGGATTGGTACAGGTACGCCGGGCACAGGCCAAAATACAGGTACTTCCGAACTGTATGGTTTTCGCCTTAACTCTAATATTATACAAATGCGCACATCCGGTAATACCCTTAGTTGTTCTTCCGGCACCTGGGAGGGCATTACCGATGCTAGTGTCAAGATTACCGCGTTGGGCTTTGAGCTAGATGGCGCAGATTCAACCGTTTATGAAATATCCGGTAATAATAACGGTACCTGTGAGGCGGGTGAGACCTGTCTTGGCCGGCGCAAAATCAATATCTTAATAGATGGCGAGCTGATTGCGGATGATGAAGTGACGGTAGAAATTCGTGATGAAGTTAAAATCAAGAACGACCACTTTTATGTTATGTAGATTAGTACAGATAGCACTGTATTGTAAGTTTATTGTACGCGCCGCACGTCCAGTATTGGGTGGGGCGATAATTATCAGAAAGACAATTACCAGAAAAAGGGAGTTGTGATTATGAAACAACAAAAAAATAAAGGGTTTAAATTTACTCGATTTACCAGTAGGCCCAGTCGCCAGCGGGGTATGGCGACGCTGCTGGCCACCACTCTGCTGTTGGTGGTATCCATACTCGGTGCGTTGGCGGTTAGCCGCGCGGCCTTTTTTGAACAGAAAGTTGCCGGTAGTGATCTGCGCAACAAAGAGGTCTATGCCTCGGCAATCAGCGGTCTCGATTACGCCGTACACTGGATGATGGGCAACGTAGAAGTGTGGGCCGGAACCTCGGCCGCGCCGACGGATCTGGCGGATACTCAACAGGGCGTCGATGGGTACGATCACGAACTTACTTATACCTTGTTGACGCCATCAGGCGTTGATCCAGCGGTTGTTGAGGTTACATCTGTCGCCACCGCTACGGGTGATACGCAAGTGACCAAAACCGTGAAGGTGAAAGTCATTAAATCTGCTTTGCTCACGCCTTCGGTTGTTAACGGTCCACCACTGCTGGTAGAAGACTGTATCGCAATTTACCCAGGAGGGGGGGCAACGGGAACGCCGGATCTTCACCCTAGCGATGGACTGGCGATTGGTACGGTAAATGGAGATAGCGATTGCCTGGATCCGGGTCATTTTGCTGCGTATAACGACAATGGTGTTGAAATTACGGTAGCGGTAGGCGAGGTAGATGGCGGCACCACCAGCCTCCACGAGACGGTATTTGGCACCGCGCTTAGTGAAAGTGATATTAAAATGCTAGCCATAGAAATTCCCAATGCGTTTGTTTACGTAGATAGCAGCAATGCCAGTACCTATCTCTCCGGCGGTGTCGATGGTAACTGGCACACTTCTATGGGCAGTAACTCAGTAGATAGCTCTGGTAATGCCAATGATCAGGTGGTGATCTATTTTGAAGAATCAGCGGGTTGCCCAACATTGAATGCAGGTGTGGTGATTTATGGTCTGGTATTTTATGAAAAAGAAGACTGTAACCTGCAGGGAGGGGGAGCAGCTGATGTGCACGGCACCGTGGCTGTCTCAGGAGACCTGGGTAAATTTAATGCCAATACCGACCTGATAAAACAGAACCTGGATGCTTTTAGTGGCCCTAATCGGCCTTACGAGCTTGTTTCGGTGATTCCCGGCTCATTTGTCGATTACTAGTTAAAGGAGATGGTCATGATTATTCGCTCTAGATTAGTCCCTTGTAATCAACGGGGTTTTACGCTCATAGAAATGTTGATTGCCTTTGTAGTCCTGGCGGTCGGCCTGCTGGGCATGTTCCGTTTTAACGCCACCACCATGGACGTGACCGCTGATGCAAAAATTAAAGCCCAGGCGATATCGCTGGGTGAGGCAAAACTTGCCGAAATGCGCAGCTACCTTAGCCACGCTGAGTATGGTACCCGCGTGGTTACAAGTTCGGGCCTGGGTGCCTATACGATTGGGAATGGCACCGATTTTGCCGCTGCTTTCACTCGCAACTGGAGCGTCGATGCCAGCACCTCTCCACCTACAGTGACAGTAATAGTGGGCTGGACAGACCGCAATAACGTCGCGCAAACCGTAAGCCTCAAATCTGCTGTGCGCGGGGACAACCCGGATCAAGGTAGCCGTTTGATGGTGGCAGCCATCGCTGGCGACCTCGACCCGGGCGGTGGCTTTGGTGGTGGCACAGACGGCGATACGGATGGTGGTACGGATGGTGGTACCGACGGCGGCACGGATGGCGGTACAGATGGCGGTACCGATGGCGGTACCGATGGCGATGTGATTACTGATCCGCCCCCTACCCACTATGACATTATTATTTCAGGGAGTGTTTCCACCGGAACTGGGATCAACTTTACCGGTGTGAGCGGGTCAGGCAGTCCTTCGCCGGTTTGCAACGCTGGCGATACATATTTTACCTGTACGATAACAAGTATTGATGCCGCTGATACGTGGACGGGTAGCATTACCGTACAGTCTAACAAAGGTAATTGCTCCCCTGTTCTAGAATTTACCAATATCAGTATTAGTGAGGCTTACCAATCTGTGACTGCCCAGCTGAGCAAGGACGGTAATACCTGTGATCTGGTAGCGTCAATAATAGCAACGTAGCGATCTATTCGCATAATATTGATCCGCAAGGCGGCGTTTTGATGAAAAAAAAGCATATTCGTGGCTTTAGTTTGATGGAGATGTTGATTGTGGTGGCCATTGTCGCCATTTTGACGGCGGTGGCCTTGCCTTCATTTCTGGATTCTATCCGCAAAGCACGCAGGTCTGACGCCGGTGATGCCCTGCTCTATATCCAGAGCTTGCAGGAAAAGTATCGTGCCAACCACACAACTTTCGGTACCATCGTTCAAATTGGCTATGACACCGGCTCGGCACCATATCCTTCCAATGAAGGCCACTACAATATGACCGTCACCGTGGGTTCGGCAGTTGCCTATACGATCACCGCTACAGCCACTGGTGGCCAGGCCAATGATACGAGTAATCCGGTGAACTGCACCTCGTTAACTTTGGTGGTGTCAGCTACCGACCCGCGGGGCACTAAAAACCCGGCTGCCTGTTGGTCGAATTAGCCTGTTGATAGCTTATTTTGTGTGACCTTAGTACGCTGTTGAGTCGATCAATGGCGACACCCCCATGAGTTTCACTATTGCGCCGTAGCGGGATTTAGCTCAGTATCTCCCCTTTTCTGTTTTACTCCACCCGATCAAAAAAATCTTTTCCGCTTCCCAAATTATCTTGTCTAAGGTTGGCCGACGTGAATATGGTGGCATCACCATAATCAGGTTTGCGCTATGCTCTCCATAATCAGGTTTGCGCTAGCACCTGCATAATGAGGTTGTGATTGAGGAGAGGTTTATGGCGGGGGAACTGCGCGGCATAGCCCGACGTGAAGCCATTATGGCGCCGATGATCGAGCTTTCGGAAACGCTGGTGACCTGTGCGAGCGGTGTGGCCTGTGACCCTCGTGGCCTGCCGGGACCCCGTCAGGTATCCCTGTTGCTGGAGCGGGACTGGCGTGAGGTGGGCTTTGAAATGCGCCAGCAACTGCCGTGGACACTGCGTCGAGCCAATTTGCTGGTGGCTGGTATTGAGCTGCCCATCTATAGTTACGAGCCCTGATGGCGTACTTAATTCCCGAAAAAAGTGCATCGCTGCGCTAGCGATCTTGCCGATAACACGGATTACCGAGCGGGCAACGCCCTGACGATGTACTGGCCACAGCTTTTGTGGGAGCATACATCGCACAAGTTTCAGTTTTTTAAACTCAACAGCAAATTATAGGAGTAAACAATGTCAGGTATTCTTGAGGGAAAGGTCGGTGTTATTACCGGTGGCGGCTCCGGCATAGGTCGGGCTACCAGCGTGATTTTTGGTGCTGAAGGCGCCAAAGTGGTGGTCTCTGATGTCAACGAAGAGGGGGGCAACGAGACGGTCGATATGATAAAAAAGGCGGGTGGTGATGCAGTGTTTGTTCGTTGTGATGTGTCGCAGTCGGCCGAAGTAGAAGCTCTGATAAAAGCCTGCGTCAGTCAATACGGACAGCTGGATTGTGCGTTTAATAACGCTGGCATCTCCGGCAAGATGGCCAATACAGTGATGTGCTCGGAGGCGAATTTTGACCGCAATATTGCCGTCAACCTCAAGGGCGTCTGGTTGTGCATGAAGTACGAAATTCAGCAATTTCTCGACCAGGGTACTGGCGGATCAATTGTCAGCACCGCTTCCATTGCCGGCCTGGTGGCAGCGGCTTATGCACCCGCTTACGGAGCTGCCAAACACGGCGTGAATGGTCTGACCAAATCGGCTGCCATTGAATTTGCGAAGAAAAACATTCGTGTTAACTCGGTATGCCCTGGCCTGATTGAAACACCGATGGTGGCGGCTGCCGGTACCGATTCAAAACTGATAGACACCATGATCGCCGCAGAACCCGTCGGCCGTATGGGCCAGCCTAATGAAATTGGTCATGCAGTCGCATGGCTGTGCTCAGAAAAAGCATCATTTGTCACCGGACATTGCATGCCGGTCGATGGCGGTTACGTTGCACAATAGATCTCTGGCGATACAGTTGCTGTGCTTGCTGACAAAAATCCCCTAACCAAAGCGAACAGGTGAACTATGATTGATCTATACACTGCATCGACCCCCAATGGCTGGAAGGCCTCGGTGACCCTTGAAGAACTGGATCTTTCTTATAAAGTGCATGCTTTGAGCCTGAGCGACAGTGAGCAAAAATCGGAGGCCTACCTGAAAATCTGTCCCAACGGCAGAATCCCGGCGATTGTTGATCGGGATGCTGATGATTTCGCGGTATTTGAGTCGGGCGCGATTATGGTTTATCTGGCAGAAAAAACCGGTTGTTTAATGCCCACTGATACTAAGGGGCGTTCCAGGGTCATACAATGGTTGATGTTTCAGATGGGTGGTATCGGCCCAATGATGGGGCAGGCCAATGTGTTCTATCGCTATTTCCCTGAAAAGTACCAGCCGGCAATTGATCGCTATCAACATGAATGTCGCCGCCTGTTTGAAGTGCTTGATCGCCGCCTGGCAGAAAATGAGTGGCTGGCCGATGACTTTTCCATAGCGGATATAGCCAACTGGTGCTGGGCACGCACTTATAGTTGGTCGGGGGTTGATGTTGAGGGGCTGGACAATCTGGCGCGCTGGCGTCACGCAATGCGCGCGCGGCCGGCATGCCAGCGCGGTGTGGCAGTCCCCGAGCCGGTTGAAAACCTGGAAGATAACAAAGAAGCAGCGGAGAAATTCGCCGCAAATGCGCAGAAGATGCTGCAAACCTGAATTTCTGCAGTCTGGCTACTTTCCAGATAAAGCGCTTATCACGGAGAATTATAATAATGAGCAATAAACAAGCGCTGGCTGCCATTAATGCGGCCCGGTGCTGACAGTGCCCGAGGCTATGGAGCACCCGCACTTTGTTGAGCGACGCGTTGTCCGCAAGGTATCAGACCGCTGTTTTGGCGAGATAGATATCCCCGGCATGCCGCTACGATTTTCAAAATTCCCTGAAGAATTACCGCTGGAAAGCCCGTTTCTGGGCGAGCACAATCAGGCCATTCTAGGTGACTTGCCAGGTATGAATACCGATGAAGTCGATGCGTTGACTGCACAGGGTGTATTGCACGCCGTGCTTCCGGAATAGTCACGCCGGAATAGTCGCGCCGGAATAGTCGTGCCTCAACAGGAAGCTGTTATTAGCCCGCTGGCTTAACGAGTTAATCAGCCAGCGGTAAATCGCTCGGTACAGATATTGGCATGGTGTGGCGGATGTCGAGGCTATCTGTATCAGTCAGTGCATGAAGAAAAGCCATCAGGTCGTCGAACGAGCGCTCATTTAAGCTGACAGGCTCTATTTCACTGGCTGCTGCCAGAGCAGCTCGGCTTCCTGGGCTTCCTGGGCTTCCTGGGTCGTTATAAATCTCGAAATCTATGGCACTGAGGTCGTCTCGCGGAGGCAACACCGCCTGACTGGTAGCGTAATTTTCCAGTGCCGCCAGTGCGTCCAGATGATGCTCAACAACCTCGCTGAGGGTGTTGTAGGCACCGTCATGGCCCCAGGGGCCGGTC
>QNFP01000170.1 GCA_003645535.1 Gammaproteobacteria bacterium | reverse complement strand
TACTAAATCCATGGCGGTGGAACTGGGCAAGGAAGGTATCACCGCCAATTGTATTTGTCCGGGGCCCATCAACACCTCGCTCACAGAGTTTATCGATGACAAAGACAAAGCCACCTTTGGCCGCCGCCGCGTCGCCGTGCGCCGTTATGGTGATCCTGAAGAAGTGGCCCACGGCACCTTTAATTTCGCGCTGCCATCAGCCTCTTTTATGACTGGCGTGATTATGCCAGTTGATGGTGGGTTCTGGATTCGTAACGCTTAAGTCTGGTCAAATAGCGTTAAGAATAAGGAGAATTAGGCATGGCAGATTGGCAAATCGGCGACGTCAAAATCACCAAAGTCATCGAAGAAGATTCACCGGTGCCGGGTAAGTTTGTATTGCCTGACGCAACCCCCGAAAACCTGGCTGAAATCCCCTGGTTAACACCAAATTTCGTTAACGAAAAAGGTTGGCTGAAGATGTCCATCCACGCCCTGATTATTGAGACTCAGGGCGTGCGGATTATGGTTGACACCTGTCTGGGAAATGATAAAGATCGCACTACACCGGCCTGGGCTATGCGTAGTGGGCCTTTTCTGGAAGATCTCGCGGCGGCAGGTTTTCCGAGAGAAAGCATTGACTATGTGATTTGCACTCACCTTCATGTCGACCATGTGGGCTGGAATACTATGCTCGTTGATGGCGAGTGGGTGCCGACCTTTCCCAATGCGCGCTATCTGTTCGGTCGCACCGAGTGGGAAAGCTGGAAGGATGAGCCGGACGAAGAGCACTTCGGCCCGGTGATCCAGGATTCTGTGCAACCGATTGTCGACGCTGGGCTGGCGGATCTGGTGGATAGCGATCACAAGGTTAATGATGAAGTCTGGTTTGAGCCGACTCATGGCCATACCGCCGGGCATATCAGTGTGCGTATTTCATCGAAGGGTGATGATGCGGTCATTACCGGCGATATGACTCATCATCCCTGCCAGTTGGCGCGTCCCGAGTGGCAGTGTTTCGCCGATTACAATCCCGAAGAAGCAATCCAGACCCGTTGGGATTTTTATGCCCGCTATGTTGATAAGCCTGTGTTGGTGATCGGCACTCATTTTGCGCCGCCAACCGCAGGTTATGTGGTGCCAGATGGGGATCGTTATAAATTGAAAATTTAGCCTTGCTGTTCACTGGTTGCTGCACGTTGGTTGCTGTTCCAGGGTAAGTTAGGCCACGATGATACAAACAAAAGTCAGTAAACAAACAAGAGGAAAACTTATGAAAGCCACCCGTTTTTACGAAGTGGGGAAACCCATCACCATTGAAGATGTTCCTGAACCTGAAGTGGGTCCAACCGATATACTGGTAAAAATATCTGGCGCCGGTGTTTGCCATTCGGATTTGCATGTCATCGACGGAGAAGTCGGCGTTAAGAAAAAACCCATTACCCTGGGTCACGAGAATGCAGGCATTGTCGAAAAAGTCGGCAGTCTGGTCACCGAAGTAGAGGTTGGCGATGGTGTTGCAGTGTTCGGTGCCTGGGGTTGCGGCGTGTGTAAAATTTGCGAGCGGCGAGAAGAAAACCTCTGCCAGAATCCCATTTATCCCGGCGTTATGGTCGATGGCGGCTGGGCGGAAAAACTATTAGTTCAGCATCCTCGGAATCTGGTCAAACTTAACGGCCTTGACCCGGTGATAGCCGCACCGCTGACCGATGCGGCCCTCACGCCTTATCGCGCGGTCAAAAAAGTTGTACCCAAATTAGGGCCAGGCAAGCGCCTGGGTATCATCGGTGTCGGTGGCTTGGGTCATATGGCCATACAGATTGCCAAAGCGCTGACGCCAGCCACTCAGTTGTTCGCCATTGACGTTAGCGATGAAAAACTGGTCATGGCTAAAGAGCTCGGGGCGCAACACACCATAGATGGCAAGGGCGATGATGTCGGCGCTGAAATAAAAGCCCTCACCGACGGCGAAGGCCTTGATGCTATTGTGGATTTTGTTGGCAACGACGCGACCCTGCAAAATGCCGCAGCCAGTGCAGCTATTGGTAGCAAGATTGTGGTGGTGGGCATCGCGGGCGGAACCCTGCCTTATTCATTCTGGAAGCTACCCCTTGAATGCGAAGTCACCAGCAGCATCTGGGGTAGTCGAGCTGAGTTGAAAGAAGTGCTTGAACTCGCCCGTCTGGGTCTGATTACACCCCATATCGAAACTCAGCCACTGGAAGCCATCAACGATGTGCTGGCTCGTCTGCACGAAGGCAAAGTGCAGGGTAGGGTAGTGCTCACACCTTAACTTCAATACCTACACTAGATTTACCTTAATACCCGAGGGCTTGATTTGATCAAGCCCTCGCCTGGTTTCAGTCCTTAGTTTAACCTTTATTATTTGAGAGCAAAGAAGTTATGCCCTTATCACCGCCAAAATCCCGCCAACATCTCCATACCCGCGAAATCGACCTCAAGGGCTACTATCGTGAAGATGGCTTATTTGACCTTGAGGCG
Organism: Gammaproteobacteria bacterium; assembly: GCA_003645535.1. Classification (GTDB taxonomy): domain Bacteria; phylum Pseudomonadota; class Gammaproteobacteria; order Pseudomonadales; family Porticoccaceae; genus HB2-32-21. Next base: position 4,364 of record QNFP01000170.1, on the reverse strand, counting down.
CGTATTGTCGATACAAAAACCTACACCTATGATGCACCGAGAACCGGCCTGGTAGGATCCGGCCATCCGGTGCACGATATGTCCATCCGCCTGAGTGTTGACCATACACTCACTGTGCGTGAAGTTGAGGCAGTGATGAACGTGCAGCCCTATGGGGTTTGTTCCGATGTGCTCGGTAATTTCCAGGCACTGGTGGGCTTACAAATGGGGCCGGGCTGGAACAAACGCGTACGTCAGGTCATTGGCGGTGTGTTGGGGTGTACCCATATCGGCGACTTGTTAGGCCCACTCGCCACGGTCGCCTTCCAGACAATGGGGGGTGACTACGTTATGGAGTTGATGGCAAAACACCGAGGTAATGAGGAGCCTGTCGACGCAGAGGAAGGAATGCCTCTTATGATGAACGGTTGTTATGCCTGGGATATTTCCGGTGAAATTGTTAAAGAAGATTATCCCGAGTATTACCAGGCGGCAGAAGTAGAAGTTGTCAATATTCTGGATGCGGGCGACCATACTGGATCATGAGGGAACAGCCGGGTATTAAGCAGTTTGGCCGTATCGTACGCCTGCCCACGCCCACGGGTTATGACTTTGGTGATATCAACAGTTATGCCATTTTGCCAGAGCCTGGCTCAGACGAGCTGGTGCTGATTGATACCGGTGTTGGTCGAGAGGTCTGCTGGCAGGCACTGGAAACCGGTCTTGCCCAGTTTGGCTTTGCCATCAAAGATATTACTTTGTTGCTGCTGACTCACGGCCATACCGATCACTTTGGACAGTCAGCACGCATTAAACAAGTGTCGGGTTGTGAAGTCTGGGGTCATGAAGCCATCAAAGCCTCAGTTCATCGCTACCTACCCACAGCAGATCAAATCGCCCGCGAAAAAGTGTTTTTCCATGGTCTCGGTTTGAGCGATGCAATGTATGACAAAGCCTATAAGTACCGAAAGCATATGCACAAAGTTTATAAGCCCTGCGAGCTGGATCGTGAGCTCAGCGACGGCGATATTATTTCTATCAAGGGTTTTGAGCTGGAGACCATTCACACCCCTGGGCATTGCCCCGAAGAAGTGGTGTTCTGGCAGGCCGAGACCCAACAGATGTTCTCGGGTGATCACCTGCTCACCAATATAACGCCGGTTTGTCTGCTCCATGTGCCTGAGTCGCCCGAAGACGAAAGGATTCATGCTCTGACTGAGTATTATCAGTCCACCGACAAGGTTATTCCTTATGATGCTAAGTATGTTTATCCCAGCCACGGTGATGTTATCTACGATCATCTGGAACTGATCGCTGGTTACAAATTGTCGACGGAGCGCCGATTGTTAAAAATATCCAGGATTCTTGAAAAAAAGGGTGCGTTATCGCCTCTGGCAGTGGCCCAGCAACTGTTTCCCAAAGTGTGGGAAAGCCAGTTATATGCCGTAATGTCAGAGGTGATGGGCCATCTGGATATGTTGGCTGATGGCGGCTATGCAGACATTACCGAACGGGGTGGGGTTCTCCACTACGCTTCATTGTCGGTGCCCGAGCCAGGCGCAGCTTTTGGGGTGGTTAGCCTGGATCACTAGCTTAATTCTGGGGCCACATTTTTTATGAGTTATGGAGGAGCTATCCTTGTCTGGTATTTTTATTAAAAAAGACTGTATTAAAAGCCGGTTTTGCAAAAAGGGGACCTTAGTGACTAAAAGATTATGAAAGAAGAATTAGGTGTCAAACAATTCGACCGCATTGTGCGTATTCCCAGCCCCACGGGCTTTGATGTGGGCGACATTAACAGCTATGTGATCTTGCCCCAGGAAGGGTCAAAACAGCTGGTGCTAATTGATACCGGTGTCGGCAGGGAGGTAGCGTGGCAGGCGCTGCAAGCGGGCCTTGGCCAGTTCGGTTTCAGTATCAAGGATATTACTCTGGTGCTGTTGACCCATGCCCATACTGACCATTTTGGGCAAGCGCCCCGAATTCGGCGGGAGTCTGGCTGCGAAATTTGGGGCCATGAAGTGATCCATAAATCAGTGGCGGACTATCTGCCCGAGCCACCGCGAATCGAAATGGAGAAAGATTTTTTTCGTCGTCTGGGATACGACAATGATATGTATGACAAAATCTTTGAATATCGTGATTTTGTTGGCGATATTTTCGAGCTCTGCGAGCTGGACAAAACACTGGTCGACGGTGATGTGATTCCTATACAGGATTTCGAGTTGCAAACTATTCACACGCCGGGCCACTGTGCTGAGGAAGTGGTTTTTTGGCAGGCAGAATCCCGACAAATGTTTTCGGGTGACCATTTACTACCCGACATCACCCCGGTTTGTCTGCTCGATATTCCCGACGAACCTCGGGGGGTAAGGGTGCACTCCTTAAGCCAGTACTATGAGTCTACAGATAAGGTGCTGCCCTACGATGCTAAATACATCTACCCTAGCCACGGTGATGTTATGCAAGATCATCGAGAGCTAATTGCGGGGTACAAGTTGGCTACCGAAAGACGCTTGCTAAAGGTGTCGAGAATTATGGAAAAACACGGCTCGCTGACGCCATTTGAAGTGGGGCAATATCTATTCCCAAAAGCTTGGGAGAGCGAACCCTATGCGGTTAGCTCGGAAGTGATGGGGCATCTGGATATGTTGGTGGATCAGGGTTACTCTAGTGTCCGCGATGATGGCGATGTGTTTCGCTATTCGTTGATTTCTGTGCCCGACCCCGGCGCGATTTTTCAGGCTGTCATCTTTTGATGATGGGCTGATGAAGGCCTAATGAAAGGCAGCAGGAAAAAACACAGGCAAAGACAGATTAATCTGTAAAAATAAGGTATTTGATCAGAGGAAAAATCCATGTCACACGGTAAATCAAATGAGCTGATGGGCTCGTCGACCGAATCTTTCGAAGATGCCATGGCACAAATTTTGGCGCGGGCTAACAAGACCTTGCGAGGTATCCGTGCTCTTGACGTGATCAACAAACATCTCGTCGTATCAAAAGCTGGCCAGCTGGAATACTACGTGCGGGCGTATCTACAATTTGATATGACGCCACCTGACCAACTGCACCTGTAGAGGAATTGAAAATGAGTGTTTCAAGTGTATCAACGGTGACAGCAACATCACCTATTAGCTTTCAGGATGCGACTGAAAGAGGTTTCGAACGAGCCCAGCAAACCCTCCGTGGTATTACAAAAATTGAAGTGATCGGCGAGCGTGCCAATATAGACAAGGGTAAGATTAAAGACTACGAAGTTGAATTAAAGATCGTCTTTAGCCTGGAGTAAGTGGCTGGGTGACAAACTACTAGCGATTAGTCGTCACTAATCTACCGCTATCGACCCTCTGGCGCTGGAGGTCGCCTGTATTTAGCTGGCGGATTGCTATAGCTGTTTTTGCTGGAATTGTTTGCCTGGCAGGTAAATCGGTTGCTGATTCTTCAAACGTTTCTTATTCAATTCTTCTGGAGTAATACCATGACAAAGAAATATGCATTGATTACCGGGGCGATTGGTGGTCTCGGAACCGCGATGACCAAACGCCTGATCGCCGGGGGTATTCCGGTTATTGGTTGTGATCGCAAAACCCCGGATGAACTCGAACAGTGGCGACAATCTGCTTTGACGTCGGAAGAAGCAAAAAATGTCACGCTGTTTCCTCTCGATGTGACCAAAGACGAACATGTCGATGATCTGGCTGCGGAAATTACCGGCAGAGGCATGCATGTCGCCTACCTGGTCAACAATGCAGGGATTCAGGGCTACGGCAAACCCTGGGAGCTGGATACCAAAACCCACAACCGGGTTATCCAGGTCAACATCAACGGCACATTTTTTTGCACCCGGGCTTTTTCTAAAGCGATGGTCGATGCCGGTTTTGGGCGTATTGTTAATTTTGCCTCGCTGGCTGCTTATCATCCGCCCAGTGGTCAGGCTTGCTACTCGGCCGCCAAAGCCGGTGTGCTGGGCTATACGCATTCGATTGCACTTGACCTGGCGAAATACGGCGTCACTGTTAATGCCATGGCTCCCGGCCTGATAATGCATGAAGGTTTGAAAGGCGTGATGCCGGACGAAGTTTACGAAGGGCTGGTTGCTCAGGTGCCCATGGGGCGCGCGGGTAAACCCCATGAGATCGCTGCGACAGTGGAGTTTTTGTTGTCAGACGACGCCTCTTATATCACCGGCCAAACCTTCCATGTTAACGGCGGGCTATACTTGCCGGGATAAGGTCGGCCTACCAGGGCTGAGTTGAAGCTGCTGGATTAATCACTGTGTGTGGACGCTTTGCCAACCATGTCAAGGATATGGGCCGGTGGGCCGAAGTTCTGGGCGACTGGCCTACTGATGTGCAGACCAGTTATAACATTGCTCCTGACGC
>QNFP01000169.1 GCA_003645535.1 Gammaproteobacteria bacterium | reverse complement strand
TCTTTAAGTTCTTTAAGTTTTTAGCTCGCTAATGTAAATTGATTTTTCAGGTAAGATTATTTTTTCGAAATTGTAAACCGTAGGATATTCTATGTCGGTAGATAAATTTGTACGACGCTTCAATCCTCAGTTCAATAACGCTTTGCTCAAAAGCCTTTTGTCCAACAATAAGGCGTTTCCTTCGTCAGTGAAGAGCCGGGTAAAGAATGTGGCGAGCAAGCAGGGGGGCTGGCGAACTGCGCAAAAATACGTCGCTTCGTTGCTACTAATAGTGTCACTACCAATACTCGCAGAATCTGTGCAAAGACCGGCCTTGAAGTCTGCCTTGGCGAGTCGGGCTCTGCTCGCAGACTCGGTCAGGATTGGTGACGGTAGTCGTTATCTCGGTGTCGGCATTTACGGCAACATTGTCTATTCTGACGATAGTGAAAACTGGATACAGAGCAATTCGCCAACGCAGATGTTGCTTACCACTGTGTTTTTTACAGACGAAAAAAATGGCTGGGCTGGTGGACACGATACGCTGATATTGCATACCAAAGATGGTGGCGAAAACTGGGAAATTCAGCACGAAGATCCTATTCCCGGTGGAGATATTCCCAAGCCGGTTCTGGATATTTTATTTACCGATAATAAAACCGGCTACGCTATCGGCGCTTATGGCCTGATGTTGCACACGGTTAATGGCGGCGAATCGTGGCAAACACTCGATACTCTTGGTCTATATGATCGTCTTGAAGCCCTTGAGCTGGAGCCTGAACCGAATTTTAACTATTTTATTCCTTACGGGGACAAGATACTCATCGTCGGCGAGTTGGGCACTATTTTGTTATTTGACCCAGCAGCAACAACCGACGAGGAGCGGTGGGGAATTATAGATTCGCCCTATGAGGGTACTTTTTTTGGCGCCAAACAGGTGAGCTCCGGGGATCTTTACATCTATGGCCTGCGGGGAAATATTTACCGATCCTCCGATAATATGCAGACCTGGCAAAAAATACAAACCGACGTCATTGCCAATGTTTACGGCTGCATTGAATTAGCGGGTGGCAAGTTGGTGTTTCTTGCTTCAAGCGGCACCATTCTTGCGCTCAATTCTGGTGGTACGACAACCGAGAAGCTCCCTTATACGGGCTTTGATACATTGGTCTCGGGCCAGATTATCAGTGGCAATAAGACCCTGTTATTTGGCACACGCGGAGTGCAAATCTTCGATGTACCGTAGTCATAAAAATTAAATAAACTTTCATAGCGGTTGGTGCCGAAAAAGTCAGTTAGTCTGGCAATTACAAAAGCGCAGGGGTACGGATTATGGATAGACAGACAATAACGATTGGGCTAGAAAACAAGCTTTTTTCTAATCGTGTATTCATATTGATAGCGATATCTATCCTCACTGCTTTTATGGGCTTCCATAGTCTTAAGCTACGCATGGACGCGGGTTTTGAAAAGCTCCTGCCCTTGAAACACAGCTATATTGAGACCTTGCAGCATTACAGCAGTGAATTCGGCAGCGGCAACCAGATTATTGTTGCCATTACCCAGAATGACGGCGACATTTTTAATGCCGAGTTTTTTGCAGCCCTGGGAAAGGCTAACGAAGAGGTGTTTTTTCTGCCCGGTGTGGCAAGGAACACCGTAACGTCTATCCTCACCCCAAACGTGCGTTTTATAGAGCTTGTCGAGGATGGTTTTCAGGGTGGTAATGTCGTGCCGGCCGAGTTTCGGGCGACAGACGAATGGTTTCCGGTAATCCGTGAAAACATTATTAAATCTGGCCGCTTAGGTAGTCTCGTTGCCAATGATTTTTCGGGGGCGCTTATTCGTGCTGAGTTGGTCGACGTCAACCCAAAAACTCGTGAGCCCCTTGATTACCAGCAAGTGGCCAGTGATCTTGAAACAAAAATTCGCGGCACTATTGAGTCTGACAAGATTAGCGTGCGTATCATCGGTTTTGCCAAATCTACCGGCGACATCGCCGATGGTGCGAGAGATGTGATTAACTTTTTTGTAATTACATTTTTGATCGCAGCGGTTTTACTCTGGTTTTATTCTCATTCACTAGTATTGACATTTTTGCCTTTGGTGAGTGCGTCGGTGGCTGTTATCTGGCAGATGGGTCTGTTGCCCTTGCTCGGTTATGGCCTTGATCCCATGAGTATCCTGGTGCCTTTTCTGGTTTTCGCTATTGGTGTAAGTCATGGCGTGCAAATGATTAGTGGCTGGATGGGCGAAACCATGTTCGGCGGTGATTTTGATTCTGCAGGTCGTCCAGTTGTACCTGCGCCGGATAATCCTCATGGAGTGGATGGTTTAGAAGCAGCGCGGCGTACTTTTCGCCGCCTGCTAATCCCTGGCAGCGTAGCTTTGGTGAGCGACGTTATCGGATTTCTTACGGTGTTATTGATTAGCATCGGCATTATTCAGGAGATGGCGATAGCTGCAAGTCTCGGTGTTGCTGCTATTATCGTTACTAATCTGCTGTTACTGCCCGTACTGTTGTCTTACGTAAAGATTAAAAATCTTGATAAATACCGAGCCAAGCACCAAAAGTCAGATGAAAGCAGAGATTTTATATGGCGTGGGATCGCCATGCTCACCCGCACCGGGCCTTCCCTGGTGATACTGACGATCGTTGCAGTGCTCACTGTGTGGGGCTTATCAAAACAGCCATTGTTAAAAATTGGTGACTCCCAGGCTGGCGTTCCCGAGCTTAGAGAAAATGCTCGCTACAACGTTGACAGTCGGGTTATTACCGAGCGGTTTTCCATCGGCGTTGACAAGCTGACAGTGATGATCGAGTCACAGGATAACGCCTGTGTAGAATACGCCGTGATGGATGAAATGGATCGATTTGCCTGGCATGTAAGGAATTTGCCCGGTGTGCAGTCTGTCGTGTCGCTCGTTGATAAACAAAAAATATTGCTCGCAGCCAATAGCGAGGGTAGTCCACGCTGGTTTCATTTATCCAGAAACCCCAGTTCGATGTCCTCAAGCCTGTACCATATGGGCGCGGGTGGCGATGAGTTTATGGATGCGCCCTGCGCCAACATGCCAATCAATATTTACACCCTCGACCATAGAGCTACAACCATCAATACAATTATCGAGGGTATCAATGCTTTTGAATCGCCACTCCCGGATGATAAATTCCATATTCGCCTGGCCAGTGGCAACGTCGGTATTATTGCCGCCACTAACGACGCAGTAGAAGCTGCTCAGATGCCGATTATGGGTTTTGTGTATGCTGCGGTAATTGCACTAACATTACTGACATTCAGATCCATAGGTGGAACACTGTGTGTAATACTGCCGCTGGCCTTTGTCTCACTCCTTTGCTACGCATTGATGGCAGTTATGGAAATTGGCCTTAAGGTCAATACGTTGCCGGTAGTCGCTCTCGGCGTCGGCGTCGGCGTTGATTATGCGATTTATATTTACAGCCGTATGAGTGAGTTTATTGATGCGGGCGATACCCTGAACGAAGCGTTTTACAAGGCGATGCGGCTCACTGGTAAGCCGGTTATCTTTACCGGCCTGACTCTGGGTGCCGGCGTATGTACCTGGATTTTTGCTTCATTACAATTCCAGGCAGACATGGGTATTTTGCTGACCTTTATGTTTTTGGTAAATATGCTCGGTGCGATTCTGGTGTTACCAGCCCTGGCCCGCTGGTTGATGGCCGGCAAAATGGCCAGGGCGGCAGAAAAAAGGCTGAGCGAATCGGACTGACAAGTGGCAAGCTGACTCAGCCATTGGGCAAATAATTTAGTCGTTATATGCTCGGTGCGTAAGCCTGGTTCCCCAGGTGATTTTTCTACATGTGTTTCGTGCATCAAAAGCTTACCCACAGGAAGTGAAGTATTGCCGGGTGCGGGCTTTGATGCAGGTATTGATATAGATGTTGATGTAGCTTTTGTATAAAAATCGTGTAGTTTTTAATCATGCCAGGCCGAGGGATCATTAAGGCCGGGGTGATTGCAATAATTTTCTAGTTTTTACAAAGTGCGACCTTTGCACGGGAGATGGTTTTGCTTTCAGGCGCCAAAAGTAGGTGCCAAAAGTAGGCGCTTTGAGGCGAGGCGCTTTTTATAATTTAAGCTTGCGCGGATAGACGACTGCATGGACGCAGGAAGTAGAGCACCAACAGTAGGCGCTTTAAGCGACGCTGCCTGGAAGCGAAAGGGCTTTCGTGCAAAGGTCTAGAAAGTATTATTTATAAGCGAACAGACGAGGAGTAACTATGTCTCGAGCAAAAATTACCAGCTGGTTTCAGGTTAAGCTGTTTGCCAATCGAATTCCAATTCTATTGGTGTTCCTGGCCACCAGTGTGTTTATGGCTTACCACGCAACTAGTCTGCGTATGGAAGCCGGTTTCGAAAAGTTATTACCCCTTGAACATGACTATCTAAAAACCTTGCTTGAATATCGAGATGAATTTGGCAGCGGTAATCAACTGATTATTGCGCTCACGGTCGATGAGGGGGATATATTCACCGAGGAGTTTTTTGGCGCGCTTAGAGTGGCCAATGAAGAGGTGTTTTTTCTTCCCGGGGTTGCCCGGCACACTGTCACCTCAATACTTACGCCTAATGTGCGTTTTATCGAATTGGTAGAGGATGGTTTTCAGGGGGGCAATGTGGTGCCGGCTGAATTCCGGTCAACTCCCGAATGGTTCTCGATTATTCGTAGTAATATTATTAAATCAGGCCGGTTGGGCAATTTGGTAGCAAATGATTTTTCCGGCGCGATGATCCGCACGGAATTGCTGGATATGGATCCGACTACACGCGAACCTCTCGACTACCAGCAAATAGCTGCTGAGATGGAAGCTAGAATTCGCGATGCTATTGAAACGGATAACATAAAAGTTAGAATTATAGGTTTTGCTAAATCTACGGGCGATATAGCTGATGGCGCCCGGGTTGTCATGCTGTTTTTTGCAGCTACTTTTGTTTTTACAGCTTTATTCTTATACCTTTATACGCGCCTGATACTGGCTACCTTGCTGCCAGTATTTAGCGGCCTTGTTGCGGTGGTCTGGCAGATGGGCCTGTTGCCGTTGATGGGCTTTGGACTCGATCCCATGAGTATCCTCGTGCCCTTCCTGGTATTTTCGATCGGCGTAAGTCATGGTGTGCAAAAAATAAATGCGTGGCTTAATGAAATTATGTATGGCGCCGCGTGGGACGATGAAGGTCGACCAGTAGTCCCTGCCCCAGAATCTGATCAGGGTGTAGATGGATTGACGGCTGCCAAGCGAGCCTTCCAGGCTTTATTTATACCGGGGATCATCGCGCTAATCAGCGATACGGTAGGTTTCCTGACAGTATTGTTGATAGATATCGGGATTATTCGCGAAATGGCTATTGCCGCGACGGTCGGTGTGGCCGCGATTATTTTCACTAACCTGGTGCTGCTGCCGATTTTGCTGTCCTATATCAAAGTGTCTAATCTGGATAAATTGCGTGCCAAGCAAAAGGCAAGTGAAGAACGACTTGACCCGGTGTGGCGAGGCATTGCAGCGTTGACTCATACCGGACCAGCAACAGTTATTGTTGTTGTCTGCATTGCTCTCACGGCCTGGGGAATGATTAAAAATGACGATCTTAAAGTGGGTGATTCACAGGCGGGAATACCGGAGTTGCGGGAGAATGCTCGCTATAATGTTGATAGCCGCGTGATCACGGAACGATTCTCCATTGGTGTTGATAAGCTGACGGTGATGATTGAATCAAAAGACAATGCCTGTGTTGACTTTGAGGTAATGGACGAAATAGATCGTTTTGCCTGGCACATACGCAACTTGCCAGGCGTGCAATCTGTTGCATCTCTTGTCGACAAACAAAAATTGCTATTGGCGGCCAATAATGAGGGTAGCCCACGCTGGTTTCAGCTATCGAAAAACCCCAGTACGATGTCGTCGAGTTTGTACCACATGGGTGCGGGGGGAGCAGAATTTATGAACGCGCCCTGCAGCGCAATGCCGGTCAATATATATACAGCTGACCACAAGGCAGAAACCATTAACACTATTATTGACGGTATCAACGCTTTTCAATCAGCACTCCCGGAAGAATTGTTCAGGCCACGGCTGGCTGCTGGTAATGTGGGGATTATTGCCGCAACAAATGTTGCCGTAGAAGAAGCCCAGTTGCCAATCATGCTGTGGGAGTACGCTGCAATTATGCTATTGGTGTACATCACTTTCCGCTCTGTAGGCGGTGTGCTGTGTATTATTTTGCCCTTATCTATGGTTTCCATCCTGTGTTATGCCTTGATGGCGATGTTGGGTATTGGTCTGAAGGTAAATACCTTGCCTGTGGTGGCTCTCGGTGTAGGCGTGGGGGTCGATTATGCGGTGTATATCTATAGTCGGATGACTGACTATATCGATCGCGGCCAGACATTACCGGAAGCCGTTTATCAGGCGATGCGCCTGACCGGCAAACCGATTATTTTTACCGGGATGGTGTTGGGCGTCGGTGTCGGTGCATGGATGTTTGCGCCACTCAAATTCCAGGCGGATATGGGCATACTGCTAACCTTTATGTTCGTGGTTAACATGCTCGGCGCGATTATCGTAATGCCTGCCCTGGCTCGATTTTTCCTCGGGCCGAAACTAAGATCGGTACAGAAAAAGGCTGTCGAGGAAGCAATTGCTTTAGACGAGCACAAATCCCTATAGGGAGGGTTCTATAAAAGAGTCCTTTTTAAAAACATTTTTTAGAGAAGGCCAGAAAAAGAGTAAAGCCCGTGGTTTACTAATCACGGGCATTTTTTTTGGTTTTCATTTTGGTTTCCACTTTGGTTTATGACTTTGGTAATCAGGATGCTTTTCAGTATGCACGGCTCAGTATGCACGG
>QNFP01000168.1 GCA_003645535.1 Gammaproteobacteria bacterium | reverse complement strand
CTATCGCCAGTAACGACAGCGTGGCCTGCACAAGTCTTCCCCAAATAACGTGTTCCGAAAGCTTCTCTGTCAGTGCAAATTCGCGGTCTGAGGCCAGGTGAGTTTCTACTATTCGATCGAAAATCGCCAGATGGCGTTGACTCACGGAATCATTATTGAACGATAACTTTGCAACAACCGTCGGTTGTTTCCTCTCCAGCAGGTAACCCGGTATGAACTGCAACTCGCGCAGCTGGATTTGACCGAAGGGTGAGGCGGCTTGTTTCATTTTTTTTCGTCTGAATCCAAAGGCCACATGCTATCAAGGTTCAGCATGATTTCCACCATTTGTGGAGCCGAAAAAGTAACCGTTGATTTAAAGTATAGATATAAACGTCCCCACCTTCACCAGCATCGAGGGTATAGGCAGCATCAACCACTCATTTTTGCCCAATATACTATAAACAACATGATACCGGCTATCGCTCATCGCGATTGAATCTGCCGCCAGTTACTATAAATACGCTAATTGCTCGCATTTTGCGCATAAGTCGTCCATATCTCTGACACGTCTCGTTTGCGGTGGCGCTCGCGGTTCGGGCAGTTGATCGGCTGAGGCTTGTGCCCCGGATTTGGCATTCAGGTGATCCAGAATTTTCTTGATGACAAACGGATCTTCGATGCTCGCGAAGATCTTGAATGCGGTGCTTACTGTTTGGTGCCAACACCCCATAAAATCGCGTCAGATTTACTCTGGGCTTGGGCACCAGTGCGGCCAGTTTGGCAATGAAGTCCCAAGGCTCGAATATGACATGTATTGTCCCATCTCGATACGGTGTCTTCAATTGGTATCTGACCATACCCCGGGAGGTTGTAGTGCTGAGTAAACTGTAGGTCTGGTCTGGCAAAGGGTCTTACGCAAGCATTCAGCGGTTGTAGAAGGGTTGCCAGGTTGATAGCCCACACAGTTAAAACCTGTAAAGGCTAAAGGGCGAAATATCAATAGAGGGAGTCTTACCTGCGACAAGCTCACTTATTAACTTCCCAGTCATAGGCGCTCCGGCCATGCCAGTATGACCGTGACCAAACGCATAAAAGATTGAGTCGTATTTTCGAGATTTACATATTACGGGCATGCTGTCTGGGGTAGATGGCCTGGAACCCATCCATTCACTGTAGTTATCGGCGTCAAAATCGCGGAAAACTTTTTTCGCCTGCGGCAATAAAATTCGTGCCCTGTTAAAATCTGGAGGTGCATGCAAATTATTGTACTCCGCTGTCCCTGCCAATCTGAGACCCCCCTCCATTGATGTCGCTAAAAATTTTTTATCCACAAAGAAAACAGGCCGGGAAATTTCTACACCCGGATCCTTTATTTCAATGTGATATCCCCTCTCTGCCTCCAACAAAACTTTTTCCCCCAGTTGCCGTAATAACCCCCTGGACCAGGCCCCGGCACAGATTACCAGGTTTTCGAACAGATACTTGCCGGAGGATGTGGTTAGAAATTTGGGCTTACCATTATCAAAACGAATGGACGTAACGTCACTACGAATAATTTTTCCACCGCGCAACTTGAAAAGCTCCGCCAGGCCGCTCACTAATTTCGCCGGGTTCGTAGTATGGCCATCCCGCTCGATGAGTATACCTTTTTCAAATCCTCGCTCTAAAGCAGGTTCCAGGTCTTTGATTTCTCCCCTCGATAGCACTGAAAATTTAATACCTCTACCCTTTCTTATCTCTCTTGCAAACAGGGTACTGTTAAACGACTCCTCAGAACCGAACAGGTGGAGGTAGCCATTTTCTTTTATCAGGTTTTCCAGCGATGCCAGTGATGCATAATGCTTATATATACCAATAGTAGGCTTGTGAAGTTTATCCAGAGCATCGGCGATTTCGATCACGCGTTCTTTTTTCCCTGAACGGATAAAGTGATGCAGCCAGGGAAACAGTCTTATAGCATGCTTCCAGTTAATAGTTAGCGGACCTTTCGGGTCCAAAATCCATCCTGGAACGTTGTATAAAACGCCTGGCATGGATATCGGTATGCAGGTGGCCGAGCCCAGCACGCCGGCGTTGCCATAAGAGCATTCATTGCCGGGTCTTTGGCGATCAATAACTGTTACGCTTACTCCTTCTTCCTGCAAGTGAAGGGCCGACATAATACCCACTACACCTGCCCCTACGACTGTGACATTATTTTTTTCCATAATATAATTCAGCTCAGATATTTAATACCCGAGTCGGGTAAGATAACAACGCAACGGGGGTTTTTGTCGTGGCGTTGCATGCAATACTGCACGGCCGCGTACAATGCAGCGCCAGATGAGGGTCCTACTAATAAAGCATCCCGGTCCAAAACCTCCTGTACCATGCTAAACGCTTCTTCATCGCCAACCTTTATTTCGACATCCGACAGGTCAGCAGAGTAATTTGCCGCCTTGAAACTAAGCCCGGCACCGTTCTGCTTATATGGTCTATATTTCCCCCCGAATACTACAGATCCCTCCGGTTCTACAGCGATAATCTTGATTTCCCGGTCAACTTCTTTCAAATATCTTGCGATTCCAGATAAATGACTGCCAGTGCTGACACTGGCAACCAAAGCATTTATCCGACGATCCATCTGCTGGTATACTTCCGGGCCGGTGGTCTGGTAATGAATATCCTGGGCCGCAGGGTTACTGTATTGGTCAAGGTTAATGGTATTTGCATCGCTCGCGGATATTTCTTTTGCTCTTTCAATCCTGTTTTTCTGGTAGCCTCCATCCGGGTCAGCCTCGTCGACAAGCTCTATTTTCACACCATAGGCCTCGTAAAAGAGGATACTGTTCCTGGGGGTTTTGGGATCAACGATACAAGTGAAGTTAAATCCGTATACCTTGGCAAGGATGGCCAATGAATAACCCAGATTTCCAGAGGTGGACTCAACAATCGTCATTCCCGGTTTCAGGTCTCCATCGTGAATTGCCTGGCGAACAAGCCCCAGAGCAGTTCGATCTTTTATGCTTCCACCAGGATTAGCTGACTCTAGCTTGGCAAAGATACGGGTATCATAATGCGCATTGAGCCCACTCAACTCGAGTAACGGGGTATTGCCGATGAGATCTGTTATACGGGAGGCGGGCATATTCCTGGTCCTGATTATCGCTTTTGGCGCACGGCCACCACAGTCACTTCCACCAGAACATCCCCCTCGAGACGCACCCCCAGGCACGCCCTTTGTGGCCAATGCTCGGGCTTGTCCCCAATCCACTCGCTCCATACAGTATCCATCGTGGGCTTATCATCCATATCGGCAATAAACACCTGAGCTGACACTATTGATTGCTTGTCAGAACCTGCTTGAACCAGGTTATTTTCAATGGAATGAAGGGCTTCCCTTGTTTGGTGGGCAATGTCCTGGGAGGTATCCGGGGCTGTAGCGACAGTCCACACAAGATCTTTATAAGCAGTAGCCTTATTTCTACCCAGAAACCTTCCCCGATAACGTTCTATCATTAATACTACCTATTTCTATTTGGAAAATAACAAACTCATCACGGACATATGAATCGCCTCGAGCATAGCGATTTTCCATCATCCTCTGCGGCACAAAATATATTATAATCGAAGTCCAGCGATAGACTGAATGGGCATGTTTCACGAAGAATCCACGCTAATTCTAACTCATTGTTTCTTCTTAATCATGGCTCTATAATCACTTATTGGTCATGTACTGAATAGAACGCCACCAAATCTCGAATGCAGGCAAGTCAGCCGATTCTCGCAAATGTGGGCACGGTCCAACGTTCATATCGATTGTAATCTGCAACAAGCGCATTTAACTGATCCGCCGTTATCTCCTGCCGGGCCAACATATAATCGACAATCTCACTCATGGTAATCAAGGCGTGGAGCTTCAAGTTGAATGCCTTCTCAATGGGCGGACCATCTTCAACCCGCTGTAGCTGACGGTCAATAATCACAACCACATCTGATACTTTGTAGCCCAGCTCCCGCAGATTGGATATGGCCAGTCTTTTACTGTTGCCATCAAAGATCAAATCGTCTACCAGAACCAGTGGCCCCTCCGGGGGATGAATTCCTTCCAGTAAGTTCTCGCTAACGCCGGATTCCAGTGCTTTTCTGATATAGAGCATCGGCATGCCGGAATAGCTGCTGGCGAGTGCCGTCCATGCGATACCCGAAGTAGCCATGCCCACTATCGCCAGACCCTCACAGCGTGTGGTAACGACGTCGGCCAGTCGTTGGCCTACATAGCGCAAGGTATCGGGCGAAGACAGCAGGTGCCTCGGCTCGAATCGACAGGAAGGTGAGTCGCCCTTGTTTTTCTGATTGGGCCCAAATCGGGGAACTTTCAGGTCTATGATTGCCTTAGCCAGTATTTTATCCATTTCAAGGCTTACCCATGCGGTAGTATTCGGCGTAGAAATCACCGGAAGATTGGGCGTTATAGGTAAAGAACAGTAAGCGCCTGCACATGGTGCTGCGGTTGGGTGCGCTCCTGTGTGGGCACAGCGAGCTGAACAACACCATGTCACCCGGATTCATTTCCACCACACAACCTGCACTGATATCTATTGCACACTCGTCTGCCTCACCTACCCGCCCCTTCGGTGAGGGAAGTCTGGTGTGATGTAAACCAGGGAAAAATTCAATCGGCCCGGACGCGCTATCTGTTTTGTCGATGGCTATACAGGCCGCCAGTTGCATTGAACCCTCAAAACCCAAAAAATCGATATAGGCGAAATCCTGATGTAGTGGATACCCCATGACACCCGGGGGTTTTACGATCAATTTGTCTTTGAACAGCACGGGGAAATCGCCGAGAATAGAGCCGATGATAGAAAGTATACGTTCATCCAGAGCAAGTGCGGCAAATAATGGGGAAACATCAGTGACGGGATCCAGGCGCTCGGGAACCAGATTCCCCTCTATTGTGGCGCGATGGTCGACCCTGAAGCTGTCCGGCTGCTTGACTTCAGGCAGGGACCATAGGCGTTTCGATTCGTCTTTCCACTCCTGAATTTCTGTTGCGGAATATATAGAGGAAATTTGCACATAACCTTTTTCGTCATATGCTGCCCTTATTCCATCCAAATCAATTAGCGGCTTACCTGGATCCGTGTTATTCGAAAGATTACCTGCCATGTGCGAGTTCCACGTTGTGGATGTGATGATTTAGCCAATTGAACAGCATTGCGGAGAGCATTGCATCACGTTACTTTTCTCTACACCGCGTTAAGTGAGGAAAAAGAGCGATGTATCCCTGGCACCAAGTATTTTGTTAGACTACGCGTAATGTAACAACCTTTTAACCAAGCGACTCTACTTTAATGTCTTTTATGCAATTCCATCGCCTTGTCGATGTGCAGGCGAGGATGGCGCTACGTGCAGATGCTTCTCGCTACATGTTCGGGTACATTTGGTGGATTTTAGAACCTTTACTTTTCGTGGCGGTCTTTTACGTTGTTTTCGGCATCATTCTGAATACAGGCAGAGCAGATTTTCTTGTTTTCCTGATGTGTGGCAAGCTGCCTTTTATCTGGTTTTCAAAAACGGTCAATCAGGCCTCAGGCAGTATAGTTCATAACAAAGGTTTGATTGGCAAGGTAAATGTAACGAAAATGCTTTTCCCGTTGGGCATCATACAGGAGTCCCTCTATAAGCAGTCAGCTGTTTTTGCTCTATTGTTCGCGGTATTAGCGTTCAATGATTACGCGGTAACGACCACCCATTTCTGGTTGATACCCCTCCTGTTGGTAAATTACCTGATGATCGTTGTTTGTTCATTAATAGCTGCCTGCGCGGTTTGTATAGTGCGAGACTTTGCCATGGCGATTCCGTTAGGCATGACATTCCTACTATTTTCCTCCGGGATCTTCTGGGATGTGCGTGATCTCGGCGATCCGCATAAAACCGATCTGGTGCTCGCGCTAAACCCCATCGCCTTTCTTCTCGATGCCTATCGCCAGATTTTGATGAACCAGACGCCACCCGACGCCACACATATGGGTCTAATGGCCCTGGTCTTAGTCGTAATGCTGATAGGCATGGTTTGGTTTATGGGTAAAGCCAGTCAATATCTTGCTTTGAGGGCGCTAACAGCGTGAGTCACCAAGAAAGGCCTATAATTCTGCGACTGGAAGATGTGTCACTGAGCTACCACTCTGGTAAAAAAACCTATGACCATGGCCTGCACCGCATCCTTGACTCGGTTTCTTTGCAGCTCTTCGAAGGTGAAACTCTGGGAGTTATAGGCCGCAATGGTGTCGGCAAGACTACAATATTAAGAATCATGGCAGGAATTCTCGCTCCTACTTCCGGGAAGGTATACATACAACGGGGCAAATCATCGGCGCTGCTGACTCTGGGGTTAGGGTTTCGACCTGATCTCTCAGGGCGCGATAATGCACTCCTGTCCGCCATGTTGCAGGGAGCGTCCAAAAATGAGGCCAAGTCATATCTGGAGGAAATCAAGGTGTTCTCCGACCTGGGAGATTCATTTGAAGAGCCGGTCAAAACTTACTCATCGGGGATGAGGGCACGCCTTGGGTTTACCACCGCCCTCATGACCCACGTCGATATACTCCTGATAGACGAGGTGCTCTCGGTGGGTGATGCTCAATTCAAGCAAAAGGCTCGCCAGGCATTAAAGAAGAGAATTCGCGGCGAACAAACAGTCGTTTTTGTGTCCCATTCTGAGTCTCAAGTCAGAAAATTATGTGACCGTGCAATATGGCTTGAAGGAGGCAAAGTCGCGGCCGAGGGAGATACGGGTAAAGTGCTTGATGATTACAACAACGCCCTGCTGGGCGACTCACCGAAATGAGCCGCGATCAGGAGGGCTTTTCTACAATCAAAAGTGATACTAAATCTGGTCACCGGAGTTACTCTTAGCCTTCTTCTCACCCTT
>QNFP01000167.1 GCA_003645535.1 Gammaproteobacteria bacterium | reverse complement strand
TACCTTTGATTTGAATCCCGGTAAATGATTTCTTCTTTTACGTCTCATTTTGCTCTCCTGTGGTGGTTAAATTACCTCAGGATTAACACTTAGGCTACTGTCTCAGATTCGGGGTCCACTTCACAATGCGCTAAGCGAGGCAGGTCATTGGGGCGTCCCGACGTTCGTATTTAATGGCGAGCCATTTTTTGGGCAGGATAGAATTGAGACACTACGATGGCGTTTAGATAAAGAAGGTCTTTCCAGGGCAAATTAGAAATTTGATAATAAGCAAAGACAGCGAATAAACTGCTGCTTTGGGCGTTAAAGTTTGAGGGTAAGCTAATTTGGACTTTTCAGAGCTGCTAGTCGGAATTACCGAAATTGCCGTTGCGCTGGCGGGTTTCACTGGTGTAGTCGTGGTATTCGGTAGCAGAGGTGACGATGGCTGGCATCCTGGTGACCGATTACGTCTCGGCTTTCTGTTGGAGGCTAGTTTAACTGCTGGCGCATTTTCCCTGCTTTCGCTGATTCTATACAGCAGTCTTGACGATGAGAGCAATGTTTGGGCGGTCGCCAGTAGCCTGTGGGCCGTTTTTATGGTGTTTTCACTATATAAATCCCGACAGCTAATAAAGGAAAACCTTGAACATCATAACGATATCGACCGCACTTCCAATCGTATAGTATTCCTTCTATTTGCGACGCTAATTGTCGTGCAAATAGTAAATGTTTTGTATTGGCGTGAATTTGCGCCATTTCTCGCCGCACTGACTCTTAACCTTGCTGGTAGTGCCATGCAGTTTACCCGATTAATCCGCTCCGCTTTCAATGATCAATAGTATTCAAAGCGAGCAGGTAATCTTAAAAATTTAACAGGCCAATGAAGATCGTATGCAAAAAGCAGCGACCCCAGCTGTCTATAAAGCCTGAGTGCAAAAGAGGAAACAGGACAGCGCCCTCTCTATCAATGCCACATCTTTTAGAGTAAGAGTAAACCATGAAAATATGGGTCGATGCCGATGCCTGCCCCAGGGTTATTAAAGATATTCTTTACCGAGCTGCCAAACGTAGTGAGGTGATTACGACGCTGGTGGCAAATCAGCCATTGCAAGTGCCGCCCTCCCCGTGGATTAAAAGCATTCAGGTAGCCAGTGGCTTTGATGTCGCCGACAATCACATTGTGCAGGCACTCGATCCGGGTGATCTGGTCATTACTGCCGATATTCCCCTGGCAGGAGAGGCCATCGACAAGGGTGCACAGGCCATCAATCCCCGCGGCCAGCATTACACCAAAGCCAATATCAAACAGCGCCTGGCGATGCGTGACCTGATGGAGGAGCTACGCACTATTGGTGAGGTTCGTGGCGGTCCGCCTCCATTGAATCAGCAAGACCGACAGGCCTTTGCCAATGTTCTCGACAGACTATTGGCCAAACACCTAAAAAGTTAGTGTAATCAACTTCATAAGGCGTATAATGCGCGCCCTCTTAAGGTTGCCTTCGACCTTATAAAGCCTCATCACTCCGGCACACATCATGACAGAAGCAATCGACTTTGCCACACTGGGCTTATCCTCACCGGTGTTAAAAGCTATTACTAACCTTGGTTACGAGCAGCCCTCACCCATTCAGTCCCAGGCTATCCCTCATTTACTGGCAGGTAAAAATTTGCTGGGAGTTGCCCAAACCGGTACCGGCAAGACCGCCGCCTTCGCTCTGCCACTGCTCAGTCGTGTAGATGCTAAAAAAGGCAAGCCACAGGTACTGGTACTGGCGCCAACACGGGAGCTGGCTATTCAGGTAGCCGAGGCTTTTCAATCCTATGCCCGCCATATAAAGAATTTCCATGTCACACCTATCTACGGCGGGCAGGATATTCGTGGGCAACTCAGAGCGTTGCAACGTGGTGCTGATGTTGTGGTAGGCACGCCGGGGCGGATTCTCGATCATTTGCGCCGCCGTAGCCTGAAGCTGGAAAACCTGAAAACTGTCGTATTAGACGAAGCTGATGAAATGCTGCGCATGGGCTTTATCGACGACATAGAAACTATCCTCGGTCAGGCACCTGAACATTGCCAGCGAGCACTATTTTCCGCCACTATGCCCGCCGCTATTCGCCGTGTAGCAACAAAATACATTGGCGATGCCGAAGAAGTCCGCATTGCCAGCAAAACCAGAACCGTAGAAAAAACAGAACAGCAGTACCTGATTGTTCACCACAGCCATAAGCTGGATACACTGACTCGGATTCTCGAAGTCGAACAGTTCGACGGCATGATTGTCTTTGTTCGCACCAAATCCAGCACAGTTGAGTTGGCCGGAAGACTTGAAGCCAGAGGATTCTCTGCCTATGCATTGAATGGCGATCTAAACCAGACCCTGCGCGAAAAAACCATCAACCGCTTTAAGCGCGGCGATATTGATATTCTCGTTGCCACTGATGTGGCGGCACGCGGGCTCGATGTTGAACGGGTCAGTCACGTTATCAACTTTGATATTCCCTATGACACAGAATCTTATGTGCATCGCATTGGACGCACCGGGCGTGCCGGGCGAGAGGGTAAGGCGATACTTTTTGTCACGCCAAAAGAACGGCGTCTGCTCCATGCCATTGAAAAAGCCAACCGACAACAGCTAAAAGCCATGCCGGTGCCGACCGGGGAGCAAGTCAGCCAGCAACGGGTCGAACGATTCCAGGTTGAATTGATGGAGAACATACAGAGCCAGGACCTGAGTACTTTTCGAGAATTGATCGAACAGCTGGCCCACGACACCGAAACAGATATCGGTGAAATTGCCGCCGCACTGGTCTGGCAAGCTCAAAAGGAACGGCCACTGTTTCCTAAATTCAAACCTTTACCCGATGCCAAAAGTTTTTCTAAATCTGAAAAAAGAAAACCTGCAAAACGTAAAGATTCTCGACGTGACGATGGCCAGCAAGCATCAGAAAAGCCACGGCGACGCAAAAAAAGTACCGATCACAGCGATCTGAAAATGGTGTGTTACCGTATAGAAGCGGGCGACACTCACGGTGTCAAACCCGGAGATATTGTCGGGGCGCTGGCTAACGAAGCGGGCATCGACGGCGAACACATCGGCCACATTGATATTCACGATAACTACAGCACTGTGGACCTGCCAGATGGTATGCCTAAAGAGATTTTTCAGCATTTGAAAAAAGTTCGTGTACGACAACAAGCGATGAAAATTAGCCTGGCTAACGAGGACAGTAATGCTGGCCAGGCCCTCAAAAAGCCGACCAGGTCAAAGGCCGCACACAAGCAGACAGCGGCTAATGGCGATAAATCAGAAACTAAAGATCGAACCGCCCCGGGCAAAAAGGCCGACCCCAAGAAGAAAAGCTATACTAAAAAGAAACTCGGCGCCAAAAAGAAAAATGCCTCCACAAGGGTTGCCACTGACAAAACTCCACGCAAAAAGAAGCCAGTAGAAGACTAAACACGGCCTGACACAAATCACTCAAAAGCGACTACACTGCAGACGGGACAAAATAAAATATAACCCCAGGAGGTTTGTCATGAACAACTCCCCGTCTCTAGTACCTGATGCGGTACAACAAATTGCCCCCCTGTTTGGGCGTATTTTAATCGCTGCTATTTTTATTCCTGCAGGTTTTTCTAAAATCACCGGTTTCGCGGGTGTTTCTGGCTATATGGCGGCAAAAGGACTGCCTATGCCTGATCTGTTGTTGGTTCTTACCATCATTATCGAATTAGGTGGCGGCATCATGATCCTGATCGGCTGGCGCGCAACTGAAGCCGCATTAGTGATTGCCCTGTTTTTGGTCCCGGTAACCATTATTTTTCATGGCTTTTGGGGACTAGAGGAAATTCAGAAAGAAGTACAAATGCGTATGTTTATGAAAAATGTTGGCATCATGGGTGGCTTACTGTGTATTGCCGGTCTTGGCTCTGGCCCACTTAGTTTAGGCGGCAATAAAACCGGGTGAGCTGTCCACACTGCAATTAAAGCTGAATCGCCTGGCAAAACCGATACGAAGAAGCATGTGCTAATTGATCCAATATAGATCAAGTTTTTTGTACGGATTTTGTTATATTGTTTTTTATCTAGAGCCGGACTATATGTCCGGTTTTATATTTTGAGCGCCACCATGAGCTTTAGGTTCAAGTGACTCCGCTTATAAGCCGCTGAATTCAAGTAGTGAGAATTAATCATGAAAAGTTACCCCATGCGCTTCCTGGTCATGGTCGCCACTTTAGCGATTCTGTTTATTTTTTTCTGGGAGAAACCTAAGCAAATAGGGCCGACAACCAATCAGGGTCAGATTACATCGGGCATAGATTTAATCGGCATGGATACATCCATTCGACCACAGGCGGATTTTTTCGCCTACGCAAATGGTAGCTGGTTGAAGGATACGGAGATTCCTGCCGACAAGTCGTCCTGGGGTTCCTTTAATATTCTCCATGAGAAGACGCTCAAACAATTGCAGAATATCATCGAAGAATCTGCACAAGCCCAAAACCGCAATGGGGGCGGAGATGAAGCCAGTACTAAAATCGGCGCTTTTTATCGGGCCTGGCTCGACGAGCGAGCAATTGAAGATCAGCAGCTACACCCTGTCGCCCGTGAACTTGAGACTATAAATAAGGTTCAGAACCACAAGGACATCATCGCACTATTTGCTCTTTACAACGCCATTGGCGTCGACTCACCGATCAACTTCTGGGTCGATCAGGATGATAAGGACTCTACGCGCTACGCAGTGTTTTTAACTCAGTCCGGACTGGGCTTACCTGATCGCGATTATTATTTTGATGAAACTGACCGCGGTCAGGAAATCCTTGCCAAATACCATACATTTATCACAGGGTTACTTAGCCTTGCCAACATCCCCAAACCGGAAATCGCTGCCCAGCGTATCATCGCCCTGGAAACTCAGCTAGCGGAACACCAGTGGACAAAAGTAGACAATCGCGATAGCGAAAAGACTTACAACCGGCGCAGCGCCAAACAAATGCAGGGCATGCTGAGTCAATACAATTTCGATTCCTTCGCCGCTGGGCTCGGCATTGGTAGCCAGACACATTACATTGTGCGGCAACCCTCCTACCTGGAAGCATTGAATACCCTGGTCGCTGAAATCGACCTGCAAAGCTGGAAGGATTATCTACGCTTTAATGTTCTGGTCAGCTATGCCCCCTACCTGGCGAAGCCCTTTGAGCAGGCCCATTTTGATTTCTACAATAAAACCCTCAACGGACAGCTTGAACAGCAGGCACGGTGGAAACGGGCCATACAATCCATCAACGGCAATATGGGTGAATTGCTGGGCCAACTCTACGTGGCCAAACATTTTCCGCCTGAAGCCAAAGCGCGAATGACCGAGCTGGTGGACAATCTCATCGCCGCCTACCGCGTTTCCATTATGGATCTCGACTGGATGAGCGCAGCAACCAAACAAAAGGCACTGGCCAAACTGGCGTTATTCACACCAAAAATTGGTTACCCCGACAAGTGGAAGGATTATTCAACACTTATCGTCACCGACAAAGACCTGATCGGCAACATTAAACGGGCACGCGTATTTAATCACCAGTTGCAGATAGATAAACTCGGCAAACCCGTTGATCGCAGCGAATGGTTTATGGCGCCGCAAAGAATAAACGCTTACTACAATCCAGGTATGAACGAGATTGTTTTTCCAGCGGCGATTTTGCAACCGCCATTTTTTAATTTGCAGGCCGATGATGCTGTTAATTACGGCGGCATTGGCGGCGTTATTGGCCATGAAATAGGTCATGGTTTTGATGATCAGGGCAGCAAATATACTGGCGAAGGCAATCTGCAAAGCTGGTGGACAGAAGAAGACCGCAGCAGCTTCGAACAGCGAACCGAGCAATTAGTCGAGCAGTACGCTGCCTTTCAGGTTCTGCCTGACATGACGATCAATGGCGAATTAACACTGGGTGAAAATATTGGCGATCTGGGCGGACTAAGTATTGCCCTCAAAGCCTACCTGCTGTCACTCAATGGCACCCCAGCACCCAAACTGGACGGATTTAGTGGCGAACAGCGGGTATTACTAGGCTGGGCGCAAGCCTGGCGAGTTAAACGTCGTGACGAACTGACCGAAAGGCTGCTGAAAACAGACCCTCACTCACCGCCCAAATATCGAGTTAACGGTGTGCTGCCTAATATCGACGCATTCTACACAGCCTTTGACGTAAAAGCCGGTGATCCGCTTTATCTAGCGCCCGAACAGCGGGTAAAAATTTGGTAGCCGCGGCTGTTGGCGGGTAAATTTCGGAAGGTTTTTAGCAGCAGGACTGGTCCCACTGAACCGCCCCCTGGACCCGGGCATTAATGCCCGCCCGCTGCCTTATAAAACGACACAGCAAGCTAATGCACGTATCTACTGAAGCACAAAGCCTTCGTAGTCATCAGCTGCTACCTGTTCACATTTAACATTGTATTTCGGCACACCACCGGCATAGAGCATAAAGGTGCGCTTGCGCTCTGGATTATTGCGGTTAACACCCATAAACCAGGAGTCCGCCGTGGGAAATAAAGTACGGGCGGCCGCCTCATCACAATGTTCTGTCCACTCATCGACCGCTTCTCTGGTCGGCTCGATACTGACCAAACCTTTATCTCGCATATATTCGAGCAGGTCGGTCACCCATTCAACATTTTGCTCTATACAACGCGGAATATTACACAGGCTGGCACCATTGTGCGGCCCCACCAGGGTGAACAAATTAGGGAAGCCATGGGCCTGTATACCCAGGTAGGTACGCGGACCATCGGCCCAGGTATCCTTCAGCTTTTCACCACCGCTACCGCTTATATCGATGCGATTTAAAGCCCCAGTCACGGGATCAAAGCCAGTAGCATAGATAATCATATCCAGCTCATATTCTCTTTCATTGGTTTGAATGCCGGCTTTGGTC
>QNFP01000166.1 GCA_003645535.1 Gammaproteobacteria bacterium | reverse complement strand
GTCTAAAGCCCGCCTGCGTATCGGCCTGCCTGGGTAATGCCCTCGACTTTGGCGTGATAGAAGATATTCCACAAAACCGTATTGAAGCAAAAACCGAAATCCCGGGTTTTCCTTCACCGTCTATAACCCAACCCAATATCCGCTTCCAGCAAACCCGGAGTACCCAACAGGAAATGACGCGTCCCGACGGCATGCCGGTAAAATATCGTAAGGAAGGAGGCGTCGGGCATTTTCAGCCCGAGGTAGATAAAAAGCTCGGTGAGAAAAAACAATGGAACTGGCGCAAATTGCTCACCTCTCACGAAAGTGCCCATGTTATTTTTACGCTTTCTGCGCAAGCGGTATTGGGTGGCTTCCTGTTAATGGCCGGCTCACTGTTATCCGTTAACGATTCCCTTGCAGTGCTAAAAACCCCAACAGTTTCACTACCGCTACTGATGCTAATGATTGGCCTGCTCAGCTTTGGCTTATTTAAGCTCAATATGCACCTGGGCAAACCCCATCGTTTTTATCGGGGCTTTAATAATTTGCGTTGGTCACCATTGAGCCGGGAGATCGCAGGTGTATCTGGCTTTTATACCTTCCTGCTAGGCTTTGCTTTATTTGCCCTGCTTGAGGTCTGGTTTGATAACAGTTTTATAAGTGGGCTTGTTACCGGTCTGAAATTTCTGTGTGCAGGCCTGGCCAGCCTCAGCGGTTTGATTGGCCTTTACTACATGTACCGCATTTATCGCATTAAAGCGCGCCCCTTCTGGGATCACTGGCAAACCGGCAGCGCTTTTGCTGGCAACACCCTGAGCCTTGGCGCCATGCTCACCGGCATCGTGGCCCTGCCGGCAATGCTTATAAATGGCCTGCCCATTACCCAGCTAAGCACCTTGCTCGCTGCACTTGCCTGTATAGGCCTGGTACTTGAAGCTATCGGACACCTCTGCCATAGCCGCGATATGAACGGACGCGGCAATGAGGGGGCATCGTCGTGGTATGTGCAAACCACTCGCTATGGCTATCCCTGGATAGTGCGCAATGCTTTGCTGATGATTGCCATAACCCTTGCCACTGGACTCGCACTGTTTAGCACTTTCGCTAGCTCTGAAGGCTGGATCACCGTTACCCTGTGGTTATCATTGACAGTCCTGACTATTAGCGCTGCTGCTATCACCCGCTCCCTGTTCTTTGTACTAGTGATTCCCACTACTATGCCCGGTGCTTTCTTCTGGAAAAATCAGGACTTCGTTGAGCACGCACGGGAGACCGGACTGATCGATATGGAACAGGTCGGTGTGGTGCGAGAACTGCATGGCAAATTCAAGTTTAACGAACTGCTGGAAACCGTGAAAAGCACTAGTGGCAAAGAAATAATCGCCAATATTAAAGACATTCTTACCTGGAATAAGCTACCGCGATAAACACTTTTGCCCCTGTCAATATAGGCAAAAACAAAGCGCTAACTGCTTAGCGCCAGGGACTGAAATCCGGCGCTCGCTTCTCCAGGAAAGCGTTCGCCCCTTCCTGCTGCTCCCCGGTTTCAAAATAATTTGGGGCGTGCTCAGTGAGCACTTTTTTCATGGTTTGATCCATCATATAGTCAACATTGTCATAGAAGGTTTGCTTGATGAGGCGTAGACACGTTGGACTGAGGGCAAGCATGTCGTTGGCCCAGCGACTGACTTCTTCATCCAGTTCTGCGTAGGGTACAACGGCATTAACCAGGCCCCAGTTGAGCATTTCAGCGGCAGTATATTTTCGCAGCCCCATCCACATTTCACGGGCACGTTTATGGCCCACGACATTGGCGAGATAACCGACGATAAAACCGCTGGCCGGAGAGCCGACGCGCGGGCCGTTCTGGCCAAAAATGGCATGGTCGGCAGCAATAGTTAAATCACAGTAGTAAGCGAGGTGGTTACCACCACCAATACTGTAACCATTCACTCGAGCGATGACCGGCTTGGGACACCTGATAATCATTTGATTAATGGGAAAATCCAGGCCGTCCAGACCGCCATCGGCTTCCCACTTGACGTCGCCGCCGACACAAAAAGCACGTTCGCCCACACCCGTCAGCACTAGCACTCCTACATCTCTATCGTCCGTGGCTATTTTTATAGCGTCAATCATTTCGTCGATAGTATCGCCTGTAAAGGCATTCAGAGAGTCTGGGCGATTAATGGTAATTGTGGCCACACTATCTTTAACACCATATAAAATATCTTTGTAATCTTTCATGGAGACTCCTCAGGTTAAACGGGTTTGACCGTCGAGTTGACCTTCCGCGCACTGTTTCCCGTTCCGCAAATAAATTGTTTTCAGTTCCGCAAATAACCAGTTCCATAAACAAACAGTCCCGTAAACAAACGGTCCCATAAGAAAAAAGCCCCGTAAGCAAAAAGAGAGAAAACACTTGATCAGGATCGGGCGTAGGAGGTCAATATACTCGCTACGCATGGTAGCAGAGTAGTCAGATGCACAATTAATTTTGTGTTAAGTTTAATAGCGAGCAAACGTTGGCTACAGTTAATAATGATCACATTAATCGATAAATGCGCCACAACATTGCCCAAACATTTAGCAAGACAGCTTCGGGCAACACGCATCTATGCCAATCATCAAAACTCTAAGAGCATAGGCTGTCATGCGTGCTTCCTTATTGCATACCCTGCATTTTAAAACCCCAGCTATTTTTGTGGGAGCACGTCTTGTAATGCCTGTGGCAATTATGGCTGACTCGGGTATTATCGCTCTCGCCACTCCCCCTATGTACCACTTTCCCCTATGTAAAACTGTATGCCGATGGAGATTGATGATGAATTTAAGTAAGTCGTATGAAGTTCGTGCAGCCCTGATAACGCTGATCTTTGCTGCAACGCTACTGGCCGGATTACCGGCAATGGCAGATGAGCTGATTATGAAGGATGGCTCCCGCTTGTTGGGCACGGTGCTCAAGAGAGATGAAGGAGGCACCATCGATTTCAAAACCTCCTATGCCGGTGTCCTTAAGATCAAATGGACAGAAGTCAGCGAACTAGTTGCTGATAAGCCAATGACTGTATTGCTGGAAAATGGTGAAACCCTCAAGGTGATGAGTGCCCGGCATACTGAAAAAGGGATGGTGACTGCAGATGAGGCAGGTGTTATTGAGACGCTCCCAATGAACGAAGTGGCCTATGTTAACCCTGAACCCTGGCGGCTTGGAGAGGGCTGGAGCTGGACGGGTAATCTCAACCTTGATCTCAATTATGAACGCGGCAACTCCGACAAGGATGAATATGAAGGTGATTTCACCACAACCTTTCGCAGGATTGATAATCGTTTAAAATT
Source organism: Gammaproteobacteria bacterium (assembly GCA_003645535.1). Classification (GTDB taxonomy): domain Bacteria; phylum Pseudomonadota; class Gammaproteobacteria; order Pseudomonadales; family Porticoccaceae; genus HB2-32-21. The sequence continues at coordinate 3,672 of QNFP01000166.1, read as the reverse complement.
TTACGGGGACTATGACAGAGAAAAAAGTAATAATGAGCTGACCGATGAAGACTGGCGATTGAATAGCCGCTACGACCATTTCGTTAACAAAAAGTTCTATTATGGCGCAACCATGGGCCTGGAACACGACCGCCCCGCTGATCTCAGCTTGCGTACTATCGTCGGCCCGTTGATCGGTTATGAATTCTATGAAAGCAAGGCAATGAACCTTGATGTGGCCGTCGGCCCACTCTATGTTTACGAAGATTTTTATGATGAAGGCAACCGCGATTACGTCGCATTTGGCTGGAGTTTTAATTTTGACCGTTTCCTGATTTCCGACCGCGTGCAGTTTTACCATCGACATAGAGGTTTACTGGAGATAGATGATACAGAGAACCTGGTCTGGGATACCTGGACTGGATTTCGTTTTCCAATCTACGCTGGAATCGTTGCCAGCACCGAGGTGCAGGTGGAATATGATGGCGGTGCCAATGATGATGTCGATAACACTGACACCACCTACAATTTCAAGCTTGGCTATCAATGGTAAAGAGTTTACTCACGGCTGATTTGTGAAGTGATTGCAACTACCAGTCCAGCCGTTCATGTTGTTTGTGTCGGCGGCTTGTATCAACTACTTATATCGACTGTTTGCGTCGACTGCAGGCACCTTCACTCTTATCAACTATGGAGGATGAGTGGCGGCTGCGCCATGCGCAGGAGTTAAAGTTGTTAACACCTGCATCCTCCATCTAAGGGTCGGTAAATGCGCAAAATTTTAGTCACTGGAGCACAGGGGCAGATCGGCTCAGAACTGGTGCCAGCGTTGCGCGAGCACTATGGCGCGGATCAGGTCATCGAGTCGGATATACGTATGGTGCCAACTTCACCTAACCCCGGACTAGCTTCGGCTCACGGCGACTATGAGTATCTTGACTGTACGCAGGCGCAGCAATTAGAGGACATTGTCCGCCGTCACCAGGTAGGGACAATCTATCACCTTGCGGCGCTGCTATCTGCGGTTGCCGAGGAGAAGCCGCAGATAGCCTGGAATCTTAATATGGGCGGTCTTTACAACGTACTGGAAGCCGCGCGGCGCAATAACTGTGCGGTGTTTTTCCCCAGCTCCATCGGCGCATTCGGCCCGACCACGCCCCGCGACAAAACTCCCCAGGTGACAATTCAGCGCCCCACGACGATGTACGGTGTCGCCAAGGTTTCAGGCGAACTGATGGCCGACTACTACGCACAACGTTTTGGCGTCGATAGCCGGGGTATACGTTTGCCCGGCCTGATTTCTTATACCGCCCTGCCCGGTGGTGGCACCACCGACTATGCCGTCGATATCTTCTACCAGGCCGTCCGCTATCAACATTACGCATGCTTTTTGCGCCCTGACACCCGCCTCGACATGATGTATATGCCCGATGCCGTCCGCGCCATGATTGATTTGATGCAGGCCAACCCTTCTGCGCTCCACCATCGCAACGCATACAATGTCACGGCAATGAGTATCACACCGGAAGAGCTTGCAGATCAGATCAGCAAGCATATCCCCAAATTCGTCATTGAATATGAGGTCGACCCGATTCGCCAGGCGATAGCCGACTCCTGGCCACGCTCAGTCGATGATCAGGCAGCTCGAACTGACTGGAACTGGGCCCCCCAGTATGATCTTGAAGCTATGACCGAAGACATGATTGGCAAGGTCCGTCGAAAACTAAATAAAAGTGCGTCAGAAACTGAATAAGCGAGATATCCATGCCCCATGACAGACTGGAAAAAATACTCACGGCATCAACCGCAGCAAAGCGTGTCGCTGGCACATCAAAGGGGCAGGAGCAGGTCATCAGCGAGGTTATTCCCGCACAGGGCGGCAAAGGCCCACGCTTTTTACTGGCGGATCAGGGCGACAAGCCTTTCCTGCGTATGAATTCCAATAGCTATCTCGGCATGTCCTTTCGTCACGAGCTTATCCGTGCAGAAGAAGTGGCAGCACGGAAATTCGGCACCGGTCCCGGGGCTGTCCGTTTTATTAGTGGTACATGGTCGCCACATATCGACCTTGAAAAACGACTGGCGGCGTTCCATGGACGAACAGCTGCAATGATCTTTAGCTCTGCCTATGCCACGATGATGGGGCTTCTGCCGGCTTTGATATCCGAGCAGACAGTGGTCATCAGTGACGAGTTAAATCATAGCTGCATTATCAATGCCACCGCGCTGGCCCGACCCGCTGAGAAGCGGGTTTACCGCCATCTGGATCTGGATGATCTGGAAGCACAGCTGGTTGACGCCAGTGCAAACTGCCGGCGCGCTATTATTGTTACCGACGGTGTGTTCAGTATGCGCGGTGATCATGCCCCACTCGATAAAATCAGGCGACTGGCGGAAAAATATGATCATACTTATTCCGAAAATATTCTGCTCGTAGTCGATGATTCTCACGGTGTCGGCGCGTTCGGAGCGACCGGCCTGGGCACGGAAGAATATTGCGGCGATGCTCGGGCCGATATCCTGGTCGGGACCCTGGGCAAAGCGTTCGGCGTCAATGGCGGTTACCTGGTGGCGAGTACTGCCATCGTCGAATATTTGCGCGAAAACTCGCCCTTTTATATTTATTCCAATCCGATCACTGCGGGCGAAGCAGCAGCGGCGTTTAAGGCCGTGGAAATTCTTGATAGTCCACAGGGCGAGGCTTTGCTCAAACAATTGCGCACGATGACAGCACGCTTTCAAAAAGGGCTTGTGGATCTGGGCCTGGAAACGATTATTGGCGAGCATCCGGTGGTGCCGCTGATGATCCGCGAAACGGAACGAACAGCTGCACTGGTCGATCATTTACTTGAATATGGCGTACTGGCGACAGGGCTAAATTACCCGGTGGTGCCGAAAGGCGATGAGGAAATTCGTTTTCAGATGTCCGCCGATCACACCCCTGATGACATTGACGAAGCACTGGATGCCCTACGCCAGTTCAGTTTATAACGCTTGCTCCGTCAAACTTGCCAACACCTGCATAGTATCCATTAGTTCTACAGCCTCATCATATCGCTGACTATGCACCAGCGTCGTCGCCCCTGCTTGCTGATACGCATGGTAAAAGTCGCGACAACCTCCTTCATCATCTGTGGGCAGCGTAGTAAAAGCAACAATTTCAGGCTCGTCATTACCCGCTTCTCCTACCTTTAACCGATAATGCTCAACCCAGGGTTTAAGTTCTGTCGGGGATAGCTGCATAGGCAACCAGCCATCCCCATATTTTACAGCTCGCTCAATGGCGTGAGGTGGAGCCCCACCAATGAGTATCGCTGGCCTTTTCGGTCGTGGCCTGAACAGAAACTGCTGTTCATTGAGTTCAACCACATCGTTATCAAATGCTTTGTGAAGGAATTCCAGTACCGCCTCCGCATCACTGGCTCGCCTGTGCATATTTAAACCGAGTGCTTTAAATTCACTTCGCATCCAGCCTATGCCCACACCAGGAACAAGCCGCCCTTCAGCAAGTTCCTGCAAGGTTGCCACCAATTTCGCCGTCACCAGAGGTGAACGGTAAGGCAAAATTAGCGTAAGCGGTTAACAAACGACACCCTTCCACAACGGGTCGCTGACCTGCAATCTTCCTACTCATCATTGAGCAGGACACCATTGTGGATCAGCACAACGAAACATCACTGACTGAGCGTCAGC
>QNFP01000165.1 GCA_003645535.1 Gammaproteobacteria bacterium | reverse complement strand
TGTTCTCCATTCAATATATTAATCACCACTTGATAATAGGTCGCAAACAGTCCTGGTGGCATTTTTTTGCCTGCCAGAAGCAGCTCTACCAGGGTATTTAGGCTGGCGAGAAGAGCCTCATCGTCAACGCCGACTTGCGCGACCAGGTAAGTAATGCTCGCGGCTAATTCTTTATTCATCCTCTGGTTAATCAAGATAGCGCGGGCGCCACACGGTTTAAATTGCAAGTCCATAAAATACCTGTTCATTACAACGATGTGCTAGCCAATCCTGAAAACCATCATAAGCTATCATCGTGTCCACAAAAAAGGCGCTGTGAGCGCCCTTTTATACAACAACATGTATACCAATACTGTAAACCTGAGCCAGGATCAGCCCACACAAACAAGCCAAAATTTACTTGCTGGCGCTCACCTTACTGCCGATTACAGCAAACCCAGCACATCTTCGAGGCTAGTAACACCGTGGTCTTCCCCCCTTTTGCCCACCTTACCCACCATGCTGCCCATAATAGATTTTACAGTGGCCTTCTGCCCCTTTGTGTCTGTTTTCTTGTTACCACCCACTTTTGCAGCACTGTCAAAAATGCCTGTGCCCAGTACTTTAAAACCCAGCAGTCTAGTGGCATCCAGTTCAATTGCTTTTTTAGTTGTCATTGGTAATGCTCCTTAAAAGTACCAATTTTATGAAATAAATATCACAACTTAGGGAAACTCTGATTAATTAGTTACCAAATATTTCCGATAAGTTACCATGAGTTACCATGAGTTACCGACTACTGTAGATAAGCTAAAACACGGGCGCACTATGTAATTTTCCCCACTTTACTGCCGGCTTTCCCCATTTTACTAACAAGAAAAGATTTGCCGTTACCTTCTTTCCCAATCGTAACTGGTGGTGATTTGCCAACTTTAGCAGAGCTTTTAGTAACACTCGTGCCCAATAGTTTAAACCCCAATAGCTTTCTTGTGTTCAGAACAACGGTTTGTTTATTATTCACCATCAAAACCTCTCAGCAAGTTTAGAAGAATCGAATTATCATTATGTATTAAAGAGTTACTGTCAAGCTGAACTCTGTAATTTCTTAACAAGCTCTTCACGAATTTGCCGTTTTAGTATTTTGCCAGCGGCATTGCGAGGAAATTCTTCCATCAACAATATCCAGCGGGGTGCCCGCCAATTTATGTATTGCCTGCAGAAATCTAATAACTCCTTTTCCGATACCTGCACACTTACCCTTACCGCAGCAGCGGGTACCTGATTGCCCTTTAATGTGAGCGGGAAAACCACAGCTTCCAGAACGGCAGGATGCTGCTCCAGCACATCCTCTATTTCACGAGGGTATATATTAACACCCTCATAAATAATCAAATCGTCTGCACGCCCTTTAAATATCAACTCGCCCTGCGGGTCAAATTGGCCCACATCGCCGGGGTAGTACCAGCCATTCCGCAAGGCCTTTGCTGAGGCTTCCGGGTTGCCCTCATAAGCGGCGAACATGCCCTCCGCACGCATGCGTATAAGGCCCACTGTACCGGTGGCAGATGGTTGGTCATGCTCATCCACAATCTCTATCTCAACACCTGACACAGGTTTACCGACTGAACCTGGAATTCTATCCTGGCACCAGGGTGATGTAGTAGTCGCAGCGCCGACCTCATTTGTACCATAACGGACACATGCGTAAGAACAAAGTCGCTGCTGTAATCGCGGCAAGAATTCATCATCGACCAGGGAGCCCCATACGGACAGACTTTTTAAGCGCGGTAGTCGAGGAGATACTGGTTCTTCAACTGGAGTCTGATCAAGAAGCCTTTGAGCCTGAACAACGGTCAATGCCAAATGATCGACTCCCAGACGGTCACAGATAGTGAGAATAGAAGATTGCTTTCTCTCCCTTAGCACTGCTGTTCCACCCGCCACAAAACAGGCCCAGATACAGAGCTGTGCCGAATAAAAGTCATATGCAGTCACAATGAAATATCGCTCCTGAGTAAGTATTGGTAGTGAAGCCAGGTATATCCGGATACGAGCCGCAGTGCCTGAGTGTGTAACGGAGAATATTTTTGGCTCTCCGGTTGTTCCGGAGCCAATTACGATCGAAGCAGGCATATCTTGATTCTGACCGCAAAGGTAGGGAGCAGTTCGTTCTTTACTGTCCATCATTGCGGGTAAATCGAGCAACAACCTTTGCAGTCCGAAGCCCTCTCCTGAAAAATCACTAATGATGATGGAGGCTTTGGTCCTTAAAGCAATCTTTTTGCGCGCCAGTTCGGGCTCACCTGCCGGCAGAGCGACCTGGGCAGCACCCAATCTAAGTACTGCAAGAGAGGCGACGAGATGGGTCATTTGGCTATTAAAGCTAAGGCCTACTCTACTGTCAGGTTGCACACCATTATTAAGCAACCACAGCATACTTTGCCACACCAGGTGGTTGAGGGTTTTATAGTCGAGCATGGCTAGCTCGCTGATAACCGCGAGTGCATAGGGCTGGTTTTCAGCGTGTTCTTCTAACTTTTGTGAAATTAACGTCGTAATGCTATAGAACCCTGGTGAGTGCAGTGCAACTCCACCCGAACTTGCCTCGTTTTAGTCCAACAGTTTCTGGTGGAGCATCTCTCGGATTTCCCGCTTAAGTATTTTACCCGCAGCATTGCGCGGAAATTCATCCATAAACAATATCCAGCCAGGTGCTCGCCAATTTATGTGCTTCTTGCAGAACTCCAGTAAGGCCTGTTCCGATACCTGCTCGCTCACCCTTACCGCTGCAGCGGGAACCTGACTGCCCTTTATGGTTAATGGAAAGACTGCAGCCTCCAGAACAGCAGGATGTTGCTCCAATACCTCTTCGATCTCGCGAGGGTATATATTCACGCCCTCAAAAATGATCAAATCATCCGCACGCCCTCTAAATATCAACTCGCCCTGCGGGTCAAACTGACCTACGTCGCCGGGGTAGTACCAACCATTGCGCAGGGCTTTTGCGGTTGCTCCCGGATTGTCTTCGTAACCGTTAAACATCCCTGGTCCACGCATTCGAATAATTCCTACTGTGCCGGTTGCACATGGCTGGTCTTGCTCGTCCACAATTTCTATCTCTACACCTTGCTCCGGTTTGCCTACGGAACCGGGAATTCTATTTTGATATGTTAGTGGTGTACTGGTCGCACCACCAAATTCATTTGTCCCATATCTGATATACAAGTAAGGACATAAATTCTTCTGTAATCGATAAAAAATCTCATCGGTAACAGAGGAAGTCCCCACCGACAAGGTTTTCAATCTCGGTAATCGCGGCGATTCCTGGTCTACAGACCGCCCCCGTTCGAGAAGCCGCTGGGCCTGAACAACCGTCAAGGCCAAATGATCGACAGCCAGACGATCACATATAGAAAGAATAGATGTTTCCTTGCTTTCTCTAAGCACCACTGTTCCGCCGGCAACCAAACAGGCCAGGTTACTCTGCTTAGTTGAAAAAAAATCCACATTTGCTACGCGAAAATATCTCTCCTGCGGCAATATAGGTAAAGTAGCCAGCCTGTGGTGAATGCGAGCAGTCATTGATTGGTAAGTTACGGAAAATGCTTTCGCGACCGCCGTGGTTCCAGAACCAATAACTACCTGGGCAACCATGTCTTGATCCTGAGCACAGAGATGGTAAGCAACGGGCGCTTTACTATCCATCATTGCTGGCAAGGCAAGCAATAGCCTTTGTAACCCGAAGTTCTCTTCCGAAAAGTCACTGACAATGACAGAGATTTTCGTCCTTAAAACTATCTTTTCCCGCACTGCCTCTGGCTCGCCCGCAGGCAGCGATATTTGAGCAGCACCCAACCTGAGCAGCGCCAGAGAGGCGACCATATGAGTCATTTGATTGTTAAAACTCAACCCTACTCGGCTATTTGCCTGCACCCCATTTTGATGCAGCCACAAGGCACTCTGCCAAACCAGGTGATTCAGGATTTTATAGTTAAGCATAGCTATCTCGCTAATGATCGCGAGCGCATAAGGCTGGTTTTTTGCGTGTTCTTCTAATTTTTTTGAAATAAGCACCAATCACCACCTGAAATCTAGATTTGTCGGGTATCATCCTGCTGATCTGGATCAAGTATTTTTCTGGCCACCCTGAGCCCCGTCAACATAATGACCAGATCGTCCTTGCCGGCCAGGTCAAACAGCAACTGATGATCCTGCTCATTGCTAGTCGAGATATGCGTCTGGGCTTCAGTCACCCCATTAGCCACCAAAAATGCAGCCTTGTGCTGGCTTACCCAGTCATCCGGTTTGTCGTCATACTCCGGGTTTTTTCGGGTCTCTTCCAGATCGGTGGAGCAGATAAACTCATCAAACACCGGGGCCAGATGTTTTGCAGCAGGTTCAATATGAGAATAATGACGCATGCCAATGGCCTTAAAAAGAACGATTTTTTTACCTGTGCATGCCAGTTTACTAACAAAATCGACCAGTCCGATCAGGCCGTCATGATTATGGGCGAAATCAACGACAAGCTTAAAAGGGTAGCCTTCTATAAAATTGTATCGCCCCGGATTCATCTCGACGGAATTGTCAAACGATGACAGGCCCTTAACAATATCTGCTGTTGGCACCTCCATGCTATAAGCCAGCGCCGCAGCAAAAGCCGCATTTTCTGCATTGACCGCGATTATTCCATCCATGGTGGCAGGAATATCCTTTACCGGCATCAGCGGTAAGGTTTTATTTTCAGTCAACAATTCAATCCACAGATCCTCCCCTCTGCGGGATAAAACCACACACTCTCCGCCTTCGCTAAGGTGCTGTTGTATGGGCGCGCTGAGCTTATTGGTGGATACCAGCACAACCTTTTTATGCGGATTTTTACGCGCCTGAGCCAGACACAAAGGGTCATCGGCATTAACCACCAACGCTTTTTTCGCCCGACTTAATACCGAACCCTTTAGCTCAGCAAGCTGTTGGCGACTATTGATGCCGAACTCGCCAATGTGATCATCCTGAATATTTAATAATGCCGCCACGTCACAATAATCAAAGGGGAAACCAAATTCCAACAAGCCCTTCCTGGGTAACTCAATCACTGCGGCCTCTACAGTGGGATCGGTAAGCAATATTATTCCACCTGGATAACCACTTAGCTCCTCTTTGGACACTTTGTCACCGCCAATCCATATCCCCTGAGTGGTGGTCACTCCCGAATTCAGGCCGCTTGCGCAGAGAATAGTGTTGAGCATGAGTGAAACCGTACTCTTGCCATTGGTTCCTGTCACCGCGGCAATGGGTATGCGGGCCGTGTCGCCGGCAAATATTTTATCGAGAATTTCGCCATTGATGTCACGCTGTGGCTGGGCCAGCCAATGGGGTCGAAAGCCGGGTTGAGCATTGACCTCACACAGCCAACCTTCACTCTCCATCCACGAAGCAGAAATATCCGGCAACAACAGGTCTACACCAGCAATATCAAGGCCCAATAAGCGCGCACTACGTTCGGCCAACTCCCGATTGTGTGGGTGGATTTCTTCTTCGCCGACAAACTCAGCACTACCTCCTTCACTGATGTTGGCCATTTTCCTTGTGTAAACAAACTGTCCTGGCTGCGGAATCGATTGCTCGTTGAAGCCCTGGCTGGCCAATAGATTTTTCGCCTCTTCATCGAGGGTCAGATGTACCAATAAAGACTTTCCTCGCCCTCGCCTTGCATCTCCGTTAACAATATCGACAAGCTGGGCAATCGTGTGGATACCATCGCCTCTTGCCCCGGCGGGTATCCGCCGCGCTACCGCCAGTGTTTTGCCATCGACCACCAGAAAGCGGTAATCATCGCCATCAACAAACTTTTCGACGATGACTCCACCCTCATAGGCGGCAGCGATATCAAAAGCCTGACGTACCTCCTGGGCATTTTTTAAACCGATGGCTACTCCCAGACCCTGATCTTGACTGGCAGGCTTAACCACCACTGGATACTCAAGCTCTTCTGCTGCCCTCGTAGCTGCTTCTGAGTCGTATACAACTCGCCAGTCAGGAACAGGTATACCGAAACGGCGGAACAGCCCTTTGGAAATATTTTTCCGGCGCGCGATCAAAGTGCCAAGATTTGAGGTTTTATCGGTAAACGATTTCTGGAAACGTCGGGCTTTGGCACCAAAACCCAACTGAATAATATCTGCGCCCAGATCAATCCAGGGAATATCCCTTTTTAAGGCTGCTCTGACAAAGCCAACCGTAGTCTGGCTCGGTGCGCGCTGGTGAAATCGTAAAAAAGCCGTCCTGGCCCAGGCAGAAAACGCCTCGCCAGGGAGTGCAACAGGGCCCCGGCAGACCATGGCAAGCGCTTCACTGACTATCTTCAGCGCCATCGCTACCGCCATATCCGCTGCCTGTAACTGATTGGCCGGAACGATTATATTGAACTGCGCGTCACTACTCAGCTTGCGGATCGTAGGCCTCGGCAAAGGCAGGCCATGACCCTTTTGCAGGCTGTATACCGTGTAGGCAAATACCCAGGCAATAATCGTATCATCCGGGACATCTGCTCGCTGCTGGTTGACCGGAGGAAAGTATTGAGACAGGCCAGGCACCAACTTTAGCAACTGTGCTACCAACACGTTGGCGAGATCATCAGGCATACGGTTTTCGTCACTGACATTCAGCTGCACGGCAACCGACGCGCAGTTAAGCCCATAGCTCTTGCCCGGCAGGGTGGTCTGACGACCGATAGTAATTGCCATAGTGATCCTGTCACTCCATTGTGTAGGCTGGCTTACTGTTGACTGAATGGACTCGACAGTTTGACAATAATGTTTTTGACATAGCGGATGTGGATCTACTATAAGATAATAGCATTCTAGCTTTATTTTAGTTTCATTCTATTCTAGCTGGAAGGGCCCAACGACGGGCGCAAAAACAGGATCCAAAGAAGCGGCCCAAAAACGGGGCTGAGCGCATCAAGGAGATTGGTATGAACAATGACGGACTTATAGTGGATGCCGGTAATAGTCAGGGCACTGCCACCACTGTTACCTTACCTTATAACGAACTGGGTTCTGCCGGGTTCGGTGCGGATGAAAACGACTACTTCTACTTTACCGCAGCTAAATC
>QNFP01000164.1 GCA_003645535.1 Gammaproteobacteria bacterium | reverse complement strand
GGCGCTGCGTTACTGGTCGGCATGGGTTATGACGTGCTGTCCATGAGTTCGGCCAACTTGCTAAAAGTCAAAGCAGTGTTACGACAGCTAAAATTAACTGAGCTGAAAGAGATGGCGGATAAGGCCTGTGATCTTGATGATACCTTTGCAGTGCGAGACTACCTGGAGAACACTCTGGAACGGCCGCAATTGAACCGACTGCTTCACCCCGCCGGAACAAAAACCAGGGAAGAGGCCAGTCAACCTTGAGCGGTAAATCGATACTGGCGGATGTCCCCTACTGGCCTGCCGCGTAGAAATGTCTGCTCTGCAAATTCCACATTACCCTGTTTACCAATAAGCAGCACCGTTGTACATCTTGTGCCATAGCTATGAGCGACAATAAAAGGCGGCGACAAGGTACGCTCCATTTCGATCCCCACTCCGGTATCCGGTAGATGTCCATCGGGAAAACACTGCCGCGAAGCCAGCACCTCCACCAGTTCCTCACTGCGCAATACATTTTGGGTAATCGCCTGCTGCAATTTTTCCCGCGCCAGCTCCGCCTTGGGCCAGGGAGTATCGAGCAGATCGTTGCTCAACGTATAAACACCCGGACTAAGCAGTGACATTTCGTTATTGAGGTTGTTGCAGTAGGCCAGCTCATTGACGGTTCCGGCCAGCAGATTGAAACCATTATAGCGATCTCCCTGATCAAGAATCTGACCAAAATATTGCTTTACCCGGGGTGAACCATTGCGCAGATAATTAGTGGGCAGCTCTCCCCGTGACAGATCCGCTGCCAACCCGCCACCACGAAAATTGGTAACCGTGGCCCAGTGCCCGGCCCGATTAACGCCAAACCAGGTGCCACCCGCCTCCAGATCACGACCGGCAAGCAGGTCAGGGTGGTCAGACCAGAATATTGCCTGGGCAGCGGGGCGATCGTAGTACTCATCGCGATTAGCAACGACGATTAGTGGATAGTTCGGATGGCTTTGAAATGCGAGGGTTACAAGACACATAATATTTTCAAAAAGGGTGACCGGAGCCCGAAAACTTAATCAGATATGATAATCAGGCATAGCAGGCTCCACGGGCGCTTTAGTCGTCGTCTTCCGTAGAGCTTATATATTCCTCAGCACTGAGCAATTTATCCAGTTCCGCCGGGTCGGTCATTTTCATTTTGAAAAACCAGCCGTCCCCATAGGGAAATTCATTAATAATTTCCGGGGCATCCTCCAGCGCCTCGTTAAACGCGACCACTTCACCGGAAACCGGTGCATATATATCGGAAGCCGCCTTGACCGATTCTACAGCGCCAGCTTCGTCGCCAGCCTCCAGCTGATCACCCACTTCCGGCAACTCGACATAGACCACATCACCTAAACTGTCCTGGGCATAATCGGTAATTCCAATCGAGATAACACCTCCACCTTCTTCACGAATCCACTCATGTGTATCAACATATTTAAGCTCACTGGGTGTTTCGACACTAAGCTCGCCGGGTGTTTCCACCATCGTTACTCTCCGAATTTAATTTCTTTAAAAACTACTCTGATCGGACATTATCCTTACCAACCAAAACCCTTACCAACCAAATCCCTTGCCAACCAAAACCCTAATCAAACGGTACCCTAACCAAACGGTACCCTAATCAAACAGTGCCTTGCCATTGCGCACAAAGCGCGGCGCGAGCAGGCGAACCGGCTTGCGCTTGCCGCGTATTTCAACTTCGCCAGCATCACCTGCAATCACTGGCATTCGAGCAAGGCCGATAGAATACCCAAGTGTCGGTGAAAAGCTACCGCTTGTTAGCACACCAGAGACTTCGGTTTCTGCGCAATAAATCTTTTGTTGGGCGCGGAGCACTCCACGCTCGGTCATCAGCACACCGACCAGTTTACTCGCCACGCCTTGTTTCCGCACCGCAGTGACAGCTCTGCGGCCAATAAAATCCCTGTCTTCTGGTTGCCAGGCGATAGTCCACGCCAAATTGGCTTCCAGCGGTGAGGTATGCTCATCCATTTCATGGCCGTAGAGATTCAGACCAGCTTCCAGTCGCAGGGTATCACGTGCACCGAGCCCCGCTGGCGACACGCCAGCATCATGCAATTGCCACCATAATGTTTGCGCATCTTGTGCTGGCAACATTATTTCCAGCCCATCTTCACCGGTATAACCCGTGCGAGCATAGTGATGATCACCGATAACCATTGCACTGAAACGAGGTAGTTGACCCAGTAATAACCCGGTTTCTTCCGCCACAATTGTCTGTACTTTAGTCACAGCTTCGGGCCCCTGAATGGCGATCATCGCCAGGTCGGCGCGTTCTTCAATCAGCACATCGAAAGCCGAGGCTTTGGCACGCATCCACTCCAGGTCTCGCGCTCGGGTAGCGGAATTGAGCACCAACCTGAACCCATCATCGATGATATAAGCCATTAAATCATCGATCACGCCGCCTTCTTCGTTCAACATCACGCTATAAAGCGCTTGTCGGCTAGCGGCTAGTTTGTTGGTGTCGTTGGCCAGCAGGTAGCCAAGATAAGAGCTCGCGCCCTCGCCTTTGATGTCGATAATGGTCATATGGCTGACGTCAAACATCGCGCATTGCCTGCGCACACTATGGTGCTCGGCAATTTGCGAACCATAATGCAGTGGCATTTCCCAGCCGCCAAAGTCAACCATCCTGGCGGCCATTTTTAAGTGTGCAGAGTAAAGCGGCGTACGGGAAAGCATAACAACATCAACGGTTAAAAGACGCCATTCTAAACCGGGGTTCTTACCGGGTCGAGTGCTCCAGGGGCGACTGTTTTATGGGGAACTGCTTTATGGAGAACAGACCGCCTGACACGGATGCAGGCCCGATATAAATAAACTTTCTAAAAATACGGCAGCTTCAAACCTGTCTCAAAATACCAAATACCAGCAACCACTTACTGGAAAACAGATTTATTGAAAAAATGCCAGCGCCGCCAGGATCTGTTAATGCTAACTAAGCGTACCCGAAATAGAATCAAGAATATTCTGGTGCTGGCCAATGTGTAGTCGTGGGCCAAATTGTGCAACTACCGCAGCAGCGGCGATACTTGCCAGCCTGCCTGCCTTGTCATAGCTCATGCCCTGGGTAATACCATATAAAAAAGCACCTGCGAACATATCACCAGCTCCGTTGGTATCCACCGCAGTTACCTGGGTTGGCGCAATAGTATGCAATACCTCCCCATCGTAAATTAAAGCGCCTTTAGCACCCAGGGTGATGGCGAAGCTATGAGCGGTTGACTTCATGCACTCTATTACCGCGTCCATGTCGTTTTCTCCGGTCCAGCCCATGGCTTCGTCGCGATTACAGAACAGCAAATCCACGCCATCACCTATCATCTCATCAAGGCCGTCACGAAAGTGGGCCACCATGCCCGGGTCCGACAGGCTGATCGCAGTTTTTGTGCCATTTTGCTCAGCATGTTGACGCGCCACTATGGCTGCCTGGCGCCCGGTAGTAGAGGTCACCAGGTAACCCTCCACATATAGAAAATGCGAATCGGTAATCGCCTGCAGATCCAGGTTTTCCACACCAACGCTTTCACTGATGCCCAGATAAGTGTTCATCGTACGTTCCGCATCGGGGGTAATCAGAACCAGGCATTTTCCCGTAGTGCCTGTCGGCAAGCCGTGGTCACCGGGATGCTGCACATCGGCTGCTGCCAGATCGGCCAGATAAAAACGGCCATTTTCGTCATCGGCAACTTTGCAGGAGTAATAAGCGTTGCCGCCAAAACAGCTCAGCGCGATGATACTGTTGGCTGCCGAGCCACCACTTGTCATACGGGCTACAGTGAGATGGTCCTGCAAATGCTCCATCAACGTTTCCTGTCGCTCTTCGTCAACGAGTGTCATCAGGCCTTTTTCAATGCCAAAACCGACCAGCTCGTGATCTTCTACCTCGATCTCAGTATCCACCAGGGCCGCACCAACACCGTAAGCGTGATATTTTTTTATAATCATTACCCTTTGTTTTTTCCATTTGTGAGAGAGCGCTATTATCGCTATCCATCCAACCGAGTAAATACCCCAAAGCCTTGTTATCATTCCAACGCAGTACTAACTGCAACTAAAACCGCTGCTACTGACAGGAATTTGGCTTGGCAAAAAAGAAACGGCGAAAGCGCAAAAAAAAGCCTGCCAGACGCAAACCAGGACTCATACGTCGCCTGTTAGTTTCTCTATTTGTCCTGGGCCTGCTGGCCAGCATTATTTTAGTGGTTGTACTGGATATCAGAGTCAGAGCAAAGTTTTCCGGAGCTAAATGGGCACTACCGTCACATGTGTACAGCCGTGCCCTGGAATTATACGAAGGGCTACCTCTTAAACAGAGTCAGCTGATTTGGGAGCTTAACAAACTGGGCTACCGTCCAGTCGCAACATTATCAGGTCCGGGGCAGTATCGTGTTAGTGGCCAGCAAATCGATATTCGCTCGCGGGCTTTTCAGTTTTGGGACAAAGCGCAGCGTGCTCAGCACATCCGCCTCAAATTTAACAATACCGGCGTCCAGCAGGTTCTAAACAGGCAAGGCAAGCCCCAACCGTCGATGCGGCTCGAGCCAGTGTTGATCGGTGGCATTTATCCCGAGCACCTGGAGGACCGAGAACTGGTGAGCCTGGAAAGTTTACCCCCGTATTTAGTCGAAAGCCTGATAGCCGTAGAGGATCGAGAATTTTATCGCCATTGGGGAATCTCTCTGCGGGGTATAGCAAGAGCCATGCTCAGTAATCTGCGTAAGGGCGGGGTAAGCCAGGGTGGCAGCACAATTACTCAGCAACTAGTGAAAAATTTTTATCTCAACCATCAGCGCACTTTGTTACGCAAAGGCACTGAAGCCATCATGGCCGTATTACTGGAGTTTCATTACAGCAAGGGTGAAATTCTCGAAGCTTATATCAACGAGATCTATCTCGGTCAGTCGGGCAAAAGGGCAATTCACGGTTTTGGCATGGCCAGTCGCCACTACTTTCGTCAGCCGCTAAGCGAGCTGGACCTGCATCAGGTTGCCTTGCTAACAGCGATGTCCAAAGGCGCGTCTTTTTATGACCCAAGACGTCATCCGCAACGGGCTTTAGAGCGCAGAAATCTTGTTATTGATTTGATGGCGAGCCAGCAGGTAGTGGATGAAGCAGGTGCGAAACAGGCACGTCGTAAAGCTCTGGGTATTTCTACGACTCAGGGCACGTACACCAACTTATTCCCCGCCTATCTCGACTTCATCAAACGTCAGTTACATAAAGACTATAGAAATGAGGATTTGAGCTCGCAAGGCTTGCGCATATTCACCAGCTTTGATCTGCAGGTACAAAGAAAATTGCAGGAAACAATAGGCAAAGAACTGAGTAAACTGGAGCAACACAAAGGCATTAAAAAGAACACGCTGCAAGCTGCTGCCGTTATTGTGCATGTCGGCACCGGCGAGGTGGTCGCTATCGCTGGTGCACGGCAGAGCGGTTTTGCTGGCTTTAATAGAGCCCTGGATGCGCGTCGTCCGGTCGGCTCTACCATTAAACCAGCCGTTTACCTGACCGCTTTGCAACATGCCAAAAACTATACCCTCGCTACCCTTATTGACGATGGACCCATCAGTGTAACCAGCAACGATGGCAGCGTGTGGAAGCCACGTAATTTTGATCGCCGCAGTCATGGCAAGATCCCTCTATATACTGCATTGGGTCGCTCTTACAATCAGGCAACAGTGCGTCTCGGTATGGCCATGGGAGTCTCACAGGTAGCTAACACTATTGATGCGTTAGGCCACCAACGGGCAATACCAGAGGTGCCGGCGCTATTTCTCGGCGCAGTCACTATGTCCCCTATGGAGGTGGCGACTCTGTACCACACCATTGCCAGCGATGGTTTTTACAGCCCGTTGACTGGCATAGAGTCCGTTTACACAGCAGAAAACCTGCCATTAAAAAGATATCCTTATCAGACAGCGGCAAGATTTCAGCCAGGCACCATGCATTTGCTACAGTATGCGTTGCAGGTGGTAATGCGCGAAGGCACTGGCAAAGCCGCCTATAATATTATCCCCAAAAATACCGTACTAGCAGGTAAAACGGGCACATCCAATGGGCAGCGAGACAGCTGGTTCGCAGGTTTTGGTGGCAACTACCTGACAGTGGTATGGATCGGTCTCGACAACAATGGCGAAATGCCAATTACCGGATCATCGGGGGCGCTCAAGCTTTGGTCTCATATAATGGCCAATATCGGCGTGACTTCATTTGCTTATACACAGCCGGATAATGTGGTTTATAGGTGGACTGATCCTGCCACTGGCCTGCTAACCGACGAACACTGCACATCAGCCAGATATCTGCCCTTTATCAAAGGCAGCGCACCAACGTCATATACATCGTGTAATCAACGTAAAGCCGACAAAAAGAATGGTGGCATTGTCGACTGGTTTAAAAATATTTTCCGCTAACCAGGTAACTATCCACTGCCTGGTAACTAAATGAGTACCATGCTGTGACTGCAAAAATAGATGATGAGCTTGAAAATAATATGAGACCTTTGCACGAGAGACGATTTTGTTTTCAGGCAAGGCAAAAATGCGCGCAAAGAGTGAGTTTACTGGAGTAAATGACCGATTGAGCACATTTTTAACGCGGCCTGGAAGCAAAAGGGCTTTCGTGCGAAGGTCTCGATATGACTAAATGCCAAGCTGTTTATCCTGTTGTAATGCTTGCTCTGTTAAGCCTGTTATCCGCCTGTGCGCCCATGCCACAGAAGAGTGGAGCGCCAATCCATGATGCAACACCCTCGGTCACCGGCAAACCACCACCGGCAGCAAAGCCCCCTTCTGTGCAGCAACACCCACCGCCTCAAGGGTCGGCAATAGTACCCTCTGAAAACACGCTTAAACCGGCTCAGAAGGCTGTAAAAAGTCTGGTAGATGAGGCCTGGGATCACTATCAAAACAATGAGCCCAGCAGGGCTATTGCGGTCGCCGAGCGCGCCCAACGACTCAATGCCCGTTCAGCAGATGTCTATCTTGTGCTTGCCACCAGCTACCTGGCACTGGGCAAGCAGCAGGTGGCCGAGCAATTTGCCCGACGTGGCATCAG
>QNFP01000163.1 GCA_003645535.1 Gammaproteobacteria bacterium | reverse complement strand
TACGCCGCCGGGTTTATGGGTGGGGCGTCTTTGCATCCCGGCTTTTATCATTATGGTTATAGTTAAGGCTATATTTAGCGCTTAGTTATTCCCTGGTTTGAAGCCCTGGTTATACCCTGGCTCGTGTATTTCTCTAACTCACGAATTTAAAGCCGTCACCATCTCTAACAATTTTCCCGGACGTTGGTGTCGCAAAATGGGTGCCCAAAATAGTTGTTTTACCGTCCGAATAGGTTTTCATGAAATCAATACGGGTCTGTTCGGCTCGGTCGTGCTCGACATCACCGATATCCAGCAAGCCGGGTTTAGCCATCTGGCAGGGGTGGTGAAACATATCGCCGGTAACGATGGCCTGTTCGCCTTTGGAGGCAATGAGGATGCTGACATGACCCGGCGTGTGTCCGGGTGTTGGTATTAAACTGATCTCGTCATTGATTTTATGATTGGAGTCGACCAGGTCTGCTAGCCCGGCATCCAGTATCGGCAAGATTGCCTGTTCTTTACAGCCGGTATCAAAGTGATCTTCCTCCACGGACCAGAATCCCCATTCGGTTTCACCAAACAGGTAACGGGCATTAGGGAAGGTCGGTATCCACTCATCGCCGACCAGTTTGGTGTTCCATCCCACATGGTCGAAATGCAGGTGAGTACACAAAACCCGGTCGATAGATTCAGCGGGGAAACCTAGCTTGGCCATATTTTCCAGGAACGGGGTGTTGAGGTCGTTCCATTCTTCAAACAAAGGTAATTTTTTGCCATTTCCGCTACAGGTGTCAACAATAATATTGAGGCCCCCGGCGCGGATTAAAAAGGCGTGGATGCTGATAAGTAACTGGTCATTTTCATCAATAAAATTTGGTTTAAGCCAATCACTGAAGGGCTCAAGGATTTCAGCCGTACCATCAGTAAAGAGTGTTTCAACCGGTGATTTAAGCACAACCTCAACCAGCCGGGTGATTTCAACATCGCCAATTTTCCATGATAAATCCTGATAAAGTCTGTCAGTCATAATATATCCCCTGTTTTATTAACTATGGTTAAATATTTTATTGTGAGTTTAAATTTCGATTAACTTCTGTTGATTAGTAATGCGTATTTTTTGACAGGCAATTAAATTGGGTTACGTTCGACAAGCTGTCTGGCAATAATAATTCGCTGCATTTCGTTAGTGCCTTCGCCGATAATCATTAAGGGTGCATCCCGGTACAAACGTTCGACGTCGAATTCGCTGGAATAACCGTAGGCACCGTGAATACGCATATTTTCATCAGCATTTTTGGCGGCAGCTTCAGTGGCAAAATATTTAGCCATACCGGCCTCCATATCGCAGCGTTTGCCACTATCGAAAGCTTTGGCGGCCTGCTCAACCAGTAATCGTGCAGCCTCTGTGCGGGTGGCCATTTCGCCCAGTTTGAGCTGGATAGCCTGGTGTTCGCAAATGGGCTTTCCGAAAGTTCTGCGTTGTTGTGAATAGGCGGTAGCCTGCTTGAGTGCAGCGGTAGCAACGCCGACACCGCGAGCGGCAACGTTGATGCGTCCTAGCTCCAGGCCACCTACAGCGTTGTAAAAACCGCGGCCTTCCTCCCCGCCAATTAAGCAATCCTTATGGACACGGTAATCTTCAAAACTGATTTCTGCGGTATCGATACCTCGGTAGCCCAGTTTTTTTAGCTTTTTAGTGACATTGAAACCCGGCCCTTTCTCGGCAATAAACATGCTCATGCCTTTGCGCGGCGGCGTGGCAGTAGGATCGGTTTTTACCAGGAGACCAAGTACATCGCCTTCGATGGAATTGGTAATCCATGACTTGGCACCATTTACGATGTAATAATCACCGTCTTTTTTAGCTGCACAGCGTATGCCCTGTAGGTCAGTGCCTGCATCGGGTTCAGTTAAACCAATACCGCCTCGTAACTCGCCAGTAGCAAGTTTTGGCAACCAAAGCTGCTTTTGCTCTTCAGTGCCAAAATTTTGTATGCAGCGGGCCATAATCAGGTGGGAGTTAAAAATACCTGATAATGACATCCACACTTCGCAAACCGCTGAGACCACTTTGGCATAGGTTGATGCTGTCAAACCCAGGCCGCCATATTCGGGGGCGATGGTGGCACCAAACAGGCCGAGCGCTTTCATTTGCTCGACCATGGCATGAGGGTATTCATCAGCCTGTTCGAGGTCGTGGGCATAGGGAGCTACATCTCGCTCCAGCCAGCGGTTGACGCTATCAAGAATCAGGCTTTCTTCTTCATTAGACATTACAGGGGCTCTCTATTAGACATGCAGGGGCTCTCTGGGATAGATGGCTTGCGGGTTAGTAGTTGGCTTTGTCATCGACGGCGTGGCCAGTCTTTGGGATCAGCATAGAGCGCACAAAGTCCATAACGACTACGTCATCCTGGTTTTTACCCAGGGTTTTCACAGTGACGATACCGGCGGTAGGGCGACTTTTGGATTCGCGAATTTCCAGCACTTCTGACTCAGCGTAAAGGGTATCGCCAATAAATACCGGCGCGGGCATTGTTACTTCCTTCCAACCCAGGTTTGCGATGGTTTTCTGGCTGACATCAGAAACACTCATGCCGGCGATAATAGACAGGGTCATGGTGCTGTTGACCAGAATTTTACCGAACTCGCTGTGTTTGCAGTATTCTTTGTCAAAATGAAGCGGGTGCTGATTCATGGTTAACAGGGTAAACCATGTGTTATCAGTTTCGGTGATGGTACGTCCAGGACGGTGCTCGTAGATATCCCCGACCTTAAAATCTTCAAGGTAACGACCGTAGGACTCACGGTAGTGGCCGGGTGAAATTTCAACAGATTTTGGCATGGTGTACTCCGAGGTAAATTAGGTCGCAAACCTTAAGGGAGCGCTGTTACGGTGTCAATTTAAACTGGCTGTTCAGATAATGAATACGGCTTTTACATCGGGGCAACAAGACGTGTCCGTACAAGATATTCAGCCTTGCTATCAGCACAAGCGTGAAACTATGCTACCTTGGAGCAACTTAGTGGGATGCTTAAGCGATAAGATCCCTCTGACTTCTTCAACTGTAATAATCTAATAATTTGATATCAAGGAGTTAGCAATGATTGGTTACGTAACGGTAGGTACTAATGACCTCGAAAGAGCCGCCAAATTTTATGATGAAGTGCTGGCGGTAGTGGGTGCAAAACGTGGCATGGCGTCAGACCGCTTTATATCCTGGGCAGGGCCGGATGGCGGACCTATGTTAATGGCGATGAAGCCCCATGACGGCAATGCAGCGACGGTTGGTAACGGTGTTATGGTGGCATTGGCTGCCGAGTCCACGGAAATAGTTGATGCTGTGTATAAAGCTGCCATTGCTGCGGGTGGTGCTGATGAAGGTGCACCAGGTGAGCGTGCTCCGGGAATTTATGCCGGTTATTTCCGAGACCTTGATGGCAATAAATTAAACGCCATCAAATTTGGTTGAGGATTTGATTTGATCGATCACTGGCATAGCATTTGCCTGTCTGGTTCTTTACAGGGAGACAGGCAGGTGTTCATTTCAGTTTGAGTTCAGTTCGAGCTCAGTTCGAGACTATCCCCAGTCAAGCTTATCCCGCTTCGAGTTCCTCCCAGCGTTGGTAGTATGTTTCCAGGCTATTTTGAGTGTCTGATAATTCTGCCAGTGTTGTTTTAACCAGGTCAGGCTCGCTTTTATAAAAGTCAGGGTCGGCTATTCTTACTTCGAGCTCTTGCTGCTGATTTTCCAGCGCTTCAATTTTGCTGGGCAATTTATCCAGCTCTCGTTGTAAGTGATAGGACAACCGAGGTTTTCCCTTGCTGGAAGCTGTCGGAGCATTATCTGCTTTATTATCTGATTGGCTTTGAACTTGCCGTGTCTCGGTTCCCCCGTTGTTATTATTTAAAGCGGACTCTGATATAACATCGCTTAACGAGCCACCCTGGTGCAGCCAGTCGCTGTAGCCACCCACTGATTCGCTGATTTGTCCGTTTCCTTCCACCGCTAATATTCTCGTTACCGTGTTATCCATAAACTCCCGATCGTGGCTGACCAGTAAAAGGGTGCCATCAAAATTGAGCAGCAGTTCTTCCA
This sequence comes from Gammaproteobacteria bacterium, assembly GCA_003645535.1. Taxonomy (GTDB): domain Bacteria; phylum Pseudomonadota; class Gammaproteobacteria; order Pseudomonadales; family Porticoccaceae; genus HB2-32-21. The sequence goes on along the minus strand of QNFP01000163.1, from coordinate 3,078 downwards.
GCAATTCAAGGGTTTCTATATCGAGGTCGTTGGTGGGTTCATCGAGGACCAGGATATTAGCGGGTTTGCTAAACAACTTTGCCAGGATGGCGCGGTTTTGCTCGCCGCCAGATAAAGTCGCGACTGGCTGTCGAACCCGTTCCGGGCTAAACAGGAAGTCGCTGAGATAACTGATGGCATGGCGGTTTTTACCATTGATCTCGATAAAGTCCTGGCCGCCGCAGACGTTCTCAATCAGGTTTTTGCTGTCATCCAGTTGATTGCGCAATTGATCGAAATAGGCGATTTCCAGTTTGGTGCCCAGGGTCACTTTACCTTGCTGGGGTGTGAGTTCGCCGAGGATGATTTTTAGCAGCGTTGATTTGCCCGCACCGTTTGGGCCGATAATACCGATGCGGTCACCACGCATAATGCGTGTGGAAAAGTTAGTGATAATATTTTTATCGTCAAAACTATGTGACACGTTTTCAATTTCTGCAACCAGCTTGCCGGATGTCGTTGCAGACTCGATTTTAAATCCAGCCTTACCCTGTTTGTTAGTCCGTTGGGCAAACTGTTCTCGCATGCTTTCAAGTGCTCTGACTCTACCTTCGTTACGGGTTCTGCGGGCCTTGATGCCCTGACGAATCCAGACTTCTTCCTGGGCCAGTCTTTTATCGAACAGTGCGTAGGCTTTTTCTTCAGCATGCTGGCGCTCGGCCCGGTAGTTGAGAAACCCGTGGTAGTTACCTTGCCACACATAGAGTGAACCCCGGTCGAGTTCGGCGATTTGATTAGTTACCTTTTGCAGAAAAGCGCGATCGTGGGTAACCAGAACAAGCGCGCCACGATATTGCTGCAGAGTTTTTTCGAGCCATTCGATAGTCGGTATATCAAGATGATTAGTGGGTTCGTCTAACAGCAAAATATCGGGTTCCGACACCAGTGCCTGGGCCAGGGCAACCCGTTTACGCCAACCCCCCGAAAGGGATTCCATGGCTGCATCGGCGGGTAATTGCAGCTGGCTGATGGTGGTCTCTACTTTTTGCTGGAGTTGCCAGCCGTCACTGGCATCCAGTTGTTCCTGGATGCGCGCCATCGCCGTCATATCAGCTGCATTTATCGCCTGGTGGTAGGCGTTAATCAGTTGGCCTGTCTCGTGAAGACCACTCGCGACTACTTCGTATACACTTTGATTGCTGGCAGCTAATAAAGATTGTTCTAGCCATGCAATCACCGTTCCAGAGCGCAGCCAGCGTTCACCACCATCTGGCTGAATCTGGCCAGCAATTATCTTTAGTAACGTGGTCTTACCCTCGCCATTGCGACCCAGTAGACCAACTTTGTCACCTTTGCGGAGGGTGAAATCCACATCCTTGAGAAGATCTCGGGAGCCAAATTGCAGCGATAGGTTGTCGAGGCGTAAAAGGGGCATAAGCGGCTTAATCTGTTATTTTGAGGCGGGATCAGGGGCGGCGCTATGTTACCGTATTTAGCGGGTAGCGAGGGTTGCTTTCTTGTCTTTTGGGGTAGGTTTTTTGCCCGTCGGTTTCGTTGTCGGTCGTTATGTGGATGACGTTCTTAGTGGGATGAAAAGCAGATGTCTCCATAGTAGGTGAGGGCGGTACCAGAAGTATTATCCGTGTCGGTCATCACAGCGATAGCATCGATATATCTTATTTGGTGACCAAAAGCGCGCTTGAGGTCTTCGTAAACGTTCCTTGTTTCAGCGACCCAGCGATTATTGGTGTCTGTGTTTGAACGCACAGCCAGCATCATGCCAGCTTTGCCCGCATAAGGGTTTTTCCATAAGTGTCCCGTAGGTACGTGGCTGGTCCAGACGTAATTAAGAGCTCTGGTTTTCCAGAAGAACAGGCCGCCATCGACGACTACGTATAATCTGGCGGCAAAATCATCGCCCCGTCGGGTTTGTTCGTTTTCGTTAAACAGTGGTTTTTCAACGCGCCAACGCCAGTGTAGTACGGGTGTTTTATGGAGATCGATTCTCTGCCTGTAGATAAGCCCTGATGCCGCATGGTGGCTATATGCGCGCAAGACATTAGCACTATCCAGCTGAGTGATCTGGTAGTCTGTTCGTTGGTCAAATTCTATGGGTTGCCAATTGTCCAGGCTGCTATTGGAGAAGGCTCCAATAACTATTCTTTCGCCCTCGTCGAGATTATTGCAGGCCAGCAGAGGGCGGCAATAAAGAACCAGAAAAATCAGTATGACTATCTTCTGCGGCTGCGAGCCTGCGTGATCAAATGGCATTCTTAAGTACATTTTTTCACTACTGAACTATTTGCAGTGGCTTATTTTGATGTCGGGTGGACGTGGTTTTATACTGTGAAGAAGGCCGGCTAATGAAGAGCCTATTGTTTAAGCAAAGGAGTTTACAACTGGTATTTTTACTATAAAATGATCTGGAGCCCGAAAGTACGGCTTGCCCTATGGCCTCAATAAAGATATCAAATATAGTTGATCCCTTTCCGTTTGTCATAAGTCAGTTCTGCATTTCATGGCTAAGCTACCTACAAAAAGGTAATTCTAAACGTTATACAGGTTTTAAATATGTCTAATACAACAGGTACAGTTAAGTGGTTTAATGCTGATAAAGGTTATGGCTTTATCGAACAGGAAAATGGTCCCGACGTGTTCGTTCATTTTCGATCAATTGTTGGCGATGGTTATAAGAGCTTGAACGAAGGGCAGAAAGTGCAGTTTGAGGTAACCCAGGGCCAGAAAGGCCCACAGGCAGAAAACGTAACCGCTATCTGAGCGATTAATGCCTGAGGCACCCCGAGGTGGCTCAGGCATTACACTCGCCGGAGTTCTATTGTCTGATCTCCGACCCCGTTTGTTTGTGAGACTGCCTGGCTAAGTAATTAGCCAAAATAAGGTAGTCCTTCTCGCGTGGACTGTTTTTTCGCCAGGCTAGTCCTATCTCTCTACGAATCCGCCCCCTGTATGGTTCCGCAAACTCTGCGGTTGATATACCGCTTACGCTAGACAAGATTCCAGCATCGACGGCCATCCCTGGTAACAGTGTTATGCCGACACCGTTAGCGATCATAGGTGCGATAGTGTGCAGGCTGGTCG
>QNFP01000162.1 GCA_003645535.1 Gammaproteobacteria bacterium | reverse complement strand
ATTTTGATCACCTCGGCACCGTGTTCGGCCAGCATTTTTGTGCAATGTGGGCCGGCAAGTACGTGAGTAAAATCAACGACGGTAAAGTCATCAAGCATTTTCTTTGTCACTCTGAATTCTCCATTAATGCGGTGGCTTTCAGTGCCGGATTAGACAGGCAAATGAAAATCAAATTTTAGTTAGATATTTTTTGAGCCAATAATGCCGGCGGTTTCTAGATCGGCGATTTGTTGCTCGGAGTAACTGAGCCTTTCGCGGAGAATTTCGCGGTTGTATTGTCCCAACGTCCCGGCTCGGAGATCGGGCGGCTCGGGGAATTCTGAGAATCGCAGGGGTGTTCGGGGGATGCGGATCTCACCAAACATATCATCTTTAATGGTTCTCACGCAGCCTCTTTCTTTAACGTGGGGGTGCTCCATGAATTCAGCAATATTAAGGATAGGTGCACAGGCGACTCTATTTGCCTGGAGTATCTCGAGTGCTTTATCTACGCTTTCCACGGTGTCGAGCCAGTCCTGGATAGCACCATTTATCTCATCTTTATATTGCCCAGCTTCAGCTGGATTTTTGAAGCGAGGATCATTGGCCATATCATCTCTACCTATTGCTTTGGTCAAACCGGCCCACTGGTTCAGACCAACAATAAATAGATATCGATCTTGACACTTGAAAATACCTGCGGCGGCCAATAAATAGTGGTCGGCACCCGCACGTGTAGGGAGCATTTGACCGCCGGTTGAGTCAAAGAGTTGCACACTTAATTCGTGAAAGCTGAATAAAACCTCTATCAGTGAAATATCAATATGTTGTCCGCTGCCACCACGTAAGCGATGCATCAATGCCGTGACAATAGCACCGTAGGCGTGGACGCCGGTGGCGACATCGCCAAAGGCAAAGTCACCGAAGACGGGAGTGTCATCTTTCTTGCCCAGCAGGTCGATAATGCCCGCATAAGATTGCCCGATCCAGTCGAAGCCTGGCAAGTTAGCGAGGGGGCCATCCTGACCAAAACAGGAGATAGAGCACATTATCAGGTCGGGGTTGATGGCTTTTAACGTTTCCCAGTCCAGGTTGTTATTCTTCATAACGCCGGGGGCAAAGTTCTCGACCACGACATCAGCCTGTTTGATGAGCCCGTGACAGATATCCTGGCCTTCCTTGGAGGAAATATCGATGGCCATCGTTTTTTTGCCGATATTGTGCTGGACAAAATAGCCACTGCGACCCTCGCGCTGCAAAGGTAAGGTGCGTGCAAGTTCGCCGTAGAGCGGCTCTATTTTTATAACTTCTGCGCCGTGCTCAGCAAGGATCTTGGTGGCATGGGGGCCAGCGACGACGTGGGTGAAGTCAACGACTTTAAAACCTTCGAGCATTCGTTGTGACATATTGATTTCCTTAGTAGCTTTTGTAGAGTTTTATAATAGTTTTGGGTCTTAGGGAGCACCAGTCCTTTCGACTTCTCACGAGCCATCGGTGTTGTCATACAGTCGATCCAATAAGAAAATATTCTACAGACGAGATTCTCAATTACCAGAGAAATCGGCAAGAGAGGCTGAATTCTCAAAAACGGTAGCCTGTTGCCAGAAAAAATTATTGAGAGGTGGTCTGACAGGAAACGACTATTTCCACAATATTAGGGAACCTCTGATTAATTCTGGACGAGTTCATGAATTGATCAGAGGTTCCTTAGGTACTACGATTTAGGCAATTACGGTGATATAACAAGCATAGGCTACCTGGCGCTTACGGCCAGGCAGTCGTATTCTACGAGGCTGTTGTTGCGAGACTGGCATTGCGGGACTGGCTTTACGGGTATGCATTCTAGCCAGAGGTTCTCTAAATATTCTTCGAGGCGATGACGCCGTCAGTCTCCAGCCTGGCAATTTGCTGTTCGCTATAGCCAAGCTGGTCACGAAGTATTTCGTGGTTATATTGCCCGAGCGTGCCTGCCTGCAGATTGGGTGTGTCGGGAAATTCAGAAAATCGCAAAGGTGTTCGCGGTATGCGAATGTCGCCAAAAATGGGGTCAGACACGGTTCGTACCGTGCCTCGTTCTTTGGTGTGCGGATGATCCATCACTTCGGCGAGAGTCAGGATGGGGGCACAGGGCACCCGATTCTCCCGTAGTAACTCAAGCGCCCGGTCGATGTCGCCCACAGAGTCGAGCCAGGCCTCGATAGCAGCATTAATCTCGTCTTTGTGTTGTCCCATGGTAGTTAGATCGCTAAATCGCGGATCAGCAAACATATCTTCTCTACCCATGGCTTTTGACAGGCCCTCCCATTGATGATTTACACCGAGGATAAACAGGTATTTATCCTTGCATTGATAGATGCCTACAGGCGCAAGCATACCGTGGTAAGAGCCTGACCTTTGCACCAGCATCTGACCACCGGTGGTATCGTATAGCTGGACGCCCATTTCATGATAACTGAATAGCACCTCCATCAGAGAGATGTCTATGTGCTGACCCTTGCCGCCTCGCGTTTTGTGGAGAAGGGCTGTGACGATGGCGCCAAATGCGTGCGCCCCTGTCGAGACATCACCAAAGGCGATATCTCCGAAAACGGGTTTTTGTCCCGGTTCGCCCAGCAGGTCAATAATGCCCGCGTAAGATTGTCCAATCCAGTCATAGCCAGGTAGGTGCGACAGTGGCCCAGTTTGCCCGAAACAGGAAATCGAACACATGATCAGATCGGGGTTAATCTTTTTAAGGGTCTTCCAGTCCAGATTGTGTTGTTTCATGACACCAGGCGAAAAATTTTCCACTACCACATCCGCTGTTTTGATTAATTCATGGCATATGTCCTGACCTTCCTTTGTTGAGATATCTAAAGCCATGGTTTTTTTGCCGACATTGTGCTGAATAAAATAGGCGCTACGACCTTCCCGCTGCATGGGCAGCAAACGCGCAAGTTCACCGCCAAGGGGTTCTATTTTTATAACCTCGGCACCGTGTTCGGCAAGGATTTTAGTGGCGTGAGGTCCGGCGACAACGTGAGTAAAGTCTATGACTTTAAATCCTTCGAGCATTGGTTGAGTCATGATGAGTACCTTTATTGAATATTATTTTATGCTTTACCTGCTTTACCTGCTTTAACACCTTAGCCACGGCACTTTTTATGCATTAGCCACGGCACTGATGCCATCAATTTCAAGTTGTTTTATCTGCTCGTCACTGTAGCCAAGATGATCGCTAAGGATTTGGTGATTGTGCTCGCCAAGCGTGCCAGCCTGCAGGTTCAGGGGTTCGGGAAAAAGTGAATACTTAAAGGGCGAGGCCGGTATTTTTACCGGACCAAATAGTTTGTCATCAATAGTCTGGACTATCTCGCGGCCGACCATGTGGGGGTGCTCCATGACCTCGGGTATGCTCAATACCGGCGCGCAGGGCACGTGATTTTGCTTTAGTTTTTCCAGCGCATCATCAATATCGGTGGTTGATGCCAACCAGTTTTCGATTGCGTCAATAATAAGCTGCTGATTTACACCCCGTGCTAACAGGTCGACAAACAGCGGATCGGTGAGCATATCTTCACGACCAATCAGTTTTAGCAGATTTTCCCACTGTGCGCCGATAGCGACGATGACCACATATTGCCCGTGACACTCGAACAGCCCCAACGGACACAGGAGTGCGTGGTGATGACCACAGCGGGGAGGATTAACAGCGCCATCAGAAGCGGCATACATCTGTACGTGAGCTGCGTGGTAACTAAACAGGCAATCGAGTAATGAAATATCCAGGTACTGACCGCCACCGCCATGAAGTTTGTGGAACAGCGCACTGACGATGGCGCCGTAGGCGTGGGCACCGGTAGAGACATCACCAAAGGCCATACCAGTCAGAGAAGGGTAGCCGTCTTTATCGCCGATTGAGCCCATAATCCCGGAATAGGCCTGGCCGATGTAGTCGAAACCTGGTTGCCTGGATAATGGTCCGGTCTGGCCCAGGCAGGAGATTGAGCACATGATCAACTCGGGATTAATCTCTTTTAAGGTCTCCCAGTCCATATTCAGCCGTTGCATCGCTCCGGGGGTGAAGTTTTCAACCATTACATCTGCATTTTTGATTAATTCGTGGCAGATACGCTGAGCTTCGCTTCGTCCCAGGTCAAGGCAGAGGTTTTTCTTGCCGATATTGTGCTGAATAAAACAACCACTGCGTTTGTCCTTGACGAAGGGTAGACCGCGGGCGGGGTCGCCAGTAAGGGGTTCCACTTTAATGACTTCCGCGCCATGTTGCGCCAGTAGTCGGGTGCAATGTGGCCCAGCGACAAAATGGGTGAAATCGACGACTTTTATGCCGCTTAATATGTGCTGTTCAGCCACTGGTTATTGCTCTACCTGGAATCATGTCGATTCAGTTGCTACATGGAATTGTTTCCCGACCCGCGAATGTAGGGTACTACTTGCCTGACAAAGTACCAGACAGCGTAGCTGGGGATGAAAACGAATAACTCAGTTGTCTTTCGACCCCAGCACACCAGCCTCCGTCAGGCTGGCAATTTGTTCGGCACTGTAATTTAGCCGCTCACGTAAGATCTCTTCATTGTGCTGGCCCAGTGAACTGGCCTGTAATTCCAGAGGTTCCTGGAATTGAGAATACTTCATGGGCGATGCGGGTATTTTTACTTTACCAAACTTTGGATCATCGACAGTTTGTACGATGCCCCGTTGCACCATGTGCGGATGTTCCATTACTTCGGGAACATCCAGTACCGGTGCGGCGGGAACGTGATTGTCTTCGACCAGGATTTTCACGGCTTTTTCGGCATCGCCGATGGTATCTAGCCAGGCTTCGATGGCTGCGGAAATTTCATCGCGATTTTCATTACGAATGACCGGATCGGCAAAGCGGGGATCGTCGACCCATTCTTCCTTACCGAGTAGCTTGCACAGGTTAACCCACTGTGGGCCAATGGCGACGATAACTAGATAGCGCCCACCGCATTTGAACAGACCCAGAGGCGCAACAAAGGAGTGCTGATGACCGCTGCGCTTAGGCACCATTTGGCCACCCGATGCATCGTAGACCTGTACATTCATCTCGTGATAGCTGAACAGGCAATCTAGCAGTGTCATGTCAAGGTATTGTCCGCCACCGCCATTGGCTTTGTGGTAAAGCGCACTGACGATAGCGCCATAAGCGTGGGCGCCAGTTGAGATGTCGCCAAAGGCCATGCCAGACAGAGCAGGTGGGCCATCGACCTGACCGGTCATGCCCATAATGCCGGAGTAGGCCTGGCCGATATAATCAAAGCCCGGGAATTTAGATAACGGGCCTTCCTGTCCCAGGCAGGAAATGGAACACATCACCAGATCCGGGTTAATTTTGCTCAGCGATGCCCAGTCCATGTTGTATTTTTTCATCACACCTGGGGTAAAGTTTTCGATCACCACATCGGATTGTTTAGCGAGCTCGTGGCAAATGTCCTGAGCTTCTTTGCTGCGCAGGTCGAGGGCCATGCACTTTTTGCCGCGATTGTGCTGGATATAATAACCACTGCGCCCTTCTTTAATGACCGGTAATTGTCGTGACGAATCGCCGACCAGCGCCTCCACCTTAATGACATCTGCGCCAGCTTCAGCCATCAACCGCGTGCAGTGTGGTCCTGCAACATAATGAGAGAAATCGAGAACTTTGACGCCGTCAAGAACGTGTTTGCGTGCCATTGAAATACCCCTGTAGGTGGTTAAACGGTGTTTTATTAAGTAGCTAAAGCTCTAATGCAGCCCCTGTCCTTATATCAATATTATATGGCACTGCCTTTACATAATAACAGCCCCGATGATGTTGTCATCTGTTCCTTGCTGGCAGGGCATTTATTGGTTCGGTTGCAGGTAGCTATTAGTTGGAACGATCCCGCGTTGGTTCAGCTTCAATAGACCTGGCTCGGTCGATGTAATTGCGATAACCGCCACCTGATTTGCCTTTACCGGTCGTGCCTGTCTTCTTTTGTGATTGTTGTTGTGACTGTTGAATTGTCGGCTGTTCAATTTTGTCGCTGCTGACGTCACTGTTGTTATCGCAGGATCGATCGCTAAATGTCTTTTTCCCATCTGGACCAGTGCAGGTGTAAATGGAGCCAGCATAGGCTGATGCCAGAAGCGAGGGCGGCAGGAATGCGGATGGTAACAAGCCAGATAACAGGAAAATTGACGGTGCAAATAAAAGCCCTGTCAGGAAAATCCCTCTGGTCACAAGATGCTTGATGGTTTTTTCGATCAATTTCATATGTTCGCCCCCTGTGGCCCTTTGTTTGCGGTCATCCGGCTGCAATCTGCGTAATGGGCTAGTCAACGGCCTAATATTTTTAAATACAGATTGATCTGTGTCTACGTTTTCCGGGCGCTGAGTCGGGTAGTATATAAACATTCATAGTCAGCAGCTCACTTTTGCAAATTAACATTCCTAAATGAAGATTACCAAATGAAGATTCTCATATGAACAGTCCCAAATGAACAAGCCCTACGGCGTAGACGACGCTTCCTTTCAGGCGGCAGGTGGCAAGGACGGCATCACCAGGCTGGTTGACCGCTTCTATGAGGTAATGGATGAGCTGCCTCAGGCGCAAACCATTCGCGCCATGCATCCGGTCGACCTGACAGTTGCTCGGGACAAATTGACATTGTTCCTCTGCGGCTGGCTCGGTGGCGAAAAACTATTCTCTAAAAAATACGGGCCAATAATGATTCCCAGGGCTCACGCTCATCTCGAAATTGCAGAAGCCGAGCGCGACGCCTGGTTGGCCTGTATGAAAATTGCCGTCGATGAGCAAGATTACGCGCTGGATTTTAAGGCATACCTTATGGAGCAACTATTTGTGCCCGCTGAACGTTGCCGGATGGCAAGTCAACAGCGCAAGGGTGCCATGTCATAGCAAAGCCTGTTGCCGAATGAGTAGTTGTTTTAAGTTATTGGTCAGCAAGGCTCCACAACATTCGCTAAGCTACTGAAAAACTAAAATAACGATATGGAAAGTCAGTAGTAATAAGGGACAGACCACGTAGTAATAAGGGACAGACCACGTATATATCGACTATAATCGGCGAATACCACTAGTCATTCAAATCTAATGCCCCGTCGAGCTCGTTTGGTTGTACCGAAGATTCCCTTGCATATTATCCAGCGCGGTAACAATCGACAGGCCTGTTTTTTT
>QNFP01000161.1 GCA_003645535.1 Gammaproteobacteria bacterium | reverse complement strand
CCCTTGCCGATATTGAAGTTTTTAATCTTAACGTTGTTCATTTATATTCTCTAAGACAGCTTTTGCAACAAGCCTGCAATGCTACTGGGGAAAGTTTCTTTAGTCAAAAATTTACCGGTAATCAAGGATTTGTTTTGGCTAAAGATCACCGATTATACCTTCACTAACAAAAATATCGGTCGCCCGTTATCCTTCGGGGTGATATTACCGCGTGTGCGTTTAAAGCCTATAAGCTTAAATACACATCCGTAACGGGAGCGTATAATGCGCCGACAGATGAATAAAGCCTCCAAAAAAATCCTTGTGGTACGTAACGATAAACTAGGCGACTTCATGCTCACCTGGCCTGCCTTTGCCACACTTAAACAGGCCATGCCATGCTGCGAAATTCACGCCCTGGTAGCTTCCTATACCGCTGACATGGCGCAGCTCTGCCCCAATATCGACAACGTCATCCTCGACCCTGGCGATAACGGCAGCAGGGCAAGCAAGATAGCCCTCGCCCGTAACATAAAAACACAGGGCTACGATGCTTCCATCACCCTGTTTTCCACGAACCGCATCGGCCTCACACTGATGCTCGCAGGGATTCCGTATCGCCTTGCTCCGGCCACCAAAATTGCGCAGTTATTCTATAACAAACGCCTGACACAACGCCGTTCACGCTCGCAAAAACCAGAGTGGGCGTACAACCAGGACCTGGCACTGCATTATCTCTCCGACCAGGGAGTCGAAGCGGCACCTGCACCAGGCGCCCCTTTCCTGAGCTTTGAGCAGGGAACACTGACAACCGTTAAACAGGACTTCTGCCGCAAACACGATATAGATATAAACAGGCGTTTGCTGTTTATTCACCCGGGTAGCGGCGGTTCAGCCAATAACCTCAGCCTGCAACAGTACGCCGAAATTGGAAAGTCACTTACCTCCGACGGCGGCCATCATATTGTTGTTAGCGCCGGCCCGGGAGAGTTTGACTATGCCGAGCAACTTGGCAGCTTACTCGACAACACACCACATACTGTCTACCGCTCGGAGGAAGGACTGGTATTATTTAGTCAGCACATCGCTATTGCAGACCTGTTCATCAGTGGTTCCACCGGGCCTTTGCACATCGCCGGTGCACTCAACTGCAACACCGCCGCGTTCTATCCCCGGCGCCGCTCGGCTACCGCCTTGCGCTGGCAAACCATCAATCAGGCAGAGCGACGCCTGGCGTTTTCACCCCCGGAGGAAGCTGAAGCGGAGGATATGTCGAGCATCGACGCGATAGAAGTAGCCAAACAGATCAGTGAGAAATTTTTACTGGTCTGATTCTGGTTGATGGCGAATCCAGAGATCCGCATATTTAACAAAGGTAGAGTGCGCCGATAGCAGTGCTAGTAAAAATACCTCAGCACGGCCGACAGTTGAGGTACTTAGCTTAGCTACTCCTCTCATTGACCCGCCGTACATGCCAGGAAAAAAAGATCGTCATGCCGAATAGAAATATCGAAACAAAGTTTCCTTTGATAAAGGTCGAGGCGTCGGTTAGGGAAAAGACTGCAAACCCGGTAACGTGCAATATTCCGAATATTGCCGATTCAGGGGACAGCCGATAACTCTTAAGCATATAATAAAGCGGGTAAAACAGTACACCAAGAAATACAACAAGCCCCACCACCCCTCCGGCTATAAGCATATCAACATAGGCGTTGTGAGCGTGGCCATGCTGCGCCACTTCAGGTGGAAGTCTGCCCTGTTCAACATACTGCTGCACGGCCCTGGTATAGTTGCCCCGACCTACTCCAAGAACAGGCGCATCCTGAAATACCAGCCAACCGCCGCGCCACATTTCAAACCGAACTGCAGTACCACTACCCGCATAATGCTCGCCCTCTTCTAATTTTTGAAAATAGGTCGTTGCTTCAGCGACACTCGTATCTATTCGAAACGCCACAGAATCGCTCGCATGGTATATCCCGACAGGTATCAGCAACACACAGACCACTCCACCCCAACGCCAGCTCTGCTTTAGATGTAGCCATCCCCAAACAAGCCCCATAGCAATCACACCAGCAAAAGCTCCTCGCGAACCGGTCATTGCCGTCGCCCACAAAGCAGAGATCACGAACAGAGGCAAAACCCAACGAATCTTTCCCAACGAGTCCCAACTAGACAACAACCAAAATGCGGTAAGAGCTGCCAGGGGCCCCATTATATTTGGACTATATTCACCTTGAGCTCTATCCCTGCCTAACTCATACACATCATAATAGGCGAGCCCCGCCAAATAGGGCGCGGTAAAAAACAGCCCCACTAACAAGAAACGCCAGGCATAAACATACTGGCGTAACATCAGGTACAGCGGCACCACCAGTAAATAGCGGATATCCACCCCTAGCGATCGACTCTGAACATGCCCCCAGCCATTGATCAGGGCCGATACCACGAATGACAGGAAGAATGCCGCGCACAGCCACAACCAGACCTTCTCCTGTTTTTGCAAAGGGGGACGTTTGCCCCAATACCTGACCAAATCCCAGAGTGAGATCAGAACCAATAGCGTAAAAATAGTGCTGAACCAGTGCCGAACACCGATGCCAGCGATAGGAAACAGGAATACCAGACCGTAGACGCTCCACTCTTTCAGTTGCGCCAGTTTTGGTATAGCTTTGCTTTCAGATATCACATTCGACATAACTCAAAAACCATTTCAACTCTAGAATTGTTTAGACACTCAAGTTTTTCGCAAAACGCAGGTACATGGGAGAAGCCAGGTGCTATCTCACGTTTCAATTTTTTTAATGTTTGGGGCATCGCCATGCACCCTCTATTTTAGCCCTGCATCCACTACACGGATATTTTTTTAACCACTATCTCAATGGAGTATTCGCCTTCGCTTGGCAGGTCAACACCTGGATTCTTGTAGCCCTGATCACAAACCTTGCAATAGACTATATCGTAATCGCTAAGTACCCGCCCCACTAGAGGGACAATCCCCTTTGTATCGGGCAGATCTTCTTCTTCCGGAAGAAAGAAATGAGCATGATCATCATTATAACGGGAGGGCAGCTTCATTTTCCTTTCATACAGGTCACGATGGGGCAGATAAAGGATCAAGTAACCACCCGGTTTCAGCACCCGCCACCAGTTCTTTAATGCCTGTTCACAGTCGGGCAAATGTTCTAACAAATGGCTGCTATAGACGAAATCGAAACTCTCATCATCCAGCCCATTCAAGTAGTGGGCATCGCCGTGCTCAAAGTCCCAACCGCGCGCAGCTTTCACTACCAGGTCGCCACCGTAACCGATATCCAGCCCCTGCCCTTGACAATATTTATCAAAAAATCCCCCGTCTTTGCGCCGCCCTTTGGCCTTCACGGTCTCACCGGCGCGACGACGGCGCCCTAAAATGGGCAGATGACCAAACAGCATATAACGAATTTTGCGAATTTTATCCTTTATCCGATGTTCACTTTTCCGACTCTCGGGCATCGGTGAAAACAGGCTATAACGAACGCTTTTAATAAAATCTTTCATATCGAGCTCTTAACTTATTGGGCTTTTTGAACACTTGAGCTTGTCGCCACTAACAGATCGAATTGTCTCATAGCTTCAGCAACAGGTATATCAACCGTCCCGTAGGGCAAACCATAGGGGTCGATATTATTTGGATCGCCCCGAAAACAGGACTTATATGGACTGTCTTCAGGTGCCACAATCTCGGGGCGGGTGTGGGTAAACATCACCAGGGTTGGCCGTTTCAAACCAAAGGCCATATGCATGATGGAGGTATCCCCCGTCACTACATAATCACACAGGCGCATCACCGCCCCTACCTGTTCAAACGGGATCAAAGGGAGAACCAGCAGGGCATGGTCACCCTGATATTGCTCAGCAAACTCCTGGGCCAGATACTCCATACCTGGATTGGTGAATACCAGCGGCGTATAACTATATTTTTCGCTAATCACCTGCGCCAACTCGACAAACCGGGAAACCGGCCAACGCTTTTCATCTGCCCCTGCTCCCAGGTTGAAGGCGATATAACGATTACCGGTCTGCAGTAACGATTTCGCATAGCGGATGGCCTCATCCGAACAGTAGAAGGTCGTGCCCTTGCGGATTGCCTGGTCAGCAATGCCCAGTGGGCGCAACATACTGCCCAGGGCCTTGCTCCAGTTAGCACCAAACGAGGGATAGTGTGCCAGCAGATTATTAGCCCTCAACAACTCTGGGGTATGATCAAAACTCAGTCGGTACCTGGCATTAATAATCTGGGAAAAATGGGCACTGGCTCCGCCACAATAGAGATTAATACAGAGATCAAATCTCTGCTTACGCAACACAATCAAATGGCGTAAGGTATTTATTAGATAAATCAGCCTCGGCTTTTTTTTACGGCTGAACAAAACCAGTTCATTGCATGCCGGATGATTTTGTAATACCGGTGCAGAAGCTGGATCGAGAACTACAACAATCTTTGCCTCAGGAAAGCGTTTACGTACCGCCTCAATTACCGGTACGCGAACAAACACATCGCCAAGTAAACCCCAGCAGAGTATCAAAATTGTCTGGATATCGGCCAACTGCGTTTCAGGGAGCGGCTCGTAAGCAGCTGCGTTATTCACCACTAAAACTCCTCGCTCTTTAATTTCAAATAACGCGGATACCAACACGAGGTCCTGTGCCAAAACCTACCCGCCCCAACTCTACTCTTGATTAGCTGGAATATAGCCTTTTTCTACACCTTCCAGTAACATAGCGCCCCATTATCACCCATGATTTCCAGAATTAATACCAGTACAGGATTGTTTACCCCATGAATCTGTCAGCCGAAATTTCTGTTGGAGAGTTCCTCGACAAAATCACCATTCTCGAGATCAAATCCGAACGTATCAAGGATGAAGCCAAGCTGACAAATATCCATAAAGAGCTGGAGACCCTGCGCAACACCTGGCAGGCCTCACCATTTTCACAACAGGAAATCAGTACTGAAATTGCGAAGCTGAAAAGCATCAACGAGCAGGTGTGGGAAATTGAAGACGACATCCGTATCCAGGAGTCCCAGGCTTCGTTTGACCAGAAGTTCATTGAGCTTGCCCGCGCCGTCTACGTCATCAACGATCAACGCGCCAACGTAAAGCGCACCATCAACATTAAAGTAGGCTCGGAGTTGGTTGAAGAGAAGTCATACCAAGATTACACTCAGAAGTCTTGAAGCAGGCGGACGCCCAGGTGCTTCCATTCTCTGTCGCGCCTAAAAATATCTGCCTGTTACGCCTCTCGGCGCTAGGTGACATTTGCCATACCCTGCCGATTGTTCGCACCATTCAAAAAACCTGGCCTGAAACCAGGATCACCTGGATCATCGGTAAACTGGAATATCAACTAGTCTGCGACATCGCAGATATCGAGTTTATCGTGTTCGATAAAAAAGAGGGGCTGATAGCCTATAAAAAACTAAAACAGCTAATGCGTGGCCGCCATTTCGACGCCCTGCTACACATGCAAATGTCAATCCGCGCCAGCATTGCGAGCCTTTTAATTCCCACTAAAATTCGTCTTGGTTTTGACCGTGAGCGGGCCAAAGATATGCAATGGCTGTTCACCAATCACAAAATTGCTGCTAAACAGAAACAACACGTGATCGATAGCTTTTTCGGTTTTTCGGAAGCCCTGGGTATCGAAGAACACCATTTAGAATGGAACATCCCGATTCCTGTAGAGGCACGACAATTCGCTGAAAAAACATTGGCTAAAGACCAAAAAGTTTTGATCATCAGCCCCTGCTCAAGCATGAGCTATCGTAATTGGAGCGCCAAAGGTTACGCCGCCGTGGCCGACTACGCCACCCAGGTACATAACATGCAGGTCGTTCTGTGTGGAGGACCATCGGCAATAGAAAAAGAGTATGGTGAAAAAATTAACGTCCTGTGTGATTCAACACCACTCAACTTGATCGGTCATACCAGCATAAAACAACTGCTAGCGATTTTAAGCCAGGCAGATGTCATTATCGCCCCAGATTCAGGACCGGCTCATTTAGGTACCGCCGTTGGTACGCCGGTGATTGGCCTGTATGCCTGCACTAACCCGGACCGGGCACGGCCTTATCTCAGCAGCGATTTAGTCGTGAATAAATATCCTGATGCCCTTGCGGATAAATATGGGGAAACGCCAGGGAAAGTTGAATGGGGAACACGAGTAAGGGACAGGGGAACTATGGAGAGAATTAGCACTGATGACGTCATCGCAAAACTCGACCTCTGGTTAAATAGTTGCCAGACAACTTCACAGACTTAAATCCTGCATATATTTATCCAATCCATTTTCACGGGCAACCTCACTATCAACCCGGTATATTTACAGAAAATTCTGTTGGGCTTCTCGTTGCCGGGCCCTGTTGACCAGCCGGAGTCCATCTGCCGACACCTGGTCTACGCTAACTTCGGTAATCTTCGCCGCACGAATTTTGGAATCATCGGATACGATCTTGTGGTATTGCGGTGTGTAACCTGTCCACAATCCGCTGCCCTGGTTAGTTTTTTGCTCCCACAATACCGCACAGCTATTGCCGACATGTTTTTGCAGCTCAATCGTCTTTAGTTTTGCCGCTAGCCGGTGCATTTGTTGGCTGCGTTCCTTTTTAATCGATTTTTCGACCTGACCGGGCAAACTCGCGGCCCTGGTTCCCTCTCGCCTGGAATAGCTGAAGATATGCATATGCCCAAAACCGGTGCGTTCGATATAATCCACGGTCTGGCGCCATTCTTCTTCAGTTTCTCCGGGAAATCCGACAATCACGTCCGTTGTGATATTAAAGCGAGATACCGATTCACGAGCCTTGTCTACGATACGGGAAAACTCCTCCGTTTTGCAGCGCCGCGCCATACGTTTTAATACGGTATCGCTACCACTTTGAATCGGCAGGTGCATATGCGGCATTAATCTTGAATCCTGAAACAGGCGGAAAAAATTATGCGGCAGATCCCAGGGTTCAACCGATGCCAGCCTGATCCTTGGAATTTCGGTCCGATCGAGAATTTCACTGAGCAACTCGTATAGATTCGATCCGGTATCGCTGCCATAACCACCGACATGGACACCGGTTACGGCAATCTCCTGCACGCCCTGTGCATTTAGCCGATTGATTTCGTCTACTATATCTTTAATGCTTCGGCTACGTTCGGCGCCGCGTGCTATGGTGACAACGCAATAGGTACAACGATAGCGACAGCCATCCTGTACTTTTATAAATGCCCTGTGCCTGCCACGCAGGAAAAGCCCATTTTCGGTTACTGTT
>QNFP01000160.1 GCA_003645535.1 Gammaproteobacteria bacterium | reverse complement strand
TGTCTGTGCCGAGTATTCTGGTGGTGGAAGTGATACCCGGTAAAACGTGTGTGGGCTTAGAGATTCCAAATGAGCATCGTGAGATTGTCATGTTAAGTGAAATTCTCATGTCCAAAGAATACGATAGTTCTTCATCGCCACTGACCTTGGGTTTAGGTAAAGACATTGCCGGCCATCCAGTGGTCGCAGATTTAGGCAAGATGCCTCACTTGCTGGTCGCAGGTACCACGGGTTCGGGTAAGTCAGTCTGTGTTAATGCGTTACTGATTAGTTTGCTATACAAGAGTAAGCCAGATGAAGTGCGCCTTATTCTAATCGATCCGAAAATGTTGGAGCTTAATGTCTATGAAGGCATAGCCCATCTGTTAACCCCCGTTGTTACCGATATGAAGGAGGCAGCGAATGCCCTGCGTTGGTGTGTCGGCGAGATGGAAAGCCGATATGAGTTAATGTCTGGCCTTGGGGTGAGAAATATTGCCGGTTTTAATCGTAAAGTTAAAGAGGCGATTGAAGCAGGTGAACCAATAGAAGACCCAACATTTAACCCGGATCATCAGCCACCGGGTGCACAGCCACAAAAGTTGAAACCCTTGCCTTATATTGTTGTCGTAGTAGACGAATTTGCCGATTTGTTTATGGTGGTCGGTAAGAAGATTGAGGAGCTGATCGCCAGGATTACGCAGAAGGCGCGTGCTGCTGGTATACATTTAATACTTGCTACACAGCGCCCATCGGTTGATGTGGTGACCGGTTTGATCAAATCCAATATACCGACACGGATAGCATTTCAGGTTTCATCACGTGTTGATTCTCGGACGATCCTTGATCAGATGGGAGCGGAGAACCTATTGGGACATGGTGACATGTTGTATATGGAAGCGGGAAGTAGTATGCCTACTCGTATCCATGGTGCCTTTGTTGACGACCATGAAGTACATAAAGTTGTTGCGTTTTTGAAAGAGCAAAATGAGCCCGATTACATAGAAGAAATTCTACAGGAAAATTCGACGGTATTACCTGGGGAAAAACCAGCGAGTTCGGGTGATGATGTTGATGCGCTGTACGACGAAGCGGTGTCTATTGTTACTGAGACTAGAAAAGCGTCAATTTCATATGTACAGCGCCGACTGAAAATTGGCTATAACCGTGCTGCCAGGATGATAGAAGAGATGGAAGCTTCGGGTGTCGTCTCTGCTATGCAATCAAATGGTTCGCGTGAAGTTCTCGCGCCTCCACCGCCAGGACATTAATATTTGTGGCCGCGCATTTGTCTGCGCATAACGAAGATAGTTACAATTCTGAGCGAACAACTCGCCTTTACAATTTATGAAAATATCGTTTATTACACTATTTATAGCATTCGTTTTAGTTTCGGTTAACGTATTGGCCGCCGACCAAAAAATATCAGTCGGCGAAACTTATCTAGAGAATTTTTTAGCAAATACGCAGACGTTTGAGGCGAGCTTCGAACAAACATTACGCACACATGATGGCGAGATACTGCAACAGACTGAAGGCATGTTTTACCTTAACCGGCCAGGAAAATTTCGCTGGAACTACAAGTCGCCTTATGAGCAGACTATCGTTTCAGATGGCGCTCGAGTCTGGATTCATGATATTGAATTGAAGCAGGTGACAGTGCAAAAGTTAGACGTCAGTTTGCCATCATCACCGATGGCTCTACTTGAAGATAGTGCGACTTTGCATCAAAACTTTACCGTTGTTCCTTTAGATGAACACGCGGGTGTTTATCGTCTAAAACTGCTGAGCAAATCAAAAGAATCCGATTTTGGTGAGATCGTTGTCGGCTTAGATGCTAAAGGTCTTCGATTTATGCAGCTACATGATCAATTTGAGCAGGTGACAGATATCGTATTCTCTGATATCTCGATCAATACAAAATTGTCAAAAAATTTATTTGAATTTTTACCGCCAGAAGGGGTTGATGTTTTTGGTGGCTAGTTATGACTGCTGAATTATTTTCTGATGATAATGTCCAGATCTATCGACCGCTTGCCGACAGGATGCGTCCACAGCTGCTAGCAGATTTTGTCGGACAGAAACATATCATTGGTGAAGGCAAAACCCTGACCCAGGCAATAAAAAATCAAACGCTGCACTCGATGGTTTTTTGGGGTCCTCCCGGTACTGGGAAAACGACTTTGGCGAAGATCATCGCTAACTCTGTTCAGGCGCATTTTATTAACATATCTGCGGTACTTTCAGGCGTTAAAGATATCAGAGAGGCAATTGCTCAGGCAAAGCAGTGGCAGGTCCAGGGTGATAAGACCATCTTATTTGTTGATGAGGTACATCGATTTAACAAGTCACAACAAGATGCCTTTTTACCTTATGTAGAAGACGGCACGGTCTATTTCATTGGTGCAACAACCGAGAACCCGTCTTTTGAGTTAAATAATGCGCTATTGTCCCGTGTTAAAACGTATATATTGAAATCGTTAACCGCAGAAGATTTGAAAATGGTTGTTAGTCATGCGTTAGCGGTAGATGAACAACTTAAGTCACTCGACTTAGACATAGATGATTCTTCGCTTGATCTGTTAGCCAAAGTTTCTGACGGAGACGCGAGACGCGCTTTGAACTTTTTAGAAATTGCTTGTGATCTTGCTGAATCCGAAACGGGGAATTCTGGAAAACAAATCACTCAGCGCATTATCGAAGATGTTACTTCTCAAACCTTAAGACGTTTTGATAAAGGCGGTGATTTATTTTATGAGCAAATTTCTGCCTTACACAAATCGGTGCGTGGAAGTAACCCTGACGCATCTCTCTACTGGTTTTGTAGAATGATCGATGGTGGTTGTGATGCATTGTATATAGCGCGTCGTGTCGTACGTATGGCATCAGAGGATATCGGTAATGCAGACCCTCGTGGTTTACAACTTGCTATGGATGCGTGGCAGACTTATGAACGTTTAGGTAGTCCCGAGGGCGAGTTGGCAATTGCGCAGGCAATTGTCTATCTCGCATCAACGGCGAAAAGTAATGCGATTTATACAGCCTATAAAGAAGCAATGACAGATGCCAGAAACTCAGCGTCACTGGATGTTCCCGATCATTTGAGAAATGCGCCAACACAATTGATGAAAGAGATTGGTTATGGTCAGGACTACCGTTACGCGCACGATGAAGAAGATGCATTTGCATCAGGTGAAACCTATTTCCCAGAATCCATGGGTGAAAAAATCTATTACCATCCAGTTGAGCGTGGCCTGGAAACAAAAATCAAAGAAAAATTAGACCGACTTAGAGAATCAAACAGAGCAAGTGCCAGTAAAGTCAAAAAGTGAACCTTTTGTGGTTATGCTAGTCAAATTTTCACTCTATTCAGTAATAAATCGACAATCCTTACTATACTGAATCAGTAACTTAATAGGGAATAAACGAGTAAAGATGAAGAAACCTAGAGAACGATCTACCGTGGATGGCTACGGTGTTCAGATATTAATCATTAATGGTGAAGTGCAAACATTTCTTTCCCAAAAGAAATTTTATATTCAGAACATCGGCAAGGGCGGTTTTCGATTTATATCGGATGTTAGTTTTGAACTGGAAGATAGAGTGCAAGTATTACTGCGTTTTCCAGATGGTTTTTCGCAAGAAGTGCTAGGGCGCATCTGTTACAGCGAAGACTTTGATGATAATCAAAAAGCCTATGGCTTTAGTGTTATCGAAGGCTTTTATTCACTGCATGCCGCTGTTGCATAAAGGTAAAAGCTTTATATATCGTAAAGTGTTGTAGCTCAGACTTAACCTGACAGTTAGCAATAATTCAAAGCTAGCCCAAATCCCCATTTTAGTTGTTATTAATCTAAGGTCGCTTCCACAAAGCAGACTTTTGAAAATCCGTCCTGACAGAGCGTTTTCGACCCAGAGTGGCCGGTCGCGATATTTCGTTTGTTAGCCTGTCTACACCACACAAAGCCGGCCTTCGAATAATTGGCCTGACAGAGAAAAATCCACATATACGGTTTACTTTGGTAAGCGATTTATTGACGGTAATCAACGCTAGCATATTTGGTTGAATTATTCTGGCAGTTGTAGTTATTGGGGTTAGTTATGTGTGGACGTATCATTTTGTCTTCACAGGGGCACATGGGTTGTGTCATACCAGGTACATTTTGTAACTGTTATACAGTCACAGTGACTGTATAACTTTCTGCAACTGTGAGAGTTTTGCCTTTTTTACTCATTAACTATGGTGCTTCGTAACTAACAACTTTTTAAAAAAGAGAGGCCCGACCCGGGAGTACCGGATCGGGCCTGTTTGTGAACCCCGAGCCATGCCCGGGGTGAATTCAGCAAACCACCTGGCTCAGTAGATATCGTGAGCCGTATTGTAGACGTTGAACTTGCCTGTTGGTGTAGGCAGGCCAGTGAAACGTCTGACCTCTGTCAGCGTGGTGCTGTCCAGTACAATCACCGCACCATCCGCAGCCCAGTCAGATACCCATACCTCGGAGCCATCCATGTTGAACTCGAAGTGCACTGCCTTGCCATTGTCGACCACTTTGAAGCACCGATCAAGTATGCCGGTAGCCTTCTTAATGGCGCAAATGTCCTGATCGTAGCCGGAAGCACTCAGTGTCATGTCTACCAGTACCCATGGAGAGGCATCATGTGACTTGACGAACAGCGAGCCGGAAGAAGGCAGCGTGATTTCACGAACGATCTGCCAGGCAACATCTGGACGGAGCACAGGGTCTGCACCGTACACCGTTATCTTGCCTTCACCAATGTGCGAGGTAGCATTGACCCAGCCATAGTCCGGATCAAACCAGTTCACACCCCGGCCCGGATGGGGCACTTGTCCCGTGGGAATGAGGGCCTCCAGGGTCTGGGTATTGAGGTTGACGGCTACCATCATGTTACTGGCGTTGGCGGCCACCAGGAAGTAATCCCCGGTATGGTCAAAGCCACCATCATGCAGGAACTTCGCGGTCGCGATATCTTTAGAGATCTGGAACGGGATTATCGCAGGGTTATTAACGTCAGGGGCGTAAGGGACGATGGAGACAAACCCCGCCTCCTTCTGCGAGATCACCCATTCCGGGCGACTGTGGGATGCGACAATCGATGCAATCCGGTTCTCGACAAGCAGATTCCCGTTGATGTCCACCAGGGGAACATCCACCCGCACTATCGGCTCCAGGGTGAGGCCATCATAGACAACATACTGTGGCGGCCAGTAGCAACCCTCGATGAGGTAGCTGTCCTCGAATCCGGGGAACTTACTGCCGTCCACGCTCCTTGCATCATGACAACCTTTCACATTCGCCACAATGCTAGGCACAGTGGTCCACAGATCGATCAAGGTAACCAGACCATCACGACCGATAGCATAAAAATAGCGCCCGGTTGATGAAGAACGCAGGATATGCACGGCAAAGCCGGTACTCAGGCGTACGATTTCTTCGTTGGTGTCACCGTCGAAAATGGCAATCTGGCCGGCATCACGCAGGATGACGCCGGTGAAGTTCTCCCAGTTGCGCGTATGTTGCGGCGCAGTTGGACGATCAGCCACGGCGATAACGAGATCCCAACTGGCCTGGATATCCGCCATTGGCAGCGGTGGTGCCTCCGGTGGAGGCAACTGCAGGTAGGCAGCAAGATTGGTGATCTGCTCCGCACTGAGGATACCGCTCTGACCAAAGTTGCCCATGCCTGCGGGTGTACCATAGGTCATGATAGCGGTGAGGCCGTCGGTACCAATCGCCGCAGAACGCAGCGCACCGATATCAGGCCCGGTAGCACCCGTACGGTACAGTCCATGGCAACCGGCACAAAGGTTAAAGTAATCCTGCGTGCTGGCATCAAACTGCTCTGGGGTCAGATCGACTGGTGGTGTGTCGACAAGTGCGCCAACAGCTTCCTGCTCGATCATGAATTGCGCTATGTCCCAGGCGTTGATGTCCGAGTGCCCGAGATCAGGCATCCAGTAGGGATCCAGGGCATGCGGGTATGCACCAGCCTCAATCATCTCTGTTGGGAAACCGATCCAGGCGCCAAGAAATGCGTCCGAATAGGTTGAACCAACACTAATCAGGTCGGGACCAGGGCGGGGAGGCTCGATGGGATCACCGCCAAAGCTGTGGCAGTAACTGCAGGACTCGCGGAACTGCTCTTCGCCGACGGCGAGATCACCTCTCCTCGGAATGTCGTCTTTCCCTTTCGGTAGACCACTCAGGTAATCGGCGATACTTTCGATCTCCGCGTAAGTCAGGGGGGTCGGCCTTGTGCCAAGAAAGTTCATATCGGCGCGCCGAGTGATGGCGCCAGAGATGCGGTTGGCCCCTGCGGTCCTGATGTCGCGCTGCGCGAAGCCACCGACGGCTTCAATACCATGGCACATACGGCAATTGTCTAAGTACAGCGCCTCACCTGTGGGTGGTGCATCGTCTTCGACGGTGATCGTAACCGTTGCAGAGGCGTCCGATTGGTCCATGCCGTCATCGGCAAAGTAGGTAAAGGAATCCTCACCGGTGAAGTTGGTGCCGGGCGTATAGACAAACGAGCCATCGTCACTCAGGGCCAGGCTGCCGAATGAAACATTGTTTTCAAGCACGGTGGTGAGTGGGTCGCCGTCGGTATCAGTGTCGTTACCCAGCACACCCGGTACGGCAGTATTCAGGGTCGTGTTTTTTTCCGCCGTGTAACTGTCATCATTGGCGACCGGCGGGGTGTTGCCGCCACCCGGTTCGACGGTAATAGTGACCGTTGCTGAGGCATCAGACGGGTCCGTGCCATCATCGGCAAAGTAGGTAAAGGTATCATCACCAATGAAACCGGTGTTGGGCGTATAGACAAACGAGCCATTGGCATTCAGGGTCAGGCTGCCATTTGACACACCGGTTTCAAGCACGGCGGTGAGCGAATCGCCGTCGGCATCAGTGTCATTACCCAGTACGCCCGGTGCGGCAATATTCAGGGGCGTATTTATTACAGCCGGGTAACCGTCATCATTGGCGACTGGCGGGGTGTTGTCGCCGCCCGGTGTGATGGTCACGGTGGCGCTGCAACTTTCGGTATCATTATTCTTGTCAGTCACATCCAGCAGTACGGCGAAGGGGCCGCCTGCAGAGCCGTAGGTCACATCTACACTGGTATCAGTGGATGCAGTCGGTGTCCCCGAGCCATCCTCGAAGTTCCAGCTGTAGGTTTTTTTGCCCTTACCGCCCTGAGTAGAGCCTGTAAAGGTAATCGGCACACCTTCGGCTGTTGATCCATCAGCAGGTGAAATGTCGCAGGACAATGGGGCAGGTGGTGGCTTGG
>QNFP01000159.1 GCA_003645535.1 Gammaproteobacteria bacterium | reverse complement strand
CGAATTTCTCACGTCTGCCGAGGCAAGGCGAGACTCATGGCGCCTCAAATTCAAATTTGACGAAACTATGCAGGATGCCCAGCCCAACCGCGGACATCGCGCCATCGCCAAATTGGTTGCTGACAATACAGTCAGTCACGTCATTACCCAAAATGTCGATGGACTCCACCAGCAATCCGGGGTGCCCGATGCCAGTATAATTGAGCTGCACGGTAACACCACATACGCCCATTGCCTGGATTGTGGTCAACGCTATGATCTGGAAATGATAAAAAGGAACTTCGAACAAAACGAAACGTTACCGACATGCGATGTCTGCGACGGACTGGTCAAAACCGCCACTATTTCTTTTGGCCAACAAATGCCGCAGGATGCCATGCTAAAAGCGCAGGCTGCCGCAGTTGACTGTGATCTGTTTATAGTCATCGGCTCCTCTCTGGTCGTCTATCCAGCGGCGAGTTTCCCGCAAGTGGCAAAACGCAACGAGGCAAAACTGATCATCATCAACCGCGACCCAACTGATCAGGATAACGATGCCGATCTGGTTATCAATGAACAGATCGGTATCGTACTGGGAAGTGCAGTTGATGTGGATTGAGCAAAAAACCTTTTTTGTAATCCCGCGTTAGCGGCAGCCATAAGCATGAAGCTCTCAGGCAAACACCGAATAAAACATTTAACAGGCTCAGCTGCTTTCGCGATGAGTAAAACTCGTCTGGCGGTCGTCACCATGTTGCTGGCAATATTCATAACCATGACCGCGCTGATGCTTCAGGGAAACGCCTCCACAGAAAACGTAAGTGAAGGCATGCGCTATCGGGTCGAAACACTGACAAATAAATTAGGTGTGCCCTGGGGCATGGTATTTATTGCCGATGACACTATTATCTTCACTGAACGCGGAGGAAAAGTCGGCACACTACAAACCGGTAATGGCAAGATAACCTACCTCAACGGTGCGCCCGATGTATGGGCGCGAGGTCAGGGGGGCATGCTTGATATGGCGCTGCCGCCTGGGTACGTTGCTGGGGGCTGGATCTACTTTACTTACAGTAAACCCCTGGGTAACACCAGTGCGACTACCCTGGCTCGGGCCAAACTCACCGATAACAACTTAATCGAGTGGCGGGATCTGCTAATCACTGAATCCGCCAGTAAAGCGAAACGCCACTTTGGTAGCCGCATCGCGTTCGACGGCAATGGCCATTTATTTTTCACCATCGGTGATCGGGGCCACCGGCCTAACGGCCAGGATCTCAGCAGTCATGCCGGCTCCGTATTGCGCCTTAATCTCGACGGTAGCGTGCCCGCTGACAATCCTTTTATCGATACCCCTGGAGCTTTGCCGGAAATCTGGAGCTATGGGCATCGTAACCCACAGGGCATTTTTTTCGATCAACAAAACCAGCGCCTGTGGCTTAACGAACATGGCCCCCGTGGCGGTGACGAAATTAATCTGGTGTTACCCGGACAAAACTATGGCTGGCCGATAACCTCCCACGGCAAGGAATACCACAAGCCAGGTGCGGTGGGCGAAGGTAAATACAAACCCGGCATAGAAGCACCTAAAAAAGTCTATATACCGTCTATCGCTCCTGGTAGTCTATTGCTGTATACCGGTGACGCCTTCCCACTTTGGCGAGGAAATCTTTTCTCAGGGGCGCTCAAACTCACCCACCTTAATCGCCTAACAGTGGACGGCTCGGGTAATATCGTAGGAGAAGAACGATTACTGGAAACTCGAAACGAACGCATACGCAACGTCATACAAAGTCCCGAAGGCTGGCTATATGTATCTACCGATAGCGGAAAAATTCTAATCATCAAACCCGCTATTAACACCGAGTAAAACTGTAATTTTTATTACTCTGTACTTTATTAAAGCAACCAGTTAAAGCAAGCGGCTCAAAGTCAATCAAAAAAAGCCAGGGTTCTGACTTCAATGCTTTGCCTGTCCGGTGCGCCTTCCAGCGTATTAGGGTCGTCAAAGGCAGTATGTGCTGTGAACCTGGCGCGGCCATCCTGTTCCGAGTCGTAACACTTTAACAACAAGGCTTCGTTGGGCTGCATATTAGCGACGTAATACCAGCGGTGCTGGGGCCGATGCGTGACCATCTGGATCTGTCCGATCCGATCCCGGTAAAGCAATGATATATCGATAAAATCCTTTTCACCCATGCTATTGGCATCACATACCGCCAAAGGTGTGCGCAACACCGGCCCAACAATGGGCTTCCAGACATTGACGATGGTAAATCTTCTTTTTAACAGTTCGCCAGCTTCATCGCCCATAAGGTCTATAACCCGCTGGGGACCAGATTCATCGGTATAGTCGTTATGAACAAAGCGCACGGGCTTGTGGGCCATGTATTTTTTATGCTCCGAGTAAGTTTCACATCGGACGTTGTAATCAAAGGCAAAAACTCGTGCGGCTCCAGTTGCATTTTTAACCAGCGCTTCCATTTCCGGCATGTAAACCGCTCTCACCTGCGGTTCGTCATAATAATCGCTTAATGCACTGTCAACATTTACCACCGCCAGGCCCTGCACGTCGAGACAGAAAGTTTGCTCTGAGCTGCGAATATCGTTTATTTCAACGTCATAATTCTGATATTTCGGTTCGACATATTGCGAACTCAAGTCCGGATCGTCAGCACCCGGACGGTAGTTGTATATCGCCTGCGCACCGGCCTGATCAGTAATGTAAGTTAACTTTGTTTGTATAAGGCCCTGCATACTTTTTTCACCTCAAATCTTGCCCGGTATCAATACCGCATACCTCCAGCATAGTACATTACATCCACACAGACCTGCCGATACAAACGGGTAATCTGCTAGGATAAGCCCTGGCGTACTTACCCGGCACGGCTAAATACCTTATTAGTGGAGAGTGATTTATAGACATGGCAACACTGCCCTTAGCGTTCATTATTGCTGCTGCCACACTTGGTGGCCTGGTCATCGGCTATACCGTGGCCGCCTGGCGCGCCCGTAATGTCCAACATATTGCAGAAAAGCGAGAAGCCGAACTGGTGGCTGAAGCCAAAGCAACTAGCCAGCGAATTTCAGAACGTGAAATGCGTATAGAGACACTTAGCCAAAAAATTGAAACCGAAGAATCGGCCCTGAATAGTGAAAGGCAAGCCCTGGCTGCAATGAGGGAACAATCCAGAGGCCACGAAGTTCATGCCAACAAAGCCGAGCAGCAAATCGATGAACTTAAACACACCGCGGCAAGCAAAGAACAAAATCACAGCAGCCTCAATGAACGCTACCAGCAACTCATCGCTGATCACGCTCAGTTAAAAACCAGCCTCGATGAAAAGCAGCTCCACTTTGATAAACAATTAAAGTTACTCGATGAAAACAAACAACAACTAAAGACCGAATTTGAAAATCTCGCCAATCAGATTTTCGAAAATAAGGGCAAAGCCTTTACCGAAGCCAACCGGCAATCTCTCGATGGCGTTCTTGGCCCCTTTAAGAAACAGATCGAGGACTTCAAAAAGCAGGCTGCGGATATTCACCATAAAGACACTCAGCAACAGGCCCACCTGCGCAGCGAACTGGGCCAGCTCAAGGAACTCAACAAACAGATCACAGAAGAAGCCCATTCGCTGGCAACCGCACTCAAAGGTCAGCACAAAATGCAGGGCAACTGGGGCGAGCTGGTATTAGAAAATGTCCTTGATCGATCTGGCCTGGTCCTCGGCAAAGACTATGAAAGAGAAGTCTCCTTCAATCTTGAAGAAGGAGGTCGTGCTCGACCTGATGCCATCATCTATTTACCCCAGGGCAAACATTTGGTCATCGACGCTAAAGTCTCCCTCAATGCCTATACCCGTTTCGTTAACAGCGAGGATGACGCAGAGCGCCAACTGGCCTTAAAAGAGCATGTGGAAGCCTTTGCCAGTCGCATTAAAGAACTCGCAGATCGCAATTACTACAAACTACCCGGCCTGAATTCTCCAGAAATGGTATTCATGTTTGTGCCCATTGAATCCGCCTTTGTGGAGGCGCTCAAAGCCGATGAGGCTTTGCTGCTGCAGGCCATCGAACAAAATGTACTAGTGGCCACGCCAACAACGATGCTTACCAGCCTGAATATCGTTCGCCAGCTGTGGCGTTACGAAGACCAGAACAAACACACAGCAGAACTGGCCAAAAAAGCCGATGGCGTATTTAGAAAACTTAATACTTTTCTGGCCAGCTTTCAAAATGTTAAAAGCGGCCTGGATAAAGCCCACGAAGCTTATCAAAAAGCTGAAGGCCAGCTAGTCAGTGGTAAAGGTAATCTTGTTAAACAGGTGGGCGAATTTAAAAATCTGGCACCGGCCATCCAGGCTGAACTACCGGATTATTTTACCGACAAAGCCGATCTGGAAATTGATTATGTACCGGCAACTAATCCAGACGATAAGGCGGAAATACCGAATGCAGGAGACAAGAACCATCCGGTGGCAGATAGGAATAACGGTTAATTGACGCCGGCTGGTTCATAGATAGCTCGACTCTTCTAGTGCAGGACATTTGAATTTGTTCACAAAATGCAACATTAATCAGACCAAACCTGGCCTGTAGTCAAAATTGCCAATACCGTCACCGAAATATACAGCCTAACACCCTAGTCTCACTTCCCAGCTAAAGACATAGATAACCGAGCCACGAATAACCGTTGTTCGTGGTGTCTACAGGGAAATTGAGATGTGGGATTACCCAGCACTAAGAAAAGTAACAATAGCAATCGCTATAGCACTTGTTTCACAGGTCAGCCTCGCCCAGGAAACCCGTGGGCGCGTATTAGGTGACGGCACGCCATTTGGGTTGCAGGATATTCCGCGCGGGCGGGCCAAAGAAAAAATTCAATCTCTGCCTCCCAGGGCCAGGGAACGTGCCCTTGAATGGCTAAATCGCTTCTCTTTCCCAGTCGGGGATTTTGAATATTTAAATTTCGACAGTGAAGGTGGTGTTTTTTATGAGGATACGGTGCTGCCAGAAGACGTAGCTGAAGCAGACGG
The DNA here is from genome assembly GCA_003645535.1 of Gammaproteobacteria bacterium. GTDB lineage: Bacteria > Pseudomonadota > Gammaproteobacteria > Pseudomonadales > Porticoccaceae > HB2-32-21. Next base: position 2,286 of record QNFP01000159.1, on the reverse strand, counting down.
AAGCTCGGGGGAAGCAAGCAGTCCTGTAACAGAAACAGCCGCCAATGTATTTGCCCTGCACAGCAAGCCCGGTTCCAGCAAAGTACTCTATGTGGATTTCGACGGTCATGAGATCACCGCAACGGTTTGGAACAATGGTGGCCCGGACAGTTATTATGCTGCGCCGTTCAGTCTCGATAGCGACGACGCCACTTTTTCGGACTCTGAAAAAGCAAGTATTCAGGAAATCTGGCACCGCATTGCCGAAGACTTCGCACCCTTCGATATTGATGTCACCACGGAAGAACCAGGTGTGTATACGAACTCAACCGGCCATGTGCTGATTACTCGCGACGTCGATACCAGCGGGCAAACCATGCCCTACAATACTGCGGGCGGCGTTGCCTACGTCGGCGTATGGGGCTCATCCTCTTTTACGTATTATTCGCCTGCCCTGGTTTATTACGACAACCTGGCCAAATTCGCCCCGTATATATCCGAGGCAGCTTCCCACGAAGTCGGCCATAACCTGGGGCTCTCTCATGACGGCTCTTCTACTAACAGCTATTACTCCGGACATGGTTCCGGTTATATATCGTGGGCACCGATAATGGGTGTGGGGTATTACAACAACGTAACCCAATGGAGTTCTGGGGAATACAGTGGTGCCACCCAACCCCAGGACGATATAGCCATAATCACTAACCGGCTGAGTTTGCGCGACGATGACCATAGTGACTCTAGCGCTTCGGCAACAGAATTAATCCTCACCGGCGGCACGGCCATTGAGGTGAGCAATCCGGAGGCGGATGCAGATAATATTTTCCCGGAAAATAAAGGTCTTATCGAAGACAGAAACGACGTTGATACTTTCACCTTTGTATCAGGCGGTGGAACCATCGACATCACCGCGACACCTGCCTGGGACGCTTATTACCGCACCAGTCGACGTGGCGCCAACCTTGATATCGAGTTAGCTTTACTGGACGACACCGGTGTGATTGCGGTCAGCGATCCAGCTGACGACACTTTTGCCCAGATCTCGTTCAATTCATCTGCGGGTCGCTATTATCTGCAAGTTACCGGCGTCGGCAACAACATCTCACCCTATTCCGATTACGGCAGCCTGGGGCAATACTTTATATCGGGAACGTTGCCAGCAACTACTGGCGGTGATGACACAGCGCCCAACCCGAACCGTATGACCTGGTCGGTAACGCCTTACGAAATTGGTCGGGGGTCAATTCAGATGACAGCTACTACGGCAAACGATGATTCCGGCATAGTGGAATATCAGTTTATTTGTCTTGGTGGGGGATCGGGATGTACCAGCAGTGCCTGGCAGTCCAGCACGGAATATGTCGCAACTGGTCTCGCCGCTGACACGAGCTATAGTTACCAGGTGTCGGCAAGGGACCTGTCTAATAACATAACCACTGCCAGCATTAGCGCGGCGGCAACAACTCTTGCCAATTTACCTCCAGTTGCCAGCAATGACTTCGGGAGTACGGACGAAGATGTCCCAATCGTTATCAGCGTGTTAGGCAACGATAGTGACCCCGAAGGAGACAACCTGAATATTATCTCGGTTAGTTCAGGAGCCAATGGCACTACCACCACAAATGGCAATACCATCACCTATACACCCGCTACAAATTATTCAGGGAATGATTCGTTCAGCTACACTGTCGGTGACGGCTTTGGTGGAACGGCATCTGCAAATGTCACTGTTACCGTTAGTGAAACAAATGATGCTCCAAGCGCAGTAAATGACAGCGCTTCAGTTGGCACCAATAGTACTATCACTATCGACGTACTGGCCAATGACACCGATCGAGAGGGTGACCAACTCACGCTCGTCAGCGTTAGTTCGGGAAACAAAGGAACCGCCTCAGTGTCCGGTGATTTGGTGAGCTACTCATCTGGCAAGAAGCGCGGTACAGATACATTGACTTATACAGTCAGCGACGGAAACAGTACTTCGGTAGCGTCAATTTCAGTTTCTATTCGTCGCAATAGCACAACTGATGATGGTGGTGGTGGTGGCGGTGGAGGTGGTGGAGGCAAATGCCACCCTAAACGAGGTTGTCAGGACAGCCCCTGAAAAATAAACAAAGAGCAATACAAAGCTATCTGCAGGCGGCTCATGGCCGCCTGTTTTTTCTCTAGCTGCAACCAACAAAAAAATTACATTAGCTCCCGGGCAATTATTTCCATTTCAGTCATAACAGCATCTTGAGGACCCGCGCGCAGCGCGTGCCGTGCACTCGCTGCCTGCGGGTCCTCTTGAGCCCGTTGTTCCTGCAT
>QNFP01000158.1 GCA_003645535.1 Gammaproteobacteria bacterium | reverse complement strand
TCTGTCGTTGGAAAATCAGATTACGCTACAACCTGGCAACTTCACATTGCTGGTTAACCGTGATGATGCGCCGGCACTGGAAATGGAAATTCGCCCCGGAAAGATTTTGCACACGGGCAGGATGGAAAGTACAGGTCAGTTCAATGGCAAGAGCACTATCAGTGCAGCAGGCATTACTTTGCCGCAATACCAGATTCAACTGGAAAAAATCACAACTACGATACGCCACGGTGAGTCAGGCAAGCGTCAACTCGCCGATTTCAGAATCGGTCGGCTGCAGCATCTGGCGCTAAAACCTTATTTTGCTCCGATCAGCCTGGCCGGCAACGTGAAGCTGAGGCGCAAGCGTTTATTCATCAATGCCCTTGGCGGCATACCCGGCAAACGATATTTAAAATTAGCTGCCGTGCATGGACTCGATACGGGCGAGGGCAACCTGAAACTGGATGTTGCTCCGTTGACATTCTCACCCGGTGCACTGCAACCCGTCGCGCTTTTCCCTGATCTGGCCGTGCTGGAGTCCGTCAGTGGCTCTGCCAACGCCAGTAGCCACGTCAGTTGGTTGAAACAGGGTATTAAAAGCGGTGCTGAGATTAATTTACAGAATCTGTCCTTTACTCAGAATGGAACCACTGTCAGCGGCCTGTCAGCCGCGTTACAACTGACTGACCTGCTATCACCCAGGAGTCTTCCGCAGCAAAAAATAACAATTCAGCGTATCGATCCTGGTGTTCCCATGGAGAATATTGAAATTATATACAAAATTCAGGGGGCAGACTCAGCTCGGCTCGCCATCGACAAGGCCCAGCTGTCTATGATCGGCGGTACGCTGTCAACAGGCCCTACTGTGATCGACCCATTATCCAGTTCTACCAACGTGGTGTTTCAAGTGGCTGATCTCGACCTTGAGGCGCTGTTCAAGCTGATAGATGTTGAGGGGCTTGCAGGGGACGGGCGTCTTGACGGCAGTATTCCACTGACTTTGAGAGATGATTCTGTTTCGATTCAAGACGGCGTGCTTGCCGCAAAAAAGCCAGGGATACTTCGTTTTAAATCAGAAAAGGTGTCGAAATTACTGGCTGGCAGCGCTGAGGATGTTGATCTGCTGTTGCAGGCACTGACGGAGTTTCACTACACCGAACTGACAATTAAATTGAATAATTCTGCAAACAATGACCTGCTAACCACGCTTTCTTTGCTTGGCAATAATCCGAAAGTCCTGAAAGGACGGCCATTTCGTTTGAATATTAATCTGGAAAGTAATATCAGTGATATCCTGAAGGCCCTCGGCCAGGCGTATGGAGTATCCAGTAAAGCCCTTCAGCGAGCGTTCAGATTACACTAAGCATACTGTCCATCGTTAATGACTGGGGTAGAGTAGCATTTGGTTTACTGCTAAGCTGACTTTGTAATTGGCAAGCATTCATCCGCTTAGGTAATGTGAAAATAACCCGGAGTGAGTACGATCTATGCGCAGGAACTATCATATAAATTTTGTCTCAGTTGTCGCAGTGCTGATGCTCATGACGGCCTGTACACCAACTGTCAAAGTTGAAGCACCAACAGAACCGATCACGATTAACCTCAATATTACACTGGATGCTAATGTACGCGTGACACTGGAAGAGCAGGCAAAAAAAGATATTGAATCCAATCCGGATGTTTTTTAATGAAAGTGTTTACCAGTAAATATATTTTTCGGGAGGAAAGCATGCTACGAAATTGCAGTTCAAGTTTCTTCAAATCCATCATCATGACTATCGTGGCATTTCTATTAGCGGGTGGAATTTCAGTCTGGGCCGGTTCTCTTCAGGACTTGCGTGCTTCCGGCGCACTCGGTGAAAGTGCTAGTGGCTATGTGGTGGCACGTGATCCCAGCGCAACTGCAGAGGTTGCCTCCATCAACAAGAAACGCAAGGCAGTCTATGAGAAAAAGGCGGCTGCTCAGGGCGTAAGCATCGATCAGGTTAGTAAGGTTTATGCGAAGGAGATATTCAAGAAAGTCCCGGCTGGCACCTGGATTCAAAACCAGCAAGGCCAGTGGTTAAAGAAATGAAAATCTTTCAGTTGTTGTCACAGAGGGCGGCAATTTAATTCGGGATATCGCATGTTAAGCCAGAAATAGAATTATTCAATTCCCTAAGTATAAGGAGTTTGATTACTCGAATTAGGTATATATTGGTATATACTAGTTTTATGACATTTCTAGAAAAAGTATGCGAGGTGCTGAATAAGTCCAGGGTCCGTTACGTTCTTGTTGGCGGATATGCGGTGGCACTACATGGGGCCATCCGCGGGACTTTGGATATTGATATTGCCTTACGGTGGACAAAACATGATTTAGTGAAGGCTGAAGAGGCGCTACAGAAGATCGGGCTGGTTTCACGCCTACCCGTTACCGCACTGGACGTTTTTGAGTATCGGGATGAATACATTCAGAATCGTAATTTGGTCGCCTGGAACTTCTATAACCCTGCCGATTCCTCAGAGCTGTTGGATGTCATTATCAATTTTGATGCAAAGGGTAAAAGAGCTGATTATAAGCAGCTTTCCACATTGTCTGTTCCGGTACTGAATATAAGGGATCTCATCGATATGAAAAAAGCGAGCGGCCGTCCCCAGGACTTAGAGGATATCAAAGCTCTGGAAAAGCTTAAATGAAAACGATTCAGTTTTTTTCCGATGACTACCTTGCGCAGTGCAAGCAGCTATCTGCCGGGCAGATTGTAAGATATCTTGAGGATTTTCGAGTCGTCAATATGCCCCTAAAAAAGCCCGTGTTGAAGTTGATCAGTATAAAAATCGAGACCGATTTGTTGGAAGCCTTTAAGACTAAAGCTCGTCTCGATGGTGTTCCTTATCAGAGCAGGATTAAGGCAATTATGCGTGACTGGTTGAAAAACGAGGGGTAAGACGAAAGGGGGGCAGCCAATAAAAAGGTGACGGAGGGATTTAAAAATAATCCCTCCGTCACCTTTCCCACCTTTAAATACCCTGTTTTGAGCCTGTTGAATGAAAGTTAACTTACAGCCCACCTTCATTCTCCAAACTGACTCAGAAAATCTGCTATCTCGCGCCACATCATTGGCGGGTTGGAGTACATGGGGAAGTGACCGCATTCCGGGATTTGAGACAGTCTGACACCCCTGGCTTGTATGTGGCTTAAGTAGGACAGGCCCTGGTTTTGTTCTCCATACATGAACATCTTTGAACAGGGTAACCCCAGGAATTTGTCCATTAGATCACCGTGATCGGATAAGGACACCATGGACGAGAAAATACCGTGAACGGCTTCAGCACGAATCTTGTGCCTGAGGCTCGCGGAATAGAGGGGACTTGAATAAGCTGGCGTATGGAGTGCACGCTCAATGAATCGCGCAAGAAAAACATTCGCGTCGGACGCGGGATGGTCGATGATTTGCCGGCTTAAAAAGCAGTCCTCGGGTGCAATATTGCCCTCTACATTGGTAAAGCTGAGAACCCTGTCGGGGTGACGATGCGCCAACATCAACGCGGTTAATCCCCCCATCGAGTGTCCAATCAAATGAAAGCGTTCGATACCGGCATGATCCAGAACTGTCAGCGCGGTATCAACCAGGAACGGAATAGACAACTTGTCGAGATTTGAGCAGTCGGATTCTCCACAGCCCGGGGCATCGTAGGCCAAAAAAGGGAAATCGCCGAGGCTTGCTTGCCTGACGATATCCGCGTAGTCCTCTTTAGTGGATCCAAATCCATGCAGGAACACAATGGGGTCCTTTTTTCCTTCACGCGAAATCGCGGAGATATTAAGCTCAGTGCCGTCGATGCGCAGGGGAATGTCATTTTTTTCGAATTCTTTCATGGTTTTGGTTCCGATTGGCCAGGTGTTGGATTGCTACTGGTAAGGGGTTTACTTCATTCCTGCAAGTCGATTAACGACTCACAGAAAATTTGTATTTTGCCACAAGCCTGCTTAAGCGATTCGTCATCCAGCGCATAAGCGATACGTAGATAGGGGCCAAGACCAAAGGCGCTACCCTGTACCACTGCAACGTTCATTTCATCGAGCAGCGCGTCGGCGATGTCTTTGTCGCTGTTGATGCGCTGTCCAGATGATGTTTCCTTGCCTATTAGCCCACTGCAGTCAGCAAAGATGTAAAAGGCGCCAGATGGCGTTTCACAACTCAAACCGGGTGCGTCGTTTAGCATTTCGACAACCATGTCGCGACGCTTCTGGAATACTGCCTTCGAAGTAATGATGAAATCCCTCGAACCTTCTAATGCAGCCAATGCGGCATGTTGCGCGATACTGCAAGCGCCAGATGTCTGTTGACCCTGTAACTTGATCATTGCATCGATCAACCATTTGGGCCCGGTTCCAAAACCGATTCGCCAGCCCGTCATCGCATAGGCTTTGGATACACCATTCATGGTTATAATGCGATCGCTCAGGTCTGGTGCCACCTGGGCCATGGTATGAAAGGGCGCATCATCAAAAACGAGGTGCTCATAGATATCGTCAGACAGCAGCAGCACATCGGTGTGCTGTCTCAAGACCTCGGCCAATTCTAACAGTTCTACTTTGCTATAAATCGCCCCGGTGGGGTTAGAGGGCGAGTTGAGTATCAGCCATTTCGTTCGATTCGTAATGGCCCCCTCGAGAGCTTCGGCTCTGAGCTTGAAGGCGGTGCTTTTATCGCAGCTAACCGTGACTGGCTTGCCGCCGCAAACTTGAACCATCTCGGGGTAGCTTACCCAGTAAGGGGCTGGAATAATGACTTCATCGTTTTCGTTTAGTGTTGCTGCAAGTGCATTGAAGAGAACCTGTTTTCCACCCGTGCAGACGATCGTTTTCTCCCATGTTGTCGGGATGCCATTTTCTTCCTGAAATTTCTTTGCGACCGCCTGTCGCAACGCTTTCAAACCGGCGACTTGCGTGTACCGGGTAAAACCGGATTCGATCGCTTGAATCGCAGCCGCGGAAATATGCGCCGGCGTGTCGAAGTCAGGTTCTCCCGCACAGAGTGATATGACCTTTTCACCCGCGGCTCTTTTTTCAACAACGCGGTCGATAACCTGGTAGGTTGCAGACGGCTGCGAACGTTCGAGAAACCGGTTAAGCTTGCCTGGCATGTCCATTATCAGGTGTCTCTCCAGGCAGTCAGATTCATCAGCTCAAGGCTGGTTTTCCCTTCAATGATCTGCTTCATCATGACGGCTTCTTTCTGTTCACGAGCCAGACCTTTGCGAATGACTTCTGTGACACATGCTTGAGGCAAGACGACAACACCGTCATCGTCCGCTGTCACCAGGTCTCCGACCCGAACTGGCGTGCCTGCTATTTGAATCGGTTGCCCAACAGAATTGACGCTGTCTTTGTGTGTCCCATGCACAGAAATGCCACGGCAATAAATGGGGAATTGGTGTCGGCGTATCGCTGCGATGTCTCTAACACCGCCATCAATAATAAGCCCTTTGATACCTGCGGCTACCGCAGCGACGGTTAATATTTCTCCCCAGTATCCTGCGATGAAACTATCGGTGGTAACGACCAGAATGCTGCCTGCGGGTGCTTTTTCCATGGCGATGTGGATTGCCAGGTTGTCGCCCGGTGCACAGGCAACGGGATAGGCGGGACCTGCCACAACGGCGCCATCCCATAGCGTGCGTATATTTCGATCAAGCGCACTGTTTTTAATGCCTGATGCTTCGTAAATCGTCGAAGAACCGAGAGATATTGCCTGTTCTAGTACTTCCTGAGCATAGTCAACCATGCTACAGCTTCCTTTGCAGTGTGTGATATCCAAGCTTTTCACGGGCTTCACGAATACCGTCCCCTGCCGCTATTCTTTCCCGTATAGCCATTTCAACCGACTCAATTTTGTGTGCTGTTTGTGCTACTTTGCCGGCATATTTTCGAGGCACGAAGACCACGCCATTTGCATCTGCGACAACAATGTCCTGCGATTCCACTCTCACGGTGCCAATGGTTACCGTGGTATTGACGGATTCCACCTCGACCCGGTCTTTACCGGTACGCATAAAACGGCCAGCGCTAAACAAGGCATAGTTATCCTGAATTGCCTTGTTCACATCGCGGCATACGCCGTCGATGACAGTACCGGCAATGTCGTGGATACCCGCGTATTGGGTCAGGATATCTCCCCACACCGTGCAATCAGTACGGCCATCATTCTCGATGACAACAACGTCGCCCGGCTTGACGTCATCGATATAGTCGCCCACGGTGCCAGCAGGTGTGGCTGCAGGTACGTATTTCACCGTAAATGCAGGGCCAATCACGACATCCGTGTAGTCTCTCAGCGGTTTAATTCCCAGCGCCTGGCCATGAAGCCCGATTTTGTCTAGTGCGTCAGATACGCTGGCGGTATCCAGTCCCTCGAATAACTTTACCAGATCCCGAGTTTCGTCTGCCTGGGGTGAATCTTGCCGGGGTGAATCTTGCGCTGTCATGTGTGTACCTCTGAGTTGAGCTGGAATTCGGAGTTTTGAATGGCTTCAAACTCTTTGTCGTGCATGACTTCCGCAACTGATTTTCCCGAACGCACCGCGTCGACCATGCTGGTTTGACGCGCATCGATCTTTTCGGCCAGGTCGATTACCTGGCTGATTTTTTCCGCCGCAATAAAGACGCTGCCACAACGGTCTGCAATCACATAATCGTCTTCGTGAACGGTAACGCCTGCTATTTGAACGGGACACCCCGAGTCGATTTGAATCACCCGGTTGCGAGCACTGATCATGGTGATGCCACGACCATACAATGGGTAGTTGATCGATTCACTGCCTTCGATGTCGCGACTAAAACCATCGATGATAGTGCCCTGGATATTCTTCTGTTTTGCGGCGTTGGCGAGAATGTCACCCCAACAGGAAACTCCTTCGATTCCACCGGAGATCACGAGTACCCGATCGTCACTGGCCACGGCATCAATAACCGGAGAAATGAGGTGTATGGCTGGCTTAGAATCTTGTTTTGGCCCTAGTTTTACCGTACTGGCGCGCCCCACGATCCTCGGACAGTTCCACAGTGGGCGTAATCCAAATGTTGCGCCTTCCAGCTCCAGAAAATCTAAAGCGTCAGAGATGGTGTTGGTATCGAGGGCCCCGAGGCGCTCGAGCAATGCTGTGTTTTCTGTCATGGCAATTTTCGTCAAAAAATATGTAGTTCTATTATTGAAGTAAATCACTGATATGTAAAATCGTATATAATTATGCCTGTGATACGAAAATAGTATTAAATGCGGACGGGTTTGATCGGTCTGCAGAATCAAGATCAGTACGACATAAAGGTACCAGAGGATATGAGCGCAATTAATTTCAGATTGATTAAACAGCTATGGATGTTCCAGGCAGTCGCCGAAGAGC
>QNFP01000157.1 GCA_003645535.1 Gammaproteobacteria bacterium | reverse complement strand
TGTCAGAAAGGCTTCCGGTTTATCACTGAGATACTGCAAGGGCTATTACCCGACGATGAAATACTCGACTGCCTGCCGGAAGAAATTGCCACTAAAGCTACAGATGCGAACGTGCTGATTCCCACCATTATTCCCCTTGGCAAAGCGGAGCTGTCCTTGCCCAACCTCAGGCTGGTGCAGCAATTTGGTGCTGGTCTCGATACGGTCGACATTTCGTCTGCTACTACCAATGGGGTCTACGTGGCCAATGTGCCAGCTGCCGGCACGGGTAATGCCGAGTCAGTAGCTGAAGTTGCGGTGATGCATATGCTTAATCTGTCGAGGCGTTACGCTGCCGCCTGTCAGAGCATACAGGATCGTAAAGTCTCGACGCCCACCAGTTGGTCGTTAAAAGGTCGTACTGCGTTAATTGTAGGGTACGGTGGTATCGGTCTGGAAGTGGCGCGCAGACTGAGTGGTTTTGAAATGAAGATTCAGGCAGTATCGCGATCCGGCCCGAAACATACTGCTGAAGAACAATCTGTTGCTGTCGATGTGCATACCACCACAGATCAGTTGCATACTTTATTACCCGAGGCGGATTTTGTGGTGTTGGCACCACCCCTTAACGATGAAACTCGCGGTCTGATGGGCAGTGAGGAATTTGCGCTGATGAAGGCCAGCGCCTTTGTAATCAATGTGGCGCGAGGCGGGGTGATCGATTACGAGGCATTGCTGGCGGCCTTGCGAGACAAGCAAATTATGGGGGCCGGGCTCGATGTATTCGAAGAGGAGCCCTGTGATCCCAACGACCCGCTGTTTGGTTACAATGTCACTGCCACACCGCATATTGGTGGCGCTACAGATTTGAGTTTTCAGGGTATTGCAAAAAAAGTAGCTGAAAATATTCAAAGAGTAGGTCGCGGTGAAGTACCACTTAACTGCGTTAATGGTGAGACCGTTAAAGGCAGGTAGTTTTGATGGATGTTATTAACAACATACCTGCAAAAGATAGACACTACTCAAGATTGTCACTACTCAGGATAGATACTTTTAATACATGGATCACAATCAGTTGCCGCACATCGATATAGTCACCGACCAACGGTCTGCTCTCGCGTACCCGCAGCCGGAAGTTGCCTGGTATGCCTCACTTCGCTTCAAACAGTTTTTGGCCAGTTTTCTGGTTTTTAGCCTGATCGGCCTGGTTTATGTATATCAACGACCTGCTATTTATCAAAGTAAAGTGGCGTTGTTGACTGTCGCACCTTCTGCAGTCGATCAACCGGGGCAGGAAGCCAATATTCAACATGTTGCTATTCAGGGAAATATAATCACTGGACAAAAATTAATTGAATTAACGCGGGAAACGCTTTCTTCACTTACATCAATAAGCATACCCTCCGCACCGGTCATCCATGACATGCTCTTTTTTGAGCCGGTGGCAGATACCAATCTCGTTGAACTCCGGGCGGAGGGAGAGGATCCTGAATTTCTGCCTTTGTTGCTTAATACCCTTACCGAGCAATACCAGTTGTACCGTCGTGAGCAAATTGCCGTGGCAACTGCAGAAACATCTTCGGCACTGAATGATCAATTCAGCACACTAACGGTAAAAGTGGAACAAAAACGCGACGAGCTGAATCAGTTTAGAAGTAAACACAATATTTTGTCCGTTGGGCGCGATGAGAATCAGGTGCTTACCCGCTTAAAAGGATTGACCGATTCGCTAAATACGGCCAACGAAGCGGAAGTTATTGCCTCGGCTCGTCTACGTGCGGTGAAATCCGCTATCAACAAGGGCGAAGCCGTTGTTCCTGACGGCGATGAGCGTACGCTCGCCAACCTGGAAGCAAGGGCTCAGGAATTACGTGAAGAGGTCAGCGAACTGGAAAAACGCTATACCCCTCAATATATCGAGCTGCAACCGAACCTGAAAAATATTCCCGAACAGTTAACCAAAATAGAGGAGAAAATAGCGGGGATGAAAGGCAAAGGTCGGGGTGTCGCTCTGGCCGAAGCAGAGGAGAATTATTATGCAGCTCGACAGGTGGCTGCGGAACTGGAACGACAGGTTGAAGATTATAAAGACACAGCAACTGAGTTCACCCGGCGCTTTGCTGAACATGAGGCATTAATAGAAGAGCTTGCACAACTCGAACTTTTATATCGCGAAACCCAGGATCGCCTGATACAGATTGAAGTCCAGCAACGCGAAAAATATCCGCAGGTAGAAGTGTTTGAACGTACCTATCAGGCAAATCAGCCTATTCGTCCTGACTATACGCGAGATGCAGGTATTGCCCTGCTGGTGTCTTTTTTGCTCGGGCTGGCGATCATCTGGCTAATTGAGTTTCTGAATCGAGATGGCAAATCTATGCAGGGAGGTGTCGGCAGCTGGTCGCGAATTTATACAGCAAACAATCCTGCCGCTTTACTGGGGCAAAGAGAAACAGCGAATAAACTCGAGTTTAATCAACAGCTGGTTATCGAAAACCATGCTGTATCTGAACTGGATGTCGGCGATATGGAACAACTTCTTAATGCTGCCAATAAGGAGGGACAGCTTGTTATAGCGGGTTTGCTCAGCGGCTTGACTATCGAGGAGTTAATAACACTGGCACCCGATCAGATAGACAGGGAAGGACAGCAACTCAGCATTACTGGCTCCAGCCCTCGCAATATTCAACTTTCGCCGGGTTTGCTGAAGCGTATAACAGAATGCGAAGAAATTCCCAACGAGGCTGCTGAAGCTGAGGCCTTGATCACCTGTGCTGCCTTTGATTCGGCCTTGCCCGATCCGGAAACAATCGATGCTGAAGTCATCCGGCGTAGCTATATCACTTATCTTATTCGGCAAGGATTCCAGCTGCGGGAGTTGAAAACAATTATCGGTTCAGTATCAGCACAGGAACTTGCAGGATATTCGGCGTATACCGTAGACAGGACAGGCAAGCCGGCGGATGAAATTAATCTAGTTTATCCAGTCTTGATCTAATTTAGCTATGCTTAATGTATTTATCAAGACGCGACGCAAGGTCAGGAAAAGTCAGCTTGACCAACTCAGAGGTAGCAATTTCATTGTCCTCATATTCAAAACCGGGAGCAACGGCTTCACTAATAAGGCCGTATTCACCTGAACATAACTGCGATACTTTCCAGTCTCCTCCATTAACGACTAGTTGAGGGAGCTGCCCATTGATGATATCTGGTCCCAATATTTGCTCTTTTATTTTGCCTTCTGGTGAAATGATCAAATATTTGATGGCCGATCCCAGGTGGTGAAAATGGATAATGTCTGATTTGTTTTTGTGCAGATATCCATGAGGATCATCACTTGTCAGCATGTAGTATATCGATGTTAATATTTTTCTTCGGGAATCCGTCCCCTCTATATTCAAGCTTGATGCGTAGGTTCGCTTAAAGTACCCGCCTTCAGTTGGATGTGGTGCAAGCTTCAGTCGCTCTATGATTTCTTCCCTGGTCATCATTCTCACTAATTAGAGCCTTGTATCTTCATAACGTCGCTTTTTAGCGCAATTATGCTGCGCGCAATGGTGCAAAATATTCGAGGGATAATGTGTTTTATGAACGATATTCCGTTGTATTAATTAAAATCGCTGGCGCTATGTCGTTCAGGCACACGCTCTTCTTCTGGCCCCCAGCTTTTATTGACTCGTTGACCGCGTTGAACAGCAGGGCGCGCTGCAATTTCCGATGCCCAACGAACGACATGGGTGTAAGAGGTGACATCAAGGAATTCCTGAGCCTCGTAAATAGTGTCCAGGACCAGGCTGCCATACCAGGCGTAGTTGGCCATATCTGAGATATTGTATTCGTCGCCACACAAATAACGTCGGGAGGACAGATTCCTGTCTAACACGTCGAGCTGGCGTTTTACTTCCATAGTGTAGCGGTTAATGCAGTATTCGATCTTCTCCGGTGCATAGGCATAAAAGTGTCCGAAACCGCCGCCAAGGTACGGCGTGCTACCCATCTGCCAGAAAAGCCAGGACATGCATTCAGCCCGGGCAGATGGCTCTGTGGGCAGGAAGGCATTAAACTTTTCCGCCAGGTAAACAAGGATAGCCCCGGACTCAAAGACTCGAGTGGGCGGGGAGGTGCTTTGGTCAACCAGAGCGGGAATTTTCGAGTTGGGGTTGGCTGCTACAAAGCCGCTGCTAAACTGATCACCGTCCATAATATTAATCAGGTAGGCATCGTACTCGGCATCAGTTTTACCCAATGCGAGCAGTTCTTCCAGCAACACCGTGACCTTCACGCCATTGGGTGTGGCCAGGGAATACAGTTGCAACGGATGCTTGCCAATGGGTAATTCTTTGTCGTGGGTGGCGCCTGCAGTGGGTCTATTGATGTTGGCAAATCTTCTCCCGCTTTCGGCGTCCCACTTCCAGACTTTGGGCGGTGTGTAGGTTGGGTCGCTCATGATAGTTCGTTCCTGGTCAGGTCAGTGACGAGCGTGCGATGATTTTTATATAGCACGCCGTATTTCGAGATAAGCGTAGCGCAAGATTGAGGATTCGGATAGTCCAATAGTAGTCTCATAGCAAGCATTGTTATGGCCGCTTTATCGAAATTACTGCCAATAAAAAAGCCGAGGGAATAACTGTTATTCGTCCAGTCGCCCCCTCGGCTAGATGCCAATACTATCGAAACGCGGGGATAGGCACTGTTTCTGTGTCGCGACCGGAGCGCATCACAACACCTGGTTTATTACCGGTTAACTCATTATTACGGACGATTTCCTGACCATTCACAAAGACATGGTCGATACCGTTGGCTTCGCAATACAGACGGCCCGCGTTTGCCGGGAAATCATAGCGCGTGTGGATGGGACCTTTGCCTACTGTGGCTTCGTCGAAAATAACCACATCAGCATGCCAACCTTCCTGCAAACGGCCCCGCTCTATAAGACCCATAAAGCGTGCCGGTCTGTCGGTGATTTGATGAACGCCTTCTTCCAGAGTCAGCAAGTGGCGATCACGCACACCCTCAGAGAGCAGTGTCGTACTGAAAGCAAAGGTATCGATCATATCGACGTGGGCACCGGCATCTGATGCACCAACGAGGGTGCGATCATCGCGCCATACTTCACCGCGCAGCGCCCAGCTTTCGTCATCATGACCACCAAGGTTAGGCAGGAAGGTAGTTTTAAGATCATCAGCCACAGCGATATCGAAAAACAGATCGCTGGGTTCGATGCCCATTTCTTCAGCCATTTCACCAATAATGCGACCTTCGTATTTCGCGTTTGCTTCGGAGAAAGTTTCTTCCACCAACATCCTTTTGAAATTACCGGTAGCGCGCAATACGATGGGAACATCAGGGTGTGAAACGCCTCGAACCAGCTTCTCCCTTATGGCTGGGTCGCTAAAGGCAACTTTGCGTTCATCCATGGGCAGCGCCAGAACTCCAGCCCAGCCTGGAAAAGAGTCCAGACCAAAGCCGCTCCACAGATTGATACGCAGGGAAACCGGCTGGGCAAAAGTCAGTGCTTTGACTTCGGCACCATGTTTGGCAGCATAGTCACTGGCTTTAAGTTGCTCTTTAACAATATCCCTGGTGCCCTTGGTAACAATCATGACATTCCAGTTGAGCGACCGCTGTGCAGCTAGTGACATATCGGTCATCAATTGCTGACGTTCTTCACTGAATACGCCCACCGAAGGAATAAATTCAAGCAAAGTGCCGGGATAATCTTTCAGGCAGCCGGCCAGTTCGATCAGTTCATGGTTGTCAGCTGCGCGGGAGGGAACCGGCTCGCCATTACCATCATTATGGGTGGCAGATTGAGAAGAAGAAAACCCCATACCGCCTTCGGCCAAAGATGTTTTGAGCAGGTCTTTCATGGTCTCAAGTTGCTCGGGTGTAGCTGGTTTGCCTGAATCCTCGCCCATCACCACACGGCGGATGGCGGAATGACCGACCAGGAAACCGATGTTAATGGCCATTTTGCCGTCCAGTAAGGCCAGGTAGCTGGCGAAGGAATCCCAGTTCCAGGGCACGCCCTGCTGCAAGCTTTCCAGTGGCATTCCTTCTACCTTGGCGAGCAGGCGCATTAAATAATCACCGGCTTCGGGCACCAGCGGCGCTACGGAAAACCCGCAGTTACCGGCAAAAACGGAGGTGACACCGTGGTAAGAAGAAGGGCTGACGTCTGGATCCCAAAATACCTGGGCATCGTAGTGAGTATGAACATCGACAAAACCCGGTGACACGATTTTGCCGGTGGCGTCTATGGTTTCTCTGGCGGCCTCATCGACGTCGCCGACTGCGGTAATACGGCCATCTTTAATACCGATATTGCCAGCGCGTCGGGCGCTGCCGGTGCCGTCGATAAGGGTGCCGCCTTTAATGAGATAATCAAGCATTGTGGTCTCCTGGTTGGGCTAGATAAGTTAATTTGTTGAAAAAGTTTCTCAATGACAGGTAGTTGTAATCTGTTTATTACGAAATAACACACGCTTACCATGTCGTGAGCCGTGTCGTGAGCCATGTCGTGGGCCATGTCGCGAGTGAAAATGCCGTGATAAAAATTCTATTTACTACAGTTAGCGCTTAAGCATAAACCGCTTTTAGAGTGGTGAGAAGAAGTTTAGACCAATATGGAGTATTCAGCATGGTTGGGACTAGACAGGTTGGGACTGGACACAGGCGACTTTGTTCTGACAAGCTACCTCTCAAGTATTGGTAAAGTTATTGCTCTGCCCTGTCTATGAGTGGCTGCCTGAAAGATTTAAGTAATAACAACGTCTTAAAATTAAAAAAGGAAAAATATGAAAGCATTAGTGGTGGGTGGTACCGGGCCAACCGGGCCTTATATCGTCAATGGTCTGTTAGAACGAGGTTACGAGGTTGCCATATTTCATCGCGGCGCTCATGAGATTCCCGAGATCCCACCCGAGGTGGAGCATATTCATGGCGACCCGCATTTTCTTGAAACCATTGAGGAGTCGCTGAAAGGACGAACCTTTGATCTGGCCATAGTCACCTATGGCAGGGTGCGATTTTTGGCTGAAGCTCTGGTCGGCAAGGTGGGTCGTTTTGTCAGCGTTGGTGGTGTCGCCAGTTATCGCGGCTATATGAAGGCTGCGCAACTTAGTCCGGTGGGGATGTCGATTCCGGTATCCGAAGACGACCCGGTAGTGGCTAGCGAAGAGGAACACCGGTTTTCATACCTGATTGCGCAGACTGAGCAAACGGTTCTTGAGTACCACCCAGAGGCCGCACATTTTCGCTATCCCTACGTCTATGGCCCTCGCCAACTGGTGCCCCGCGAATGGGCCATCATGCGCCGCGTGCTGGACAAGCGCCCGCACATTATTGTTGCCGATGCCGGACTCAGTTTATCCACTCATGGTTATGTCGCTAACCTGGCGCACAGTGTTTTGCTGGCCGCTGATAAACCAGAGGAATCGGCTGGGCAAATCTACAACTGTGGGGATGAAACTCAATA
>QNFP01000156.1 GCA_003645535.1 Gammaproteobacteria bacterium | reverse complement strand
TGCGGAGTAACCGCAAGCTGTACTCTTCCATGCCGGACCAGGTCGGGCGCGCCCGACATGACACTTTCTACCAATTCAATGCGGGTATCGGGAAAGGCTTCTACAAAACCGGCAATTGCCGGCAGCAGGATCTGGTTGGGGAAGATCGCATCCACTGCCAGAGTAATTTCAGCTTCCACGCCGGCGGACAAAGTTCGAGCCATGCGCTCAATGTCCGCGGCTTCTCCCAGCAACAGGCGGGCGCGTCTCAACGCTACCTGCCCCACGGGTGTCAGCACTGCCCGTCGACCTTTAATTTTGAGTACTGCGGTCCCCAGGGACTGCTCCAACCGTTGGATACTATGGCTGACAGTAGATTGACTTTTCCCCAATGCTTCGGCCGCAGGGGCGTAACCGCCTTCATCAATCACAGCCACTAGCGAACGCCAGTGGTCCAGACTTACATTTTTTCTCTGTTTTGACATTTGTATCGATCACATCGATTTAATTCAACTATTAATTCCTGTTTATTATGCATTATTTAGATATTAAAGTATGTGTAAATCAATGGAGAACAATCATGAAGCGCATACTCTTTATCCACAGCAGCCTGTTTGGCGATAACAGTGCAAGTACCCGGATTGCACATTCACTGGTTGAGCGGATGGTCCAGGAAAAACCCGGCAGCGAAGTGACCCGGATCGATCTGGCGAACGATGCCTTGCCTCACCTGGAAATTGACGAGTTCAATAGCTGGTTGATACCCGCTGATCAGCGCGATGATACCCAGAAAGATCTGGCAAGCCACTCAGACAAACTGATTGACCAATTGTTGGCGCACGACACACTGGTGCTGGCTGTTCCCATGTACAACATGGGTATTCCGTCAACACTCAAGACGTGGATCGATCGTGTAAGCCGTGCTGGTAAAACCTTTCGCTATACCGCCGAAGGTCCGGTTGGCATGGTCGAAGACATGCAAGCTTACCTGGTATTTGCCCGTGGCGGCATCTACCGTGACACCCCCCTGGACACCCAAACCGGTTATCTCACCTCAGTACTGGGCCTGATGGGCATCACTTCTGTAAAAACCATTTTTGCAGAAGGACTTAATATGGGTGATGAAACTCGGGAACAATCCCTGAATAACGCCATGGCTGAAGTCAGCAAACTGTTTGCCGGAATCCGAGAACTGTAAATCATGATTTAGTCGATAATACAAAACCTGACTCGATTGTTGCCGTGAATTCCACATCAGTAAGCATACCGGCAATAAATAAAGCTTGTTCCAACTGCCAATGGCTGGTGTGAGAAACGGTTTGCTTAGGTCAAAATATTTGTATTGCCTTAAACCGCAACAGGTGGGCTTTTGATATCAACCTGCTTGTGACTTCACCTTCCAGGTTGACACACTGGCAAATTATTCTTATATTTTGATTTCCTTACTTTTGGATTATTGGAAATGCTGGCGAAGAAAAGTAGTAAAAATCAAATCACCCTGCCCAAGGCGATTGTTACCTCTATTGGTGATGTGGACTATTTCGATGTCACCATACGCAACGGCAGGATCATTCTTGAGCCCGTACGTACAAAGCAGGGTGACGAGGTGCGTTCCCGACTCGAGTCGATGGGCATTCGTGAAACTGACATTGACGCAGCAATAGAATACGCGCGCGGCAAGACCGGGTGAGGGTTGTTTTCGATACAAATACGGTGGTTTCAGCACTGCTGTTCGGGCACGGCCAACTTAGCTGGCTACGAGAACATTGGCGCAGCGGTGAGGTGACAGCACTCGTATCCAGACCGACAATTGATGAACTCATCCGGGTCCTCGCCTATCCAAAATTCGACCTCAACAAAGCGGAAATCGAAGCCCTGCTGGCTGACTATGTTCCTTTTACAAGTACTGTTACTGTGCCACCACAACTACAGTCGCCCAGGTGCAGCGACATGAATGACCAAATGTTCGTCGACCTGGCTATCCAGGGGCAGGCCGACATTTTAGTCACAGGTGATAATGTTTTGTTGGCAATGACTATTGGCGTTACCATCGAACGACCTGCAGAATACAAGCACCGAAACCACTTCCCTATATACTGAGTAATTTTTTGAATACTAATATTATTTTCCGTTTACGAACCGAATGGTTTGGAAACATTCGTGGCGATGTACTGGCCGGCTTGGTGGTCGCGCTGGCGCTTATTCCTGAAGCGATCGCCTTTTCGATTATCGCGGGCGTCGACCCCAAAGTCGGTCTGTATGCGTCATTCTCCATCGCCGTGATTGTCGCTATCACCGGTGGTCGCCCTGGCATGATCTCTGCCGCCACTGCGGCGACTGCTGTGCTGATGGTTACACTGGTGAAAGATTATGGTCTGCAATACCTGTTGGCGGCTACAGTGCTGGCGGGGCTTTTGCAGATTGCTGCGGGCTTTCTGCGCGTGGGTTACCTGATGAGGTTCATATCAAAATCTGTGATGACAGGTTTTGTAAATGCGCTGGCAATACTGATCTTCATGGCCCAGCTGCCGGAATTGATCAATGTGCCCTGGCTGACCTACGTGATGCTGGCGGGTGGGCTTGCCATCATTTATTTGCTGCCTTTGATCACCAAAATGGTGCCCTCTCCCCTCATCTGCATCATTGCCTTGACAGCCATCTCCATGTTCATGGGCCTGGATATACGCACCGTTGGCGACATGGGCGAACTGCCTTCTACGCTACCCGTTTTTCTGATTCCCGATATCCCGCTGAACCTCGAGACTTTTTTGATTGTCCTGCCCTACTCGGCTGCTGTTGCTGCGGTGGGTTTGCTTGAATCCCTGATGACGGCAACGATTGTCGATGAGCTCACCGATACACCCAGCGACAAGAATCGTGAATGTATCGGCCAGGGCATCGCCAACACGGCGACCGGATTCATTGGCGGCATGGCAGGTTGCGCCATGATCGGCCAGTCAATGATCAACGTGAAATCCGGTGGGCGTGGCAGACTGTCCACGCTGTGTGCCGGTATATTTTTACTGCTGATGATCGTTTTTCTCGGCGACTGGGTGAAACAGATCCCGATGGCAGCACTGGTTGCCATTATGATCATGGTCTCGATAGGAACGTTTAGCTGGTCATCAATCAAAAACCTTAAATTGCATCCACGCAGTTCCTCCATAGTGATGCTGTCCACGGTTATCGTCGTCGTCGCAACCCACAACCTGGCGACTGGTGTATTCGTGGGCGTGCTTTTCTCCGGTATCTTTTTCGCCTGGAAAATTTCCCAGATTTTCCTGGTCACCTCATCCGTCACGGAAGATGGCACTGCCCGTACCTATATTGTCGAGGGGCAGCTATTTTTTGCATCGGCGGAAAAGTTTACTGCCGCATTTGATTTCAAAGAGGCACTTGATAAGGTGATTATTGATGTCAGCCACGCTCATATATGGGATATCTCCAGCGTCGCTGCGCTGGATATGGTGGTACTGAAATTCAGGCGCGAAGGTGCCGAGACAGAAATCATAGGACTGAACGAAGCCAGCGAGACCATCCTCGGCAAGCTTGCTACCCATGACGAACCCGGTGCCCTGGAACGTTTGCTGGGCCACTAAGGAATAACACAATGATAAAACTGATCGCATTTTTGGACGGTTCAAAATACTCAAAGAGTGTTTGTGAATATGCAGCCTGGATAGCGGCAAAAATGGCCGGATCTGTAGATCTTATCCACGTTCTTGGGCGCCGTGATGAATCCGACGCACCCGTGGATCTCAGTGGCAGTATTGGATTGGGTGCGAGAACCGCTTTGCTTGAGGAACTGGCCGAGCTTGATGGACAAATGGCCAGGCTCACCCATAAACGCGGTCGGGCGATCCTGGAAGACGCCAGGGATATTTTACAGAAATCGGGTATCGACCAAGTCAACATGATGTTACGTAACGACGGCATTGTCGAGACCGTTCAGGAATTCGAAAAACATGCCGACCTCATCGTTATCGGCAAGCGCGGCGAGACTACAGAATCAGACGAAATGCATATAGGTTCAAACTTTGAACGTGTGGTTCGCGCCAGCCATAAGCCCATCATGGTTGCATCGATGAATTTCCGTCCTGTCAGGCGTGCCTTAATCGCCTTTGATGGTGGGCCAAGTGCAATGAAAGCGGTCAATTATCTGGCCCAAAACCAGGCATTCAATGATATCGAGTGTCATTTGTTGAGTGTTGCAGAACCATCTTCCAAGGCGAAAAAGCAGCTTGAAAGCACGGCGGACGTGCTGCGTGATGCGGGTTATACGGTTGAAACTTCCATTAAGGCCGGGCAACCTGAGAAGGTCATTTGCGAAACAATCAAAACCAGTGATTCCGATCTCCTGTTGATGGGTGCCTACGGACATTCCCGCATACGCAACCTCATCATCGGCTCCACCACCACAGCCATGATCCGATCGTGCAAAATACCAGTGCTGTTATTTCGATGATCCCGTGGTGACTCTTGCTACTTGCTTTCGCACGGGCTTTGGAGAAGTAACACTCTCCCGTCATTCCCGCACCAATTCCAGGAAAGAACAAAATCTGCGCCCCTGGGATGCGGCGGATGAACTCTTATTGGCGCATTTGGCAGAGCAAATGCCAGCACCGGGAAAGCGCTTTCTAATCGTTAATGATCAGTATGGCGCCTTGACTGTTGCTTTGACGACAGCCTCACCAGGATATCCAATTCACTTTGCGACCGACTCTTTTTTAAGCCAGCAGGCGGCCAGGAGAAACCTTGCAGGCAATGACCTGTCCGACGCTTCGATAAGCTGGCATACCAGCCTGGATAACATCGAAGGGGAGATGGATTACCTGTTGATCAAACTACCCAGGTCGCTGGCCTTGCTGGAGGATCAACTCTATCGTTATCGGCAAGTGTGCACGCCGAACACACGGGTGATCGCCGCAGGAATGGTCAAGTACATGCCGGCAGGCGTGTTTAAGTTGCTCGAAAAAATCCTCGGTCACACTCAAACCTCGTTGGCAAAAAAGAAAGCCCGGCTGATTTTTTGTGCGCCTGATTTGAGTGATAAAACGGGCACTTCTCCTTATCCCATATCCTACCGCCTGGAGAATACCGACTACCAGATCGATAACCATGCCAACGTTTTCTCACGTGACTCCCTGGATATCGGGACACGTTTTTTTCTGGCCAACCTACCGATATTGGAAGCGCATATTGAACCTGGCCAGGCAGGCGAAATAAACATCGCTGACCTGGGCTGTGGCAACGGCATTGTCGGTTTGATGGCAGCGCAGCGATGTCCAAATGCCAAAATCGATTTTTATGATGAATCGTTCATGGCCCTGGCTTCTGCCAAATCAAACTTCTACCGTGCTTTTCCTGACAGAAGTGCCCGCTTCATCATTGATGATTGTATGTCGAGCGCCGCTGCTGGGCACTATCAGGTGATTTTGTGTAACCCCCCGTTTCATCAGCAAAATGTGGTGGGTGATTTTGTCGCACAGCTAATGTTTCGGGATGCAAAGAAGGCCTTACGGCAAGGCGGGGAATTGTGGGTAATTGGCAACCGGCACCTTGGTTATTTCAACAGCCTTAAACGCTTGTTTGGGAATTGCCTGGTTGTCGCGGCGAATAATAAGTTTGCCGTGCTTAAGGCAAGCAGGCACCCATAAGGGAACTGTGATATTTTCCAGTGATACAGATCGACCTCAGGAGAAAGGCAGCAATGGGAACACTGGAAGAAAATATCAGTATTTTGCGGGATCACTATCCGCCGCTTGCGGGCATACCCGAAGCACAGCTACTGCGCCTGCTCCGCACCTATGAACTGGACCCTGGCGACAGCATCACCTTCACCGGCGATCAGGAGGAATGTGTTTTCGTACTCTCCGGTGAGGTAGAGCACGAGGACCGCGGCGATGAGGTTTTGTTAGGACCGCACAACACGCTCACGCGGCCTGTCTGTCTTGCTGGCGGTCGTAATGTATTCTCGGCCAGGCAGGCCTCTGTCCTCGGTCGCATCAATCCTGCCAGGCTCGATTTTCTGCTGAGCTGGGAGAGCCTTCGCATAGGCGCCCTGGCTGATGATCCTTTCCGCCAATGGCTGAGCGGGCTGCGCAATCCACTGATCTTTGGGCAACTCCCCCTGGAAAACGCGCATGAGGTTTACCGCCGTCTGCAACCGCTCACAGTGGAGGGTGGCACGGTAATTTTCGACGTGGGCGAAGAGGCGAAGCAGTTTTACTTCATCGAACAGGGCAGTGCCGAACTATGGCGACCGGGCCTCTATGACGATGAATTGAAACTGACCAAGGTACTTTCTGTGGGTGATTACTTTGGCGAGGAAGCCCTGCTCACCGGCGGATTGCGTAATGCCAGAATAAGGATGATCGACCAATCCCGCCTGATGGTCCTGGATAAAAAGGACTTTGACGAGTTGATCAATGCACCGATGATCGACCGTGTATCTCCCAGGGTCGCCAGGGCCATGCTTGACGAGGGTGCACAACTGCTGGACGTGCGCTACGAGGATGAATACGAGATGGATTATATTCCCGGTTGCACGCTGATCCCTTTGTTGGAACTTCGGGAACGGGTCGGCGAGCTTGAAAGCAGCTCAAACTATGTCATTTACTGCCACTCAGGCAAGCGCAGCGATGTCGCCGCGATGATCCTGCGCCAACACAAGCTACATGGTGTAAGCCTCATGGGAGGTATCCGCGACTGGCCGTTTAAGATCGAATACCCCGAATAAAAATGATCTTCAGGTAACTCATTTTTGCTCCGACCCGATTATTTTTACTCATCAAATTGGTGCACTTTTATACCCACAAATTCAAGCACACTGATGGAGTCGGTCTTTCTGTAGCTATTCTTGTAAACTACTTTTTCTACATTGCCCAGGTTAATTAAACGCTTGGCACAAGCGGCACAGGGAAGGTGAGTGACAAAAACGAACTTCCTGGTCTCGCGTGGGGCATCACAATTGATCACTGCATTCTCTTCGGAATGGAGACAGCCGCAATTTCCGGGCTCTTCCCTGTCACAGGTGTTCGCCAGACCGGATGCATTGCCGTTATATCCAACTGCCAGCACTTTTCTGTAATCTACGGTGGTAATGACCGTGCCAACGCTAAGTCGCTTGCACGTGGAGCGCCGGGCCATAGCTTCAGCAAACTGCATATACACTTCTTCAAAGGACGGGCGGTCTTTCATCATTCTTATTCCTCAACTGTGACGTCGAATTTTAACCGATCACTTCGCCATACAGAAGTGAACCTGGCAATCAAGCGTGATCGTGCCACCGAAAAACTGACGACCGGGGAATTAAACCTGGCCCCATAACTTTTTGTTATTTGTTCTATCATTGGTGAACATGGTTGCTCTGAGCACCCCGACGCGTTCCGTAACCGTCGAGCTAAAAATTCTGGAAACAGGAGAAAGTAGAAATGGCAAAAATTTTAGGTGCGAACTCCGAAGTTGGCGTATTGAAGACAGTAATGGTCTGTCGTCCAGGATTGGCCCATGAACGACTCACCCCGACTAACTGTTCAGACCTACTTTATG
>QNFP01000155.1 GCA_003645535.1 Gammaproteobacteria bacterium | reverse complement strand
TCATGTTGGTAGTGGTCTATATAGGTCTCTGGCGGTGGTGACTCCCACGGCGGTGGATCGCTGCTTTCTTCAGTGATTAATTTTGCCAATGTTGCCCCGGCTAGCCCGGTTTTTTCTGCCAGTAGCTTGATCATTAGCTGGTGAAATACGCCCTCGGGAAGGCGGTTAATCAAAGGTGCGGCCAGTTGACTCAGTTTTGCCTGGTCATCGGGAATGCCCAGATCAAGGCCCGCTTCGAGCGTATCAAATAGAAAAGTCGATAGCGGTACAGCTTCGGTGAGTAATTTGGCGAAGGCCTGGGTGCCAATGTTGCGTACCAGAGTGTCTGGGTCCTCGCCTTCTGGCAGAAACAGGAATCTGGCGCTTCGTCCGTCATCCATCACCGATAGAGCGGTTTCCATGGCGCGCTGGGCAGCTTTGCGGCCAGCGCTGTCCCCATCAAAGCAAAATACCACTTCGCTGGTGTAACGATATATTTTCTGCAAATGTTCTACGGAAGTGGCCGTGCCCAATGTAGCTACGGCGTTAGTAATGCCATATTGAGCGAGGGCCACGACATCCATGTAACCTTCGACAACGAGCAGGTTGTCGATATTTTTGCCCGCCTGATTAGCCTCGTAGAGGCCGTAGAGTTCGCGACCTTTGTGGAACACAGGTGTTTCCGGCGAGTTCAGATATTTGGGTTTATCATCACCTAGCACGCGCCCGCCGAAACCGACAGTGCGCCCGCGGCTATCGCGTATTGGGAACATAATACGGTGGCGAAAACGGTCGTATATTTTGCCGCCGTCATCCTTGACTACCAACAGGCCAGCAGTGGTGAATTGTTCGATCTGTTTATCGTCATTGTCGGCCAGGGCGAGCAGGTTGTCCCAGCCCGGCGGGGCAAATCCTATACCGAAATCACGGGCGATTTCGCCGGACAGGCCACGCTGGCGCAAATAATTAGTGGCTTCGTCAGCGCTGGGGCGTTGCTTTAACTGGCTGCGATAAAACTGGTCGGCCTTTTCAAGAACAGCATATAGTTCGCGGCGTCGGTTAGCCTGTTGATCGTTCTGTGGGCCTTCAGTTGGTACTTCCATACCTACCAGGTTGGCAAGGGTTTCTACCGCACGGGGGAAGTCGATCCGGTCGTAGTCCATCACAAAGCCGAGGGCGTTGCCGCCAGCGCCACAACCGAAACAGTAATAAAACTGCTTGTCTGGGCTTACTGAGAACGAGGGTGTTTTTTCATCGTGAAAGGGACAGCGAGCAGAGTGGTTTTTGCCAGTTTTACGTAAATCCAGTCGAGCGCCGATCACATCGACTATATCGACGCGATCAAGAAGATCATCAATAAATCGCTGTGGGATTCTTCCAGTCATTCAGGCGCTCGCTTATCAACAGTGTTATTGAATCACGTGGTGCAAATAATGTTTAGCGCCGCGCCGAGAAAATATTGAATAGATTGCTTTATATGAGCGATGATTTTGCTTGCGAGTGTCAAAACTTACCAGTATTAAAATAGGCACTTGAGGCGCGGCAAAAATGCCTGTGAGCAGGGAGGTAGACAAATTCAACCAGTGATTGAGCATGACCTGTTAACACTCAGAGGTCTAACGGTATTAGTAAGTCCGCTGCTTATAACTATATTGTTTCAAAATGGCGTGATGTTCAGGCCAGACGGGCCTTTATCTTCTGACTTACCGCGCCCATATCAGCACGGCCCTGTACCTGGGGCTTAAGTATGCCCATGACCTTGCCCATGTCGCGCATGGACTCAGCTGCGCTAGCAATGATGGCATCGGCGATGAGTTTATCCAGTTCCTGGTCGTTTAAAGGAGTGGGCATAAATTCTGCGATCACTTTTAGTTCAGCATGTTCCTGAGCGGATAGATCATCGCGCCCGGCGGCATCGAACTGGCTGATAGAGTCGCGCCGTTGTTTGGTCATTTTGTCGAGGACCGCCAGTACGCGAGTATCATCGATTTCAATACGCTCATCCACCTCGATGCGTTTGATTTCTGCGAGCATTAACCGAATTGCGCCCAGGCGTTGTTTGTCTCTGGCACGCATGGCGTCTTTCATCGCTTCGGTGATATCATTTTTGAGTGATTTATTAGTCATAGTTATCTGCTAGTGCTGTTTTGCTGGAGCTATTTTTGCTGGTAAAAGTCGTGGCGAGTTGGTTCACTTACTGCATTTGTCCACTTACTACTGCATTTGTCCACTTACTGAAGAGGAGAGCAATGGTAGGAGTAGATCTATGCCAATAAAAAAGCGCCACTGTGTATAAGCGGCGCCTGGTATTCAAAACTGATTATTGCACGTGATTTCTGGTGCCTGCGGGCCTCTTCAGGCCAATACACGCATGTCCTACGCGTCACTCAGTAGATGACTCAGTAGATGACTCAGTACATGCGTTGAAATTTCCGCGACTCCCGCTGCAATTTTTTAGCATGGCGCTTAACTGCCGCCGCCGCTTTGCGTTTGCGACTCCAGGTCGGCTTTTCGTAAAACTCGCGGCGGCGAACTTCTGCCAGAATCCCGGCTTTTTCGCAAGAGCGCTTAAAGCGACGTAGTGCGATATCAAAGGGCTCATTTTCTTTAAGGCGTACTGAAGGCATATGTTCTCTTTCTAGATTTTCATCTGTGGGTTAATTGAGGCGGGCCATTCTATACACATCTCAGTGGGGTTGCAAAATAAAATTTAATGCATCGGGTGGGCTAAGCGTATGAATTCGGGGTGGTTTTGCTATGTGCCGCGCATTATGATGCGCAACTTCCAGGTGGTGGACAGATAATATGCGCGTACTGGGTATTGAAACATCCTGTGATGAGACTGGCGTCGCGATCTATGACAGCGAGGTCGGGCTGCTGGCGGATGCGTTATATAGCCAGGTGGAGGTTCATTCGCAATATGGCGGTGTGGTCCCGGAACTGGCATCCCGGGACCATGTGCGCAAATTGCTGCCGATGATTCGACAGGTATTGGCTGAAATCGGTTGCGAGCATGAAGGTGCGAAGTGTATTGATGGTATTGCCTATACGGCCGGCCCGGGTCTGATTGGCGCATTGATGGTTGGTGGTGCGGTGGGGCGCTCTCTGGCGTATGCCTGGGATGTGCCAGCGCTAGGCGTACACCATATGGAGGGCCACCTGTTGGCGCCAATGCTGGAGAAAAATCCCCCCTCCTGCCCTTTTGTGGCGCTGCTGGTGTCGGGAGGACACACGCAACTGGTTTCGGTTAAGTCTATCGGAGAATACGAAATCCTTGGTGAATCTCTGGATGACGCTGCTGGTGAAGCTTTTGATAAAGTCGCTAAAATGCTCGATCTCGACTATCCCGGTGGCCCGAGAATTGCTCAACTGGCCGAACAGGGTACCCATGAGCGTTTTACCTTTCCTCGACCGATGACTGATCGACCTGGCCTGGACTTCAGTTTTTCAGGCCTGAAAACCTATACCATGAACACCATCGCCGCCTGTCGCGGTGAGGATGTATTGCCTGATACGCAGACGATGGCGGATATAGCCTGTGCTTTTCAGGATGCTGTAGTGGATACACTGGTGATTAAATGTCGGCGAGCGTTACAGCAAACTGACTCGAAAACCCTGGTTATTGCTGGCGGCGTGGCGGCAAATGTGGTGTTGCGCCAGCGCCTCAAAGAAGCGCTGGAGAAGTTTGGCGCTACTGTGTTTTATGCGCGTAATGAATTCTGTACAGATAATGGGGCGATGATCGCCTATGCAGGATGTCTGCGTTTGCTGGCTGGCCAGCAGGATGATCTAGCGATCCGCGCATTACCGCGGTGGCCGATGGATGGTTTGCCACCTTTGAATAGTGATGTAGCTCTCTAAGGGCAAGTTTTCTGGAATCAGCTCTTTGGCAGTAGCTCTTTGGAAGCAGCTCTTTGGAAGATAGCAACGAGAACAGTTATGGACATTGTTTATATCCGTGATTTACAGGTCGACACCATCATTGGAATTTTTGATTGGGAACGGGAGGTTCGTCAAACGATCTCTATTGATCTCGACATGGCCGCAGATATAGTCAAGGCGGCCGGGAGCGATAATATAGAAGATGCATTGAACTATAAGGCAGTGGCAAAGCGACTGATCAGCTTTATTGAGAACAGTAACTGCCTGCTGGTCGAACGCCTCGCGGAGGAGGTAGCTCAGATCGTTATCCAGGAATTTAAAGTGCCCTGGCTGAAACTGAGGCTTAGTAAGCCGGGGGCGTTACGTGGTTCCCGAGACGTTGGTTTGATTATAGAAAGAGGCGTTAAGCCAGACCGAGGCGATTGAGCAGAATGAGCAAACCGTGTCAGCAACGCGTGTATCTAAGCATCGGTAGCAATGTAGAGCGCGAGCGTCATGTGCAAGCAGCGCTTGATGCGCTAACACAGGAGTTTGGTGGGTTGCTGTTGTCGAGGGTGTATGAGAGTAAATCCCTTGGTTTTGCCGGAGATAACTTTTATAACCTCGCCGTCGGTTTTGACAGCAATCAGTCGGTGGGTGAGCTGGCGGACATCATGCACGTCATTGAGGAGGATAACGGAAGGCGTCGCAATGGCGTCAAATTCGGGCCGCGTACGCTGGATATTGATATTCTTACCTGGGGCAATTACCACGGCGTGATTGATGGCGTTGCGTTACCGAGGGACGAGATTTTAAAAAATGCTTTTGTGCTTCTGCCGCTTGCAGAGATAGCTGGTAAAGAAAAGCATCCAATACTCCAACAGAGTTATCAGGAGCTTGCAGCTCAGTTTGCGGTTAAGTTTTCAACTCAGCTTGATAACGGCGAGCAAAAACTCTGGGCAGTAGATTTTATCTGGCAGGGACGACAGATATCCTCAACTAACGAGTAAGTTATCCCTCTTGCCCAGGCAAAGGTCCTGTGAGGAAACCCATTCTTCGTGGTATGAATTTTTCGCCTAAAAGATAGAAACGGCCACAGAGATACTCCTGTGGCCGTTGTCGTATTAGCCTATTTCAATACGTCTTTTTTGTGGCTCTTCTTCGCTTGCTTTGGGAGCTGTCAATGTTAGTACGCCGTCCTTAAAGTTCGCACTTATATCACTATCCTGCACATTGTTACCAAGTGTAAAACTGCGCATATACTTTCCGTAACGACGCTCCTGCCGGATTACTTTTCCTTCCTCTTCTTCCTTGTTTTCCTGCTCAATTTCAGCGGTTATCGAAAGCACACCATCCTCTAACGTGATATGGACATCGTCCTTATTGACACCGGGCAACTCCGCAGTGATTTCATAGTGCTTTTCAAGCTCTTTAATATCCACACGGGGTGCGAAAAACCCACTTTCTGGTGGCTCGGATCTCGAAGTGGGCGACCATAGATGATCGAATACCCGGTCGATATCGAAAAAATTTCCTCGCGGTACTAATGTCATGAGTATTACCTCCAGGTAATGTAAATAATTAAAACTCTCGGGGGATTAAATGGGGCTGTGTAAATGTATTTCAAGGCTGCATTACCAATACGATACTAGAGGTAGCTATAGTTTATTGATCCAGGTCAATAAACTGTAAGACCAGTTATTTTGCGTATATTAATTAATTTACAGGGGAGATTTATTTGTTTTTAGATGCAAATAAATAAAGTCTTTAATTGATTGAGAATCGTATTATGCAGGGAAGTTATGGGCCAAAAATGTAGTAATTTGCTGATATAAACTGGTTCGTTGACATCGCAAATGTCAGTAGCTGGTTTCCAGGTTTTCTCAGTCTTGTAGATATTTTTAGGGGCTTATTTCGGGAGTTTTTGGATATCAAAAAACAGGCTTACGCATCAAATAGGAAATTTGATTGGTGGGGCGTATTGTGTGTAAAACTTTGATCTCTGACAGGAAGACTGGTGTTTCGGGGGTGAACCTTGTCAGGAATAGCTCAGGTTAGAAATGCTTCTGATCAGGGACGGTTCAGGTTTTTTCGCCCCCAGCAGAGATGGTAACTGGGGGCGAAGCAAATCACCAGGCTGGCCAATTAAATAATTATTTGACCGGGATAGAGTGCTTTTCGGGTGCCTTTGCGTCCTCAATTTTGGGGATGTCCAGTGTTAGCACACCATCAGCAACTTTCGCATCGATATCTTTTTCCTGCACGTCGTTGCCAATGGTAAAACTACGTACCAATTTGCCCTGGCGACGCTCCTGGCGAATGACCTTTCCTTCCTGGTTTGCTTCGTCTTTTTGCTGTGCTTCGGCAGTGATAGCAAGTAAGCCGTCTTCCAGTGTGATGTTAAGATCATCCTTTTTTACGCCGGGCAATTCCACAGTGATTTCATAGTGGTTTACCAGTTCCTTAATATCTACACGCGGAGCCAGAAAGTCGCTTTCAGCGGCTTCTACTTTGGGTCTGTGATGCAATAATCGATTGACCAACCTGTCGATATCGAATAAATTTTCTCGCGCTGCAAGTGTCATGTGTCGTACCTCTAACTGATGTTAATGCAGAGCATTATATCATCGACGCATGAGATAATATTAATGTATGTATGAAAGTTATGCATGATTGATATGCATCAACTTTAAAGATTATTGGCACAAAGGCTTCTAATTAAGCAGATGTCTTTCTAAAAAATCAGGTGTTTGCCGCCGTCTACAGTAATAATTTGGCCGGTTATATAACTGGCGTCGGTAATTAAAAATTCAGCTAATAATGCGATATCTTCAGGAGTTCCCATGCGCTTTAACGGTATTGCTGGCAGGCTATTATTTTTTATTTTTTCGGTATTTTCTGCACAAATATTTTCCGGCCAGAGGATCACCCCAGGTGCTATGCCGTTCACCCTGACATGGGGCGCTAATTCTTTTGCCATTGTTCTGGTGAGCATGGTGTTGCCTGCTTTGGCGATGCAATAAATGCTGTGCCTGGCCAATGGCTGGTGGGCGTGAATGTCAGTGATATTGATAATGGCGCCGCGGCGCATAATTAACTCTTCGCTGACCGCCTGACAAAGAAAGAAGGGGCCCTGTAAATTACTGCCAATCAGCTCTCCCCACTGTTGTTTATTTGCATCTGGTAAGGGCGTTCGATAAAAACTTGAAGCGTTGTTGATCAAGGCGTCGAGCCGACCCCAATGGCTGATGCTGGCGCTGGCAAGGGCTTCAACAGAAGCAATATCGGTCATGTTGGCATTGACCGCCCAGGCGGAGTCATGTCGCCTGTTGTTGAGTTCTTCGCATAATGAGTTAGCTTCATTGAGCGAATGATGGTAATGGACGATGATCCGAAAACCACATTCGTGCAGACGTTTCGCCAGGCAGGCACCGATGCGCCGCGCCGCGCCAGTAATGAGTACCACAGGCGATTCCGACAGGTTAGGCATTGGTGTCTGTAGCTATCTTGTATGCGGTGATGATATCCAGGCGTCGTTTGTCAATGGCTTCGCCAAGGGCTATGCCGGTCAAGCCTGCCTCGATAAACTCTCTGGTGGTAATGGCAGCCAGTTTATCGACAAGATTGGTCAACCACGGTGCCGATGGGTAGCTGCTGTCTTCGAAGTTAACACGGCCCCGCGCATCGGCTTCGCAGGCCAGCAAAAATGGCTCGAGATGGGCAGGGTTGCGGAATAT
>QNFP01000154.1 GCA_003645535.1 Gammaproteobacteria bacterium | reverse complement strand
TCTAAAGGCTCTCTAGAGATAAAGATAAAACAGGCTTAATACGTATTAGGCCTGTTTGCCCTTAACGTTTTTGCTAAAGCTAACTGGGATAACCTGGCCTACCTATATGACTACGCCCACCTTATTTATTTCCCTTTTAGTCATGATGGCCTGTCTTTACTATCTGGGTCGACAACGCTCTGTAGCCCTGGCCCGTCCCCTGGGCGGGATCCGTAGTCTCCATTCCTTACCTTTCTATTATGGTGTTCAGGCGGCGCTTTGGTGCGGTTTGCCAGCACTGTTACTGTTAATACTCTGGCTGCTATTTGACGAACCGATAATTACCCAAATCGTTGTGGCGACGCTGCCCGATCATTTGCAGATGAACTCCGAGGCCGAGTACAACCTGCTGATTAATCAAATCGAAAATGTCGCTACGGGCGCATTACCTCAAGATAGTGTAGACCCGGCGTTGGTCGAGGCGGCGGATGAGCTGCTGCGTTTAAAAGGTATCACCCAAATGGCATTAAGCCTCGTTACCCTGGCGGTGGCGATGGCGGGTGGGGCCTGGGCATGGTGGAAAATGTCACCGCAACTGCAAGCGCGGAATCAGGTAGAGGTTGTCTTTAAGTCAGCACTTTTGTTATGCGCCTGTGTAGCGATTTTGACCACTCTGGGTATCGCACTGTCGGTATTATTTGAATCCTTGCGGTTTTTTCAGGCGGTGCCCTTCACCGAATTTATTTTCGGTATGGACTGGAGTCCGCAAACGGCTATTAGAGCTGATCAGGTGGGGGGGTCGGGTAGTTTTGGCATGGTACCGCTATTTACCGGCACTCTCCTGATATCACTTATTGCCATGACTGTCGCAGTCCCCGCTGGCTTAATGTCAGCGATATATCTGGCTGAATACGCTAGCCCAAAGTTGCGCAGTTTTGCCAAGCCAACACTGGAAATACTGGCTGGAGTTCCGACAGTTGTTTATGGTTTTTTTGCTGCGTTGACGGTTGCGCCATTTGTTCGTGAAGCTGGCATGGGGCTGGGCTTGACGGTGAGTTCAGAGAGCGCTCTCGCTGCCGGTCTGGTCATGGGTATTATGATTATTCCCTTTATCTCTTCACTGTCTGATGACGTTATCAATGCTGTTCCTCAGAACATGCGTGATGGCTCATTGGCATTGGGGGCAACCCACTCCGAAACGATTAAAAAAGTTATTTTCCCTGCGGCTTTGCCCGGTATCGTTGGTGGTGTCTTGCTCGCAGTTTCCCGTGCTATCGGTGAGACAATGATCGTGGTGATGGCTGCGGGCATGGCCGCCAGGTTAACCGCCAATCCACTTGAGGCCGTCACCACAGTGACTGTACAAATTGCGACCTTACTGGTCGGAGATCAGGAGTTCGACAGTCCAAAAACACTGTCTGCTTTCGCTCTGGGCTTAATGCTTTTTACGGTTACTCTAATGCTCAATATGTTGGCGCTGAAAGTGGTAAAGAAATACCGAGAACAATATGACTGAGAATAAAAACAATACAGAGCTTATTCAAAAAAGCCTGGCTCGGCGTTATCGAGCGGAAAAGCGTTTCCAATGGTATGGCATGCTGGCGATTGCTTTCGGTCTTTTGTGCGTAGCTGTCTTATTCACCGACATTATTGGCAAGGGCCATGGCGCTTTTCGCCAGACCTACATTAATCTGGACGTCTATTATGACCCCGAAGTGCTGGGTATAACGGACGTCTCTGATAAAGCGCAGCTGATGGTCGCGGACTACCCTGCGATGGTCAAGCAAGCTTTGCGGCAACGCTTTGGTGATGTTGCTGGCCGTAAAGAGCGGCGGGAACTCAATAAACTGGTCAGCAATAGCGCCAGTTACAGGCTGCAAGACCGATTGACAGCCAGTCCCATGCTGCTGGGCAAGAAAGAAAAGCTTTGGGTGGTGGCCGACGATGATACCGATACTTATTTCAAAAGCATGGGTGGCCGAGGAGAGGCGTTTACGGGCAGAGTGACAGAAAGGCAACAGGTCTGGCTCAAAGAGCTGATAGAGAGTGAAGCTATCCGGCTTCAATTTAACTGGAATTTTTTTACCAATGGTGACTCTCGTGAGCCCGAGCAGGCGGGTATTGGTGGTGCAGCCATGGGGTCTTTACTGACGTTGTTACTGACATTCCTGTTATCGTTTCCGGTGGGGGTAGCCGCTGCCGCCTACCTGGAGGAATTTGCGCCAAAGAATCGCTGGACAGACCTGATAGAAGTAAACATTAATAATCTTGCTGCTGTGCCCTCCATTATTTTTGGTTTGCTTGGCCTTGCCATCCTTATTAATGTTTTCCATGTGCCCCGGTCAATCCCTGTTATTGGTGCTTTGGTACTGACCCTGATGACCTTGCCGACCATTATTATTTCCAGCCGTGCGGCTATTAAGTCAGTGCCGCCGTCGATTCGTGAAGCGGCTATCGGCATAGGTGCTTCACCCATGCAGGTCGTGCTACAGCATGTCTTGCCACTGGCCATGCCGGGCATGTTAACTGGGGCTATTATCGGCATGGCTCAGGCATTAGGCGAGACAGCACCATTGCTGATGATCGGCATGGTAGCTTTTATTGTCGATATTCCCAGCGGGTTTAGCGACCCGGCAACGGTTTTGCCGGTGCAAATATTTCTTTGGGCAGACAGCCCCGAGCGGGCCTTTGTCGAAAAGACATCAGCTGCAATAATGGTATTGCTGGCCTTCCTTATTTCAATGAATACTGTGGCCGCTGTGTTACGAAGAAGACTGGAACGACGCTGGTAATCTATGCGGTTTGCTGAAGCGTGAAAAGACAACCTGGAAAATATTATGACTACTGCGGCAATTGATGAGCCCGTTGGTAACTTTGTAATTCCCGATACTGACCAAAAAAATGAGCTGGAAGAAACAGTAGATAGCGAGCAGACGGTTGGCGAGCCGTTTGTTGAGGACGCCAAAATAACCTCGCGCAATGTAGATATTTTTTATGGCGACAAGCAGGCTATTTTCGATGTCAGTATCGATATTGGCAAGCACGAAGTGATGGCTATGATTGGGCCATCCGGTTGCGGAAAATCTACCTATTTACGCTCGCTAAACCGGATGAATGACACCATTGAAGGATGCAGCATTAGTGGTGAACTATTGCTGGATAATCAGGATATTTACGATCCGAAAATGGATGTGGTGGCATTGCGTGCCAGGGTTGGTATGGTCTTTCAAAAGCCCAACCCTTTTCCCAAGTCTATTTACGACAATGTTGTTTACGGGCCGAAAATCCATGGCCTGGTGAGCCGTCGTGTGGAGATGGACGAAGTTGTTGAACTCAGCCTCAAAAAGGCGGGCCTGTGGAAAGAAGTAAAAGACCGGCTCGAAGAACCGGGTACCGGGCTGTCGGGAGGCCAACAACAGCGTCTTTGTATTGCTCGGGCCATTGCGATTAGTCCAGAAGTTATTTTGATGGATGAGCCCTGTTCTGCGCTGGATCCCATTGCCACTGCGCGAATTGAGGAGCTGATTGCCGAATTAGCGAAAAATTACACCATTGTCATTGTTACCCATTCCATGCAGCAAGCGGCCCGGGTATCCCACCGGACGGCTTATTTTCATCTGGGTCACCTGATGGAAGTCAATGACACGACGAAGATTTTTACCACGCCTCAGCACCGCTTAACAGAGGCATATATTACTGGCCGTTTTGGCTAATAGGCACCCCTGATGGACGTATCAATTTCAGTGTGGAGATAATCATGGATAAATTACATCTCGACCAGCATATTTCCAGGCAATTCAATGATGATCTGGAAGCCATTAAAAGCGAGATGCTGGAAATGGGCGGCGTAGTGGAAAAGCAGTTACGCGAAGCGGTCACAGCGTTGGAAGAGGCTGACAGTGAGCTTGCTGAACATGTGCTCAGGGTAGAGGACGACGTTGACCAGATGGAGCGCAATATTGACGAATCCTGTGCGACGCTTATTGCTCGCCGTCAGCCGGCCGCCACAGATCTGCGTATGGTTCTGGTAGTGATCAAATGTATTCGAGATCTCGAGCGCATCGGTGATGAGGCGCAAAAAATCGCCAAAATGGCGATTAAGCTGAGTGTTGATGAGGTGCCACGTGGCTATGTTGAAATCCGTCACATCGCCGATGATGTGTGTTCTATGCTCAATGATGCACTGGATGCGTTTATGCGTTTTGATGAAGCAGCAGCACTAACGACCATGGGGCGGGATCGTCGGGTTGATCAGGATTATTCTTCCGCATTGCGGGAGTTGATTACCTATATGATGGAGGATCCACGGAACATTTCGCGGGCACTTAATATAGCGTGGGTATTGCGTTCGCTGGAAAGGATAGGTGATCATGCCAAGAACATCTGCGAACATGTCGTCTATCTTGTCAAAGGCAAGGATATTCGCCACGGGCATCTCGACAAAATCAAACCATAGGTTCAGTTGCGCTCAGACAAGTAGTGGGCAAAACACTGGCGCAATACCAGGTGAAAGGCCAGGTGAAAAACCAGGTAAGAAAGCCAGACGTGAATACAGGTAATACGCGGTGAGCACTTTTCAGGGCTTCCCAGGTGGTTTATTGCCTTTTCTTGAAGAGCTGTCAGCCAATAATAACCGCGACTGGTTTGCGGTTAATAAGCCGCGTTATGAAGAGCTGGTAAGCAATCCCGCACTGGATTTTATTGGCGCCATGAGCGCACCCCTGGCAAAGCTATCGACTCGCTTTGAGGCTATTCCCAAACGTTCCGGTGGCTCTTTGATGCGGGTCTACCGGGATACTCGTTTCTCGAAAGACAAAACGCCCTATAAAACCAATGTCGGTATTCAGTTTCGTCACGTTCTGGGTAAAGATATTCACGCGCCTGGTTTTTACGTCCATATTGAACCCCATGACGTTTTTATTGGGGTTGGTAGCTGGCGACCAGACAGCGCATCCCTGGCAAAAATTAGATGCCGGATTGCAGAAAAGCCGGATCTTTGGCGTCAGGTGGTGAGTAACAAAAGCATTAAACGTCATTTTGAATTTGTTGGTGATACTTTAATAAGACCACCGCGGGGTTTTGATCGAGATCACCCGCTAATCGATGTGCTAAAGCGCAAAGATTTTATTGCCATCAAGCGCCTGGAAGAAAGTGATATTGAGAGCAGTCAGTTTTTCAATAACGTGGTGAAAAGATTCCGCGATGGCTTGCCACTGATGCAGTTTTTATGTGCTGCACTGGAAATTCCTGCTTAGGGTTAACCAAAGCCTTATCTGCTTGCTCCAGTCAATACCGTTATCTCAGCCAATGCTATGTCAGTCAATTGACGCTATTTGCTAAGTATGATCTTATGGCGCCCTGATTTGGCTGCCGAAACAGATCCTGTTCAGCTGCTAAAAAGGCACCCTCTAAACCCCACAACAGCATTAATAAACCAACGCGCTTTTATTGGTGCCACTTGAGGAAAAGTTATGTCTGCAGGACCTTCACTAGATTTCAGAGACAAGGCCGCCATCGTCGGCATTGGCGAAACCGAATATACCCGCGGTGCAGAGCGGCCGTCGGCAGAAATGATGCTCGAATCTACACGTATTGCTATTGCTGATGCGGGGCTCAAACCCAGTGACATAGATGGCCTGGTGTTGCCGCCGGTGTTGATCACCGCCGAAGAAATGGCGGCCAACCTGGGCATTGAAGATTTGCGTTATTCGGTCACGGTAAATATGGGTGGCGCGAGTCCGGTGACAGCCTTGCAAAGTGCAGCCATGGCCATTGCTGCTGGTGTGGCAAAAAATATTGTTGTTACCGCAGGCTGGAATGGCTCTTCGGCGTTGCGGCCCAAGCCCGGTGCAAAATTTGTTGAGACGGTGTCCATACCGGCGCTGGAGCGTACGCTGAACGGTTATTACTTCCCCTACGGCAGCGCTTCACCGGTGCAAATGTATGCGTGGATCGCCATGCGTCACATGCAAACCTATGGCATTGGTCCCGAGGCTACCGGCGCCGTCGCCATCGCTGCCCGCAAACATGCCCAGTTTAATGACAAAGCGATTACCCGCGGACAGACGCTGGATATGGAAGGTTATTTGAATTCCCGGTGGATTTCAGAGCCCTTCCGATTATTTGACTGCTGTCTTGAAACTGATGGCGCCTGTACGGTGGTTCTCAGTCGTGCTGAAGAAGCAAAAGATTTACCCCACACTCCAGCCTATATTATGGCAGCAGCCGAAGGTCACCCCTATCCGGCGGACGATATCGCCAATCGCCCGGACATGTTTCATATCGGCCTGGCTAATTCAGCACCCAAGGCCTTTGCCATGGCAGGTTTGAAACCCACCGATATGGATTTTATTCAGATTTACGACTGTTTCACCTACGTTGTGCTCTTACAGCTCGAAGCCCTGGGATTTTGCGAACAGGGCGCAGTCGGTGAATTTGTTAAAGACGGTACACTGGAGATCGGCGGTAAATTCCCCATGAATACCCACGGCGGCCTCCATTCACAGGC
The DNA here is from genome assembly GCA_003645535.1 of Gammaproteobacteria bacterium. Lineage (GTDB taxonomy): Bacteria > Pseudomonadota > Gammaproteobacteria > Pseudomonadales > Porticoccaceae > HB2-32-21. The sequence goes on along the minus strand of QNFP01000154.1, from coordinate 1,145 downwards.
CCATGTCTGGGGCTTGAACCATGTGGTGGAAGCAACGCGGCAGCTTCGCGGCGATGGTGGCGAAGTACAGGTCAAAGACGCTGAACTCGGGCTGGTTACCGGCTGGGGTGATTTTGGCGATGGCAGTTTGGTCATCTTAAGAAAATAACGGTAAGAAAATAGTTTTGAGGAGAAAATTGAGATGAGTGAATTTATACCTAACCCGGCACCACAACCCACCAACTATCTGGACGAACAATTTTGGGGCCACTGCGCCGACGGCATATTATGTTTTCAATGCTGTACAGAATGTGAGACCTGGCGGCATATTCCCCGGTTTATGTGTGCTAAATGCGGTTCAGAAAAATGGGGCTGGCGGGAATCCCATGGTCGTGGAATTGTCTACACCTGGACAGTCTGCCATATGCCGATGTCATCGCATTTTGAAAAAGACTTCCCCTATGCCGTATTGGTGGTCGAGATGGAAGAAGGGGTTAGAATAACCGCGGGTCTGCGCGATATGGATTACAAAGATCTGAAAATTGGTTTACCCGTTGAAGTGGTTTTTGAACCTTTGGAAAACGGCGGTAAATTACCTTTTTTCAGGCCCCGTAAGGATTAAGCGGTTAAATGCCAATGGTAAGATTGTCGTCAATGAAACGAACGCCGAATGGCCAATGAAGGGAAACACAGGTGGTTAACTCCGATCGTCTAAATCGTTGGCTTACTTTAGGGGCCAACGTGGGTATTTTGGCGGGTCTGATCCTGGTGGCTGTGCAGATTCAGCAAAACTCCCAGCTAGTACGCACGCAACTGGTTAACGATGGCAACCTGGCCAGCAATGAGCTTTGGGTCTCGGCAGCGGGTGAGAACGTTATGGAAACCATGGCGAAGGCGATAGAAGACCCTCTAGAATTAACGTTTGCCGAATTTTTGGTGGTCGATACTTTTTTATTGGTCCCAGCTCGCTAGTCAAAACTATGCACTTTAGTGCAAGGCTTTAGCTGCTACACACTTATGCTAGTCTTGCAGATATGAGTGAGCAGCGACGAAGTAGTCATACCATCACACGTTTTACAGCACACCTGGTATGGGTGACTAAGTACAGGTATCCGGTATTAAAGGGCGATATACAGGTGCGTTGTCGGAGTTTGATCATACAGATA
>QNFP01000153.1 GCA_003645535.1 Gammaproteobacteria bacterium | reverse complement strand
TCGCGATCAAGGACCAGTCGCTGGATTTTTCACAAGCTCAGGTGAGCAGTGATCAGTCGGGGCGCACTGTCAACAATATCCAGACAACATCGCGTTATGTTAATACCGAGGCCAGGCAGGTACTTGAAGGTGCACAGCTGGTGGAAAGCTGGCAAGCCGAAGAGGGAAAAACCTATGCTCTCGCTGTTTTGGAAAAAGCCCCTGCAGAACGGCGTTTTCGAGATGGCGTGCGCAGCGCGGATCGACAAATTGAAGACCGGGTAAAGTATGCCAGCCAACAGGCGCCTAATCCTGTGGCGGCACTGGCGGCGCTGGAGCAGGCCAGAACAATAGAAAATCAGCGCAGCAATCTGAATCGTAACCTGAGTGTCGTCAGCGGCAAAGGCATCAAGGGGCATTACGACCAGGCCCGCCTGGAAAGACTGCTGCGCAATGCACTGGTCACTTTGCACTTTCATGCGATGGCGGACTCTCCTCAGCTACAACAGAACCTGGAAAGTGCGATTGGCACATTGGGCATTACGCTGGACAAAAACTCGCCTTACCAGCTAATAGCATCAATGGATACCGAACCGGTGCAAAAGAAGCAGGGCTGGTATTGGTTGCGTGGTTCAACGGAAATGAGCCTGATCTACCAGGGAGAGGCGCTGGCGAAAAAACGCTGGCCACTCAAAGTCTCTGCAACGGACAAAGGTATGGTGGAGCAAAGGGCGAAGGACAAACTGAGCGAACGGATGGCGCCTTATTTGTATGAGTTGATCACTTCGGTGCAATAGATCTATTCGCGGATTAAATAGATGAAGATTTCAAGCTTTTGCTGGATTATTGCAAATATGCTGACCTCCATCTCAGCTAACTTGAACATCAGCTTCTGGCCGAGGTTTTTTGAGAGAACGGAATCAGTTATTGAGCCTTCAGCCTTGCCTGAGTAGCAGCCAGGCGATAAATTAAAGAGCAACCGCGCATTGTCAAAGGATCTGCGAGCAACTTCAAATCGTAAATCATCCAAGGAATTCAGATCAAACGACACTGACCCCTTGATTCCCTTGATTCCCTTTATTTTTTGATTTTGCTTCTGCCCATGTGTCACTTGTTAGTGTATAACGTAAATCACGAACTTGTTCGCAGACATCATCTTGATGCCGAGATACCTGGTCCGATGTCTGGGCTGATGTTTCATTCCTGATTTTGTATAAATGGATTAAGACTATGCAATCATTACTGCGTTTTGGCAGTGTTTTAATTACAGCCGCAGTGTTTCTGAGTGGATGTGCCAGTTTCGATAAACTATCGGAAGGCGGAGTTGAAATGGCACAGGTCCCGGTAACAGAAAGCCCCAGTGGCAAGACTTATCCAGGCAAGTTTATCTGGCATGATCTGCTGACACCGGACCCTCTGGCGGCCGGGAAGTTTTACGAGGAGCTGTTCGGCTGGCAGATTGACTACCAGGGAAAATACGCGGTAGTGCGTAATAACGGCAAGCTGATTGCAGGAATCCTGCAGGTGGAGCGAGCAGATGGCAGTGCCAGAGACGGGGTCTGGATCCCCTCGATATCCGTGGCTGATGTCGATGCCGCGGCAAGCCGGGTAACGGCCAATGGTGGAACGATATTGAAAGGCCCGCTTGATATGGATCAACGCGGTCGGGCTGTCCTGATCAGCGATCCACAACGGGCAGACCTGGTGTTACTCAATGCGAAGGGAGGCGATCCGGTCGATGATGAGGCAGAGATTGGTGATTGGTTATGGAATGAAATCTGGACTAACGACCCGGATAGCATCGAGGAGTTCTATCAAGCCGTGCTGGGATATGACGAGGTCAGTCTGGGAGAGGCATATGACATCTTCATTCATGACGGAAAATGGCGCGCAGGTGTCCGTGTTGTGAAGAATGTCAGGGAGCATATGCTTTGGGTGCCGGTTGTTCGGGTAGCGGATCCTGAAGCGACTGCACAGCGCGTGAGCGAATTAGGCGGCGTCGTATGGGTTGCACCTGATGAGGCGCCGAGTAACGGCGATACCGCATTGATTGGTGATACCACTGGTGCATTGTTGTTGATCCAGCGATGGCCACCGCAGGAATCCCTGCTGAAATCTATTGGGGGGCAATGATCATGAGGCAATTTATCCGGTTATTCGTGATTTCTCTGGCGCTTTCCAGCGTCCTGTTTCTGTCGAGTTGTGGTAGCTCTGGCGGTGTATATAGAGACTACGATTATCCGCACTATGGGTACGGGTACGACGGTCGCGGTTGTTGCTATGACGATGACGACGTTGACGATTATCTGGATGCGAGAAACGAAAAAAGACAGGAGATACGAGAGAACCTACAGGAGCGACATGAAAACCGACCAGATCGGCCAAGGGCCGGCATGGGTCGTCCCGGGGCAGGAAGTCGTGGTAGTCGTGGTAGTCGAGGTGGCGGCGGTGGTCGCGGTGGCGGTGGCGGTCGTCGCTAGGTTCAGATCTGGATGCTCAATGTGTGCACAACTGCCGCGCCTGTAGGTCCGGGCGGGAGTATTAGAAATTTATTTGGTAATTTGGACGATTACTTCCTGCACACACTTTGTAAGTATTTATCCCAACGTATTGTGCTCCCGGAATTGTATCGGGGAATCCGTGCTGATTAACGCGTACAAATACTGCCCCAATCCTTCCGTCGATTTTTGCTGCCGCAGCCGATCCAGCGCCCGGTGCAGTCCAGCTTGCTGCTCACTGCTGAGTTGCTTGATGCGCGCAGACAGATCACCTTCGCTAATCTGGAGTTTCTCCCGGTGTGCATGGGTGCGATGGCGCAGTGCGTCAGCCAGATAGAGAAAACGTCCGAGCACCGCGTAAGGAAAGTTACGGTTCTGGATAGGGCCCTGATGAGCTTCATAGCCGCCGAGCGGTAATCCCCGCACACGGAAACTGGATATACGGTCAGCACCCAGCCAGGCACTACCGGCACCCAGCAGGCCGCCACCCACAGCACCCAGCATAAAACTGCTTCCCGCCACTGCAGCGTCTACCACTGCTCCCGTGGTCGCGCCTGCGATGGTGACGGCCACGGTAAGCTGTTTACGGTTCAATCCCCACATGATCCACTTTTCCGTATCGAACAGATTGCCTTCCAGCAGCAACTCGTCGATCGTGCTTTCCAGGTGGTGATACTGATAAAGACGCTTCAGTGACTCGTGATGGTGATGTTCGATCGTGCGCATGTCATTGAAATATTTTTTCTCCAGTATGCCTTTCAAATCATCGGCCTGGGATTTGCTGAGTACTTTCTGCGACACCTGGTAGGTACAAAGCCGAGTTAACAACTCTTCCAACAAGCTGGCTGACTCCTGCAACTGCGTGGCGCGTTGCCTGCGGTACTCATTCACGATATCTGCCAGTGCCGATTGCCATTCTTCACGGATGTGAGAGAAGGCTTCGAGTATCGCCACTACTTTCTCAAAGTCAGCCTGCATGGCGTTGAACACACGCACGATCTTGAAATACTGGCCCAACGCCTGTTGCCAGTCCTGCACATGATCTTCGTTCTCAATGGGATTGATCAGTGCCATGCTGGCCTGACCCGTCCAGCGCAGTATTTCCATCTCGGCTTCGTATTCGGCACCGTAGGGGCGCGAGCCATCTACGACATAGAGTATGGCCGCACCTTCCATGATCGGTTTGAGCAACATGACCTCTTCCGGAAATTGCTGCCGGCATTGCGGGTCTGCAATGAATTGCTTGATAGCGTCATGGCGCCTGTCCGCCGACGGGGCATGTTCCTGCAACCAGGCCAACGCTCGGGACGGGCGTTGAAATCCCGGCGTATCCACCAGTGTATAACCTGCCGCGCCTATCAAAATGTCATAGTGCTGTGTGTCGCGTGTTGTGCCACTGCGCGGCGAAATGGCGATGTCGTCGTTCTGGGCGATGGTACTGACAATCGAAGACTTGCCTTTGTTTGGGTGGCCTACCACTGCGAACACAGGTGTCATATGAGCGTCTCGAGTTGAAGTACCTGCCAGTCGTCCAGGGTCGCTGCAAAGCGGCGCCATTCATCCAGATGGGCAGGAGAAGGTTGACGAACCCCCGTGTCGCTCCAGTCCAGTGGCAGAACCAGCTTGTCTGCGTTTGAGTCAATGTCATTTAACCTGTCGGCCAATTCGGCCAGTGGCGGTTCCCAGCTTTTAACCACAACGACCAGGGAATGATCACCTGGCAAGTGCGTCGCAGCTTGATGCTGCAGGGGGCCAATGGGATAAATCTCGGCAGCGTCACCGAGTAGTTGTTGTATTCTCTCATAACAGCTCGACGATACATCAGCCCAATCCAGCAAGGTATAAGGAGAGGCGACAGATCGGGCCAGATTGGCCAACGAATTTTCATCAGCGGCAGCACTGGTTAGCTGAGGCTGCGAATCACGCGCATATCGCACCCTGCTCTGTTGCAGGCGTGCCCGGTATTTTTGCCGGGCCACCAGCAGCATGAGGCTTCGCGGTAACAGGTTGTAGGCAAGTTGCGTGGCTAATATATATTTCCACCATAGCCCCACCACAGGTTGCGACATGCCTTGCGAATCGAGACGGAAATCCCGGGTTTGTTCAATCAATGCCAGCGAGGCCTGAGCCTCAGTCCAGAAACGCCAGGGAGTGCCGATTACCTTTAAGGCGGGGAGTAAATTTTCAGGTTCGAGCAACGTGCTACGCCAGACAAAAGTGATATCACTGCCCAGTAGCAACAGCAGATACAGTAGCAGGCAACCTACCGAGAAACTCACCGCAAGAATTTGGGTCTGGTAAAACAGCCAAAGCTCTCGTCCGTGAGTGGGACCGAGCCTCGACAGGGCCAGGATTAGATGCCGTGGCCACAGGGGAATATCCAGAATCCAGCCCGCCAGGCCTTTGCCCCCACCTTTCACCATTAGAAAGATGCTGAGTAGCAAACCCGATACAGGCAGAAAGGCAAATAACAGCAGCAGGAATAACAGGTTTACCCGGCCATCAACATCGCCGGCCAATACGCCATAAGCCGCCAGAAAGCCAAGGCACAGACCAAGCATGCCAAGTCCCAGACTCAATTGCTTTAGCGCCTGCTGGGCTGTGTCTTGTTTCACCTGCTGCGTATTCCTGTTCAAAAGGCGGCTATTATAACCAACTCGTGGACTAATGAGAGTAATGGCGAAGAGTCGAAAGGAGAAACGCTTTGCCATTGGTAGCGGCTGAATAGCCAGCACGAGAAGCGTCAGGAAAAAGCATCATTGGCTTAGCCAATTATTTTATGAGAATTCTGTGTATTTTGTGAAGAAGAGTAAATCAATGCTGCAGAATAAACCGGCAAGCAATTGAATGATAGGAAAAAATGGTGGGGCGTGGGCGGCTCGAACGCCCGACCACCTGATTAAAAGTCAGATGCTCTACCAACTGAGCTAACGCCCCCTGAGAAGGAGTGGAATAATACCTATCCCTAGGTCGATTTCAAGCAAATTTTAAGCGCTATCTCTAATGACCCTCTTTACGGATGCGGTCGAGACGTTTAGTCGCCAGACGCGCGGCGGTTGCCTGTGGAAATCGATCGCGTAAATCCTGCAGGATTGCCTTTGACTGAGGGAATTGCTTGAGTTCGTAAAAGGTGTAACCCAGTTTGAGCATGGCATCCGGCAACTTGTTGCTGGTTGGATATTTATTGATGACTTTTTCGAACTCGATGATCCCCTGCTCAAAATTACGCGTCACGTATTGTGCTTCACCAAGCCAGTACTGAGCATTGCCGGCATAACTGCTGTTGGGGAATTTTTTGAGAAATGCGCTGAGTTCAGTCTTGGCTTTCTTGTACCGACCTTCTTTGAGGGTATCGAAAGCAGCCTGGTAAGCAGCCTTCTCTTCACTTTGTGTTACCGATGGAGTCGGTGCCGGTGTTGACGGTTGCGTGGTCGAGGGCTGGCTCGTTGCTGGTGCAACCGATGGGGTCTGCTGACTGCTTGTGGACGATACTGTGCTATCGACTTTTGGGACGCTTATCTGGCCCTTCGGAGCCGCAGCGGTAGCGCCGCTTTCTATATCCCGCAAGCGACGATCGATATCAAGATACAATTCGCGCTGACGCTTCTTGATTTCGTTGATATCGTTACCCTGAATCTCGATATTACCGCGTAGCAAACCAACTTCTTCTGATATTTCCTCGACCTGCTGAATCATATCGAGCATTGCCCGGTTATCCACCAGGCGACCCAGACGCGACATGTCGTCGCTCAAGGTTTTCAATTGTGCCTGCACAGCAGATAGTTTCGCTTCCGAGCGCTGCGACAATTCGGTCAGGCGTTCGATCCGCAGGCTCATTTGCTCCGGAGTCAAGGTGCCTTGTGCAAACACCGGTGTAGTTACAAAACCTGCCAGAACAATCCCCGCCAGGAAGATGCCGCGGGCCGGCTTAATCACCACTTTCATATTAGTTCACCGTATAGATCAATTCGACGCGTCGATTGAGGGACCAGGCTTCCTCGGTTTGATCGGTCACCGCCGGTTGCTCTTCGCCGTAACTTACCGTTTCGACCTGGTCGACCGATGCGCCCTGGAACAACAATACGCGTCGTACCGACTGCGCGCGACGGTCACCGAGAGCAATGTTGTATTCACGACTGCCGCGTTCGTCGGCATGCCCTTCGAGACGCACCGCAACTTCGCCATTACCGGCGATAAAGTTACCATGAACTTCGAGAATTTCGATCGACTCGCTGGTCAGCTTGGCGCTATCTAACTCGAAGTAAATAATACGACTGGACAGCGGGCCATCGGTTTTCTCAAGCCTGTCCAACGCGGTCATTGTAGAATCGTCAGCGATTATAATTTCCTCAACTGTGTCGCCGTCATCCAGGCCGGTGGCATCGGCCCCGCTACTGCCATCGTCGACAATGGCGGTGCTCGTTGATTGATCATCAACCGGTGCGCCGTCCTCTTCGATATATTCCTCCTGCGTGGTGGCACAGGCGGAAACAAAGATGGCCAATGTTCCGGCGATCATCCATGGTTTTACTAGTTTGTACAATTTCATAATTAATCCTGCTCCGATTCTATTCAGTATCTATTTACTTTTGAAAGGTCCCCACACCGGCTCACGAATATCGCCAGCCTGGTCTGATAACTTGTGCTTAGCACGTCCGTCGATCGAAATCGCGAACAAAAAGCCTTTATCCCCGCGCGTAGACGCATAAAGCACCATCTTCCCGTTCGGCGAAAACGACGGTGATTCATCCAGTGAGCTGTCGGTGAGCACGGTCAAGTTGCCGGTCGCACGTTCATACTGGGCTATTTTATATTGCCCCCGCTCCGCGTGCACTATGACAATGAACTTGCCATCAGGCGACAAACTGGCGGCGCTATTGTAACGCCCTTCAAAGGTAAGTCGTTTAGGTTTACCTCCATTCACGCCAATCTCGTAAATCTGCGGCGAACCCGCTCGATCGGAGGTAAAAATGATGCTCTTGCCATCGGCGCTCCAAACCGGTTCGGTATCGATACTGCGATGGCGAGTCAGCCGCTTGAGGCGCTTGGTAGCGGTGTTTAGAGTATAAATATCGGGACTACCGTCCTTGGACAGCACCAGGGCCAGGAACTTACCGTCGGGTGACCAGCTTGGTGCACTATTCAAACCCCTGAATCCGGCGACCTTCGAACGCCGCGCTGTCGCCAGGTGTTGAATAAAAATCTCGGCGCGCTTGTTTTCAAAAGAAACATAAGCCAGTGATTTACCATCGGGTGACCAGCTTGGGGACATGATGGGCTCGTCAGACTTGAGTACATTCTGAGCGTTAAAACCATCGGTATCGGAAAC
>QNFP01000152.1 GCA_003645535.1 Gammaproteobacteria bacterium | reverse complement strand
GTGCTTGAGCCAGTATTGCTGACGCTCAGTCAGTGATGTTTCGTTGTGCTGATCCACAATGGTGTCCTGCTCAATGATGAGTAGGAAGATTGCAGGTCAGCGATCCGTTGTGGAAGGGTGTCGTTTGTTAACCGCTTACTTAGAGTCTGCAATATTCTTGAGAGAGGGGATTAGAGTTGTAGTAACAAATGCGACTCCGCCAATCCAGAGAACGACCCCCAGGATATGTATTGCCCTGGCAAAAATAAAATAATTGTAATCTTCCATCTTTTTCTTCTTGGTTGTCTACGTTTAAATCTCCAGCACCGGGACTACGAATGGACAGAGCTGCCAGGCGCCGGTCGTTCATACTGTTCTTATCCGCCTTTTCTATCAGCTGATTTACTTGTCCCTGAAACTCGCGATTAAAGAAGTTTCCCGCGGTAGCCCACTGTTGTCTTCTCACATTGCAAGTTCAACTGCTTTTTCAGCATGAATTGCCGTTGTATCTAACAGCCGTATCTTTGTGTCACCCTGATTTATCAGCATACCAATTTCGGTGCAGCCAAGAATTACGGCCTCGGCACCTCGGTTGGCTAAAGCATCAATGATCCGCAGGTATTCTTTTTTCGAGTCGGGTTCAATTTTTCCTAAACAAAGTTCCTGGTAAATAATATTGTGTGCCACCAGCCTGTCCTCCTTTCTCGGTACAAGTACATTAAGCCCATAGTTTTCGCTTAATCGCCCCTTGTAGAAATCTTGCTCCATTGTGAAGGCAGTGCCCAGCAAACCTACCGTTTTAATACCTTCATGCACAAGTATTTCCGCCGTTGCATCTGCAATATGAAGCAGTGGTATTTTGATTGATTGTTCAACATCCGGGGCAACCTTATGCATCGTATTTGTGCAAATAAGCAAAAAATCGGCACCAGCAGACTCAATATTTCGAGCGGCCTCAGAGAGTATTATCGCTGTCCTATTCCAGTCGCCAGCATGTTGTAGTTTTTCTATGGGTTCGAAATCGACGCTATACATAGCGACCTTCGCTGAATGTAAACCTCCAAGTCTATTTTTAACTCCCTCGTTAATCGCACAATAGTAGCTAACAGTACTTTCCCAACTCATCCCGCCCAAAAGGCCAATTGTTTTCATATTCCCTCTGCCATTTATTGAGCAATATAATGTTTGAGTTAAGTGACCGACCGATTTGCGAGGTTAGCTGAAACGATTTACAAGCTGATATTAACTCCCCAAAAAAACAGGCCACGGCGATGGCGAAAAACCTCTTAAACTTGACAAACAGGAGAGCTACAGCGCACACCTGAATGATTTCTTAGATTTACTGGCCAACAGTTTTCGAAAACATATAAATTACAGCAACCCCGATTATGATCAAGCCCATGCCCAAAATCGCAGCAAAGTCTGGTATTTCGTTGTATAGAAATACGCCAGCTATGGTTATTAGTACGATACCAACCCCAGACCAAACTGCATACGTGACGCCCAGGGGTATGCTTCTTAGCGCAAGAGTCATAAAGTAGAACGATACTCCATATCCAACTAAAACGATCAGGCTTGGAGCGAACGCTGTAAACTCTCTCGACGCCTTTAATGCAATTGTTCCAATTACTTCAGCAAGTATTGCCATCGACAGATAGAAGTAAGCCATTTATTCCTCGTATATAAATCTGATATTGGGATAATCCGTCTGGTTGATCCCCTTTTACGATTCAATTTCATTTTCAGCGCTAATCAGCCACTCATACTGCGCGGACTGATCTTTGTATTCCTCGATGTCATCATCAATCGCAGGCGGCAGAAAAAAATCTGAGCGTAATCGACGTCCGCCCGGAGAATTCATAAATGCCGCCATCCCTATCGAGTACGGTTCCAAATCTTTCTTCGGAAGAAGCCCAGACTCATAATGTTTTCTAAGGGCGATATAATGATTAAGATAGCTTTGCATTTGTAGTCCAACCTGCATTCTTCCCACGTCATCGATTTCGTCAAGGCCTGCTAGCCCTGTCATCCAGGTTTTCGCGAATTCTGGATCTGTAATGATATGGGCGTGGAGTGTGTTGAACCCGGTGGCTAGTGTGTCAATCGAAGCGGCTTCTGTCGCATTTCTGGTATTTCTTACTTCGACGGCGAGAAATATTATTGTTGCAACAACCGTAACCACACCTGCTATTTCTGCAATTGCTCCAACGATTTCCCAATTCATTTCTGGTTTCCTCTGTGCGCCTAAGGCGTCAATTTATAGTTGTTATCGGCAAGGCTGGGCGCATAAAGATTTCTCGATCGATCCTTCCACCATTGAGCTGATGAGGGACTACTTAATAATATTCGCATAAAAAACTTGGGTGGCGATACCGAACTATTATCGTTTGTAATTGCCACCGACCCCTTTTACGCAGAGTGCCTGTTCATGCTCCGGCATGTATAAGCGATCCCGAAATCATAGACGAGCCAGGTCTGCCCAGATGGATATAAAGTGATCGCCGCCGCCATCCGTCGTGTAAAATTCCATTATCCGTCGGGCATCTTCAATCGACAGGCCCGACGATTGATTCATTTCTTCTATCAATGATCGGGCACTCTCGACGTTGCCAAGCCTTAGCCTTGTCCCAGCCAGGTAAAGTGTCGCCATTTCGTTCAAGTTTTTGAAATCCCTCATCGCCCGAACAAGGGATTCCTCTGCTGCTACAAAGTCTCCGTGGTGCATGAGCGCTTCTCCACGTAAGAAATGATAAAAGCCCACTTGTGGCGCATACGGCGTTAGCCGGATCGCTTTGTCTAAATGTGCGATTGCTTCCCGCGAGCTTCCGTTGTGGGTCAATATGTCCGCGTAGTAAGCAATTCCTTCGGCGTAGCTAGGGCTTATTTTTGTGGCCCTCTCGGCAATTGACAACGATTCTTTAGGGTGGCCGGTCCACAGTAGAGCGATTGCCGTAAAAGCTAGCACCTTGGGATCATCCGGCGCCATTTTCGTGGCGAGACGCGCCTCAATCTCGGCTTCTTCACGAAACGCGGTTGCACCTGGTCGAAGCGCTTCGGTATTTGGCCAGCCATATGCCAGAGATACGATTGCCAATGACCGCGCCAGGGCAGCATGTGCCAGGGCATAGTCGGGATCGACCGCAACCGCTTCGCGGGCGAGAGCAATATCCTCCTCGTCAGAAATAGCGCCCAGGTTGAAGTTGACATCTGCTCGTGACGTCATCATCCATGCTGTGAGATTCTCCGTGCGAGACTGATTGGCAGCATTGAATTCCTCTCTAAAAATCGCATCGCCGACTGCGGCCGCGACGCCTAGACTGACTTCGTCCTGAACGTCAAAAAATTCGCTCATTGGTCGATCATATTGTTCGGCCCAGATATGCGCCCCAGTATTTGTATTAATTACCTGCACTGTCACTCGAATACGCTGTGGAAGTGGTCGTATACTGCCTTCTACAACGTAATCCACCCCAAGGTCGCGACCGACATCTCTGATGTCGGGATTCTGACCTTTGTATTTGAACGTGGAGTTGCGTGCGATAACCTCAATGCCCGGCGATTGTGCCAATAGCGTAATCACGTCCTCTGTCATGCCATCAGCAATGTACTCGTTATCTGACGAACTCGACATATTTGTAAACGGCAGTACCGCCAATACGGGATTAGAATCCCGCATCACCTGGGCATCCTGCTCAAAAGCCCCCCCGGGTTGTTTATCACTATGATCCGTCTGAAACCAGAATCCAGCTCCCGCGATAATCAGTGCAATTACGAGAGCTAGCGCCAATGCCCCAAATGAATTTGAATGGCTGATCGATTCATCTTTTTTTATTCCGTCCGGTGTGAATTCGAAAGCCCAGGCAAAAATAATCGCAATAGGAAGGCCACCAACCAATAGAAGTAGAATGGTCCGGAACACCCAGGCGGGTGACTCTATGTTGTTCAAAACAACATCTGCTACCTGCAACAAGAGCCAGGCCACAACAATGTAGGCGATACCAACACGAACTACTTTTCGTCGTTTTAATTCAGCCCACATCGAATTCACTAAGCGTCCCCATTTTCTAATTCGCAAAGAGTTCGTCTGATCTTAACGAGAACCCAATTGTCGATGATTTGAAATCGATAAATAATTGCGGTTATAGCTTATCGGTCGCGTACCGGCCTGTACCACTACCCGTGATAAGTCACTAGCAAACTAATTATCCAAATTGGAAGTATAGCGGAGATTGGCATTTGCCTACTCATCCGCTGCGACCTAACACCCAGTTAAGCGGCGAAGACGCCTCGTCCGAACGACCAAAGAGAGTGACTTCAACTACATGTTAGGTGCCTCTAGCCACTATGATACGAATGACAGATACAAACCAAATGATTGCCACACATAGCAACCAAACTATACCGAGTAAATATCCAGGATACATTAGCTCGGGAAAGTAACCGAGAGCTAGCGAGCCAAGAAAGCCAGTAGTTGCCAAGGAGATGATGATACCGGGAATGAACATCAGCATAGGCGGCACAACGGCGGTGACAACAAACGTTCGATACATATCGGCGACAAATATTGCTATATGAAATGTTGCAAGTATTGCGATGGAGATTCTCCATGCAAGAATTTGATTGGACAAAAATTCACTCATTAACAGAGGAAGCAAACTCAACACTATGGCGCCTAATGAAGCTTGTAAAAGCGCCCAGATAGATAGCTGCTCTTGTATGGACCAAGATTCATCCTTAGCTAAAACTACCACCACGCCACTAAAGCCGGCTAACCCTGTGGAAATTTCCGCTAAGGCAACTAGTATCTGCGCGGGCTCGGTCATGGCATTTAACGCCGTGCACACAGGCGAGCGAAACGCAGTGTAGCGAGTCCAGAACAACGCGCGTTTTTGCGTTGTGCGATTGTGCTGCACCTTGTTATACGTTTATTCATGTTGGCACCGAAATTGCGCAGCCTGCCATGAACCACCGGAATCTAGGCAGCTATCAGTTAATACCAAAACCCTAACACATGAGTAGTAAAGAGCTATTACAGTTATAGCTACCCACCAGTATTTGTAATTTGATGTTTTTAAATTAAACCTGTTTTTAAAAGCAATAAAGAGCATTGGTGCTGCTGCAAATAAAGCAACAGCATACCCTAGTTGGGATATAGCTCGCTGCTCCCAGGACTCGGGATGATTTGTAGGTAGCCCCCACGAAACCCACCAACTAGCTGCGGCTCCATTTAGATATAAAAGCCCAAGTGTTATGCAAATAGCGGGGGTTAACCATTTTCCAACTCGGCGAATTACTTCCATATCTATTTACGTATAACTATTATTGAACGCCACGTGCGACATATGTTCGGAATGCGTGCAGGGGTGCATGATGTACCCGTATTTGGACATAAAAGTGCAGGTGCAACATATCATTCCCTGATTGATTAATTATTCGGGCCACAATACCTTGATTTAAAAGAAAAAATCAATGGGTCAATAAATTCTCTCAAATATGACGCGCGCGCTCAATTATGTGGCGAAAAACACACCGCTAAAATGTCGGTAACACATTCAAATATATGAATAAAGCAAAGGCCTTTGATTGGGGCCTCTAGATGAACGCATTAAATTTCCAGTTGGCAGTTTTAGATATACTATTTTTATATACAGTAATACCGGCTAAAGGAAGTTGCCATCAAAACAGCCCATTTATGTGTTCGGTAAGGGATGTGATTCGCCTCAAGAAAATGGCCCTGACTACGGAAAACGAGATAAGGGTCGGTTACCCTTTGATCCTCAGTTAAAGCGAGCAGCATTTAATGATTATTGGGGCCAAGTTTGCCATTTAAGTAGACTACAAAATCGGAATCAAAACACTCTTGAATCCGTTGTAGGCGCCACAGTGCATCAAGACCAGGCAGCATCATATATTGGAAAAACCAATGTCAAAGATGCGCCAACTCGCCTTTCCGGTATAGCCACGCTTATTGTGGAAAAAAGCGTTTTGGCAATACACAAAGCATGTAAACCAGTAGCTACTGTACCGTATGTGTTCAAGCGGATTTAATTCCCGCCCCAGATTGCCACGATAGACAATGTCAGCCAATTCTGAATCCTGAGCCAAAATCGTATATTGCCTTCCATTTTGATCCGCTGCGGCGATTTCAGCTGCGGAGACAACGGCAGCAGTATGCTGATCCATGGTGCGGCTGTTTTGGCGAATCTGTACTGCCAGATAAGCCAGTGTAATAATTACGCCTAGCACGCCAACGGCCTCACTAATGGCACCGATTGCATCCCAGTTCATAACGATAATCCTTTATGTCCTTTATGTTTTCTCGTGATTTAACGGAAGTTATTTAGAGGTGCCACATTTATTCTACACGTACACCATAAGCTACAGCTTAAGTTAACGGAGCTTTTGGCATCCGAGTGCTTGCATTGTTATGCGATTAACCCCAAAAGCAACAATGCTTATCTTCACCGACAATAGACAAAAACTCTTCAAAGCACTGTACTTCTGCTTTGGGTTCATACCGATGCCACTTCATATCGCTTTTATGCCAGTATATCCTCCATTCCTTCTGTGTTTTTACGTATGTAGCTTTAGCCACTGGAGTTTCAATTTTTTCGAGTTTGTTCTGCCAATGCGGGCGTACCTCAAAAATTTCTACACTCTGGTTTTCTAGACGATAGGCAATATCTACTTCATTTCTAATGTGAACGGGAGGCCGATGAACGGCAAGGAATTTCTCCATCTCTCTTTCACACCTCTTTTCCTCAAATTCACTTATTGCCATTAACTTCTCCGATTAGTGGTTACACATAACGCTTAGTTCAGCAGACCGAAAATCGACGCAGCTTTTTTGGCAAGATGGAGTCGTAGCGACTGCCAAAAAAGAAGTGGCAGGTTTTGGGTCGGCCTGGAAGTTATTGTTAAAAGGCATTATTGATTATCTTTCTTCTTCCAGATGATGCCAAACCCGGAGCACAACAACACGCTCTTGAAGCAACAGGTACCGCACAATATATTTGCCGAGCACTAAATCTCGAATGGTCTCCGGATCTGGTGCTTGAAGCACTCCGTGACCAAGTTTAGGGTGGGACGTTAAAGACTGAACCCCTTGTTTCAGCTCAGAGGAGATTCGACTCGCTGCCGTGGGATTGTGCTCGGCAATGAATGCTCTTAAACGTTTAAGATCGGTTATTGCTTCCCGCGAATATTCCAGCCTCATGAATTAGGGGGAGATGACTCTTCTTCAGTTCCCCAAGTGTCTAACCACTCATGGACATTCTTTGAATCTACAACGGCACCATGTTCTACAGAATCTAGTGCTTGCAGGGTTTCTGCCCATCGCCGCTCTTCTAGACTTTCCTTTTCAACGAACTCCTTAACCGCCTGATTAATGAGCCAGTTCTTACTTCTGTGAAGCTTTTTTGCCAAGTCTTCTAGTGGGGTTTCTAGATCCTTTTGTAGGCGAATACTCGTGACGCTCATAATCTACACACCTGCTCAATTACAATGTAATACAGTGTATCTCAGCTGGAAGGTTGGCGCTAGGGTGGCTTCTAACACCAGCAATAACCGGCATTTTATAGAGCGTATTAGGGGACAGACCACGTTTATGATTCACGCGCAAAAACGGGGTCGCGTCTTACAAAGCCACATATACACAATCTCAGCGACCAGGCTCAATGCCCATGACCTTCCCTTACATTCTGGATTATTGTCTATATATTCGTGGTCTGTCCCCTATTAGCGCACTGCCGGACTTCCTTCAGCATCTGTGGTGCGGATGAAGCTTTTTACTTTGGATGATAAGTTGATTATTCGTAAGGCCGGGGTGTTGACTAAACAGGATAAATCTGCGGTTTTTTCTGCTCTT
>QNFP01000151.1 GCA_003645535.1 Gammaproteobacteria bacterium | reverse complement strand
TTTAAACTGAAGCCTTTCTGATATTGAACCTTGTTGCGCGCCATCACCCATGTCCTTGATAATCAACTAGATATACTGTGATTATATACAGTTAAGCAGGGCTTAGCTAGGCTGGTGATTAGGTAGTTTTTTGAAGAGGCTTTATGTTGAATAATAAGTATTCCATAAATACTGATAAAATGTCCTTTCTCAGCGCATAGCAAAGCCTCACTTATGTATTTTCAAGATATCGGATTCATTAACAATTTCAAAGCCCATTCGCTACTGACTGTGATATCAGTCATATTAATTTTCACTAGTGCCAGCAGTTACGGCGAACCGCCCATTATTGAGTACGGGGATCGTTTCCATCCCGTTGTTGGTGGGCGAGGTATGGTTGTATCTCAGGAAATACTGGCCAGTCAGACCGGCGCAGCAATACTTGCTGCCGGCGGCAATGCGGTCGATGCGGCGGTAGCGACGGGTTTCGCGCTGGCAGTCACTTTGCCACAGGCGGGAAATCTTGGCGGTGGCGGATTCATGCTCGTCTACCTGGCCAGTGAAAACAAAACGATTGCCATTGATTACCGTGAAGTGGCGCCATTAGCCGCAGTTCGCGATCTGTTTCTCGATAAAAACGGCGAGGTTGATAAAAACAAAGCACGGTTTAGCTATTTATCTGCGGGTGTACCCGGCACGGTAGCAGGCCTGATTCATGCGCAGCAAAATTACGGCTCTCTTTCTCTAGCTGATGTGCTGGCACCGGCGATTAAGCTTGCTGAACAGGGCATCAGGGTTAGCTACCCACTGGCATATTCTCTTAACAGAGCGCAGCAACGACTTATTAAGTGGCCAGCTTCCAGAAAATATTACTTCGGGCCAGATGGCACACCTTTGCAGGCGGGTAGCCTGTGGCGTCAGGCAGATCTGGCTAGTACCCTCAAAGCACTGGCTAAAGAGGGGCGAGATGCATTTTACCAGGGCAGGGTAGCTGAGCTTATTATTGCGGATATGAACCAAAATGGCGGTTTGATAACCAGACAGGATCTTGCCGATTATCGGGTGATTGAACGCGAAGCTTTAGTGGGCACCTATCGGGGTTACGACATAGCGGCCATGCCGCCACCTTCTTCAGGCGGTGTTCATCTACTGCAAATGCTCAATATCCTTGAGGGCTGGAAGCTCACTGAGTTAGGCCACAACAGTGCCGAATATATACATCGCCTTATTGAAACTATGAGACGCGCCTATGCCGATCGCAGTAAATACCTTGGCGACCCAGACTTTTATCCTGTGCCGGTAGCCGACTTGATAGATAAATCCTATGGGACAAGATTGCGCGAGGGGATTAATCTTGATCACGCAACACCATCCAGCGATATTGCTCCCGGTTTAAACTTGCCGGAAGAAAGTCCGCAAACCACACATTTTTCTGTTTGGGATAATGCCGGCAACGTCGTCAGTAATACCTATACGATTAATTTTTCCTACGGCAGTGGCATTGCGGTCGAAGGCGCCGGCTTTCTGCTGAATAATGAAATGGATGATTTTTCTGCCAAATCAGGTGTGCCTAATGCTTATGGCCTGCTCGGTGGGCAAGCCAATGCCATCGAGCCAAAAAAGCGACCCCTGTCTTCGATGACGCCAGTAATTGTATTCAAGGGCGGTGAACCGGTATTTACCACGGGTAGCCCTGGGGGCAGCACTATAATTACGACGGTATTGCAGACGGTGTTAAATGTAGTGGATTTCGAAATGAATATTGCCGAAGCGGCAGCGGCAGCGCGGATACATCATCAATGGTTACCGGATACGGTATTTATAGAGACGGGTATAAGCCTCGACACGCAACGTTTACTGGTAGAAAAAGGTCATGACTTGCAGAAGTCGCGGCGAGTGATAGGCCGCACGCAGACGATCAGTAGCGATGGCGAATATACATATGGGGCTAACGATTACCGCTGGCCAGGTGGCGCTGCGATAGCGGAGCCATCGCGATAGCACGAGTGTTATTTGTGGCGGTGTTATTTAGCGTTATCCAGCAAACGATTTAACTCTGATATACCCAGATAACCGATGCCGCCAGCGAAATTCATCATCGCATCCAGATGTGTTTTACGGCTGTATGCAGCTCGTATGCTCGTTGCCGCAGCGATGACCGAGATTTTGTAAAAGGATAATACCTGGTAATAAAACAGCCGGGTCGGGTCGACTTGCCTACCGCTATATTGCTCGTATTTTTCGAGAAACTCTTCTGTCGACATAAGGCTGCTTGCCAGTAATTTTCCTTCTTCGTCTGGACCGCCAAAAATTGTCAGACTCGCCCATGCGAGGTCGTCATGATAATCACCCAGGTAGGCTAGCTCCCAGTCGAAAATGGCGTTGATTTTCATGTCGTCGGCATACATAAAGTTACCGCTGCGATAATCGCCATGTACTAAAACAGGGGTTTCCACAACGGGCATGTTTTCCTTCAACCACAGTGCGCCACGCTCCATCACTGGGTGAGCACAAAGTGTGTCTTCGTTCCAGGCACGTTCCCACAGCCCCAGCGCAGTTTGTACTGCCGTTTTGCTGTTAGGCTCTGGAACATCCAGGGTAGTCAGATCCTTTTTTCGCCAGTCAATAGCATGAATATCGGCCAGTATTTTAACGAATTGATCGCCCAGAGCTGCGCGTAATTTGGGGTTAAAATACATGCCCACGCCACTCATTTTTTCACCTTCTTCGGGCTGTGTGGGTTGTACAGTCCCTTCAAGAAAGGTTGCAATCAAAGCGGGTTGCCCGAGTTGTTCCCCCTCTGGATCTATCCACAGTACTTCCGGTACAGGTACTTCGCCCCAGGCAGCTTTCAACACCTGGCACTCCCGCAAGCGATGCGTCTCGACAATGGATTCCTTGGGATCCATGCGTACCATTAATTTGCGGGTTTCTCTTGTCCCTGCGGGTCCCCGCCAAACCAGATCAAACGTAAACTGTTCTTTTGACGCGCCGCCGGACAGCCGTTGCAAATCGAGTACTTCAAGATCTGTTTGCCCGGTTTCGGCTTTTAAAAATTCGGTCAGGGGTTTTTGGAGCCGGGTAAAATCCATATTCTGCCCGGCAGTTTCCTTGCGTTTTTGAAGCTTTCGGGTAAACATTTCATCGATAATATTTTCTACCGGGTACTTGCTCCGTATACTGGCAATCCAGGCCGCTGAGGGATTGGTGCGATTAGCCTGCGTAGTGGTGTAATCGGTCATGGCTGCTCCAGAAGTTTATTGTGTTTTATACTTTGTCCAGCGCTCGTTGCAGGGCCGAAACACTGATGTAGCCAAACCCGCTTATCAGGTTCATCATGGCATCGAGGTGTGTTTTGGATCCATAGCTGGTGCGTAGGCTGGTAGCGACCGCGATAACGGCTGCTTTGTAATAAGAGAAAACTTCAAAATAGACAAGACGTTTTGGGTCAATAATATTGCCGCTCATTTGTTCATACTTTTCCAGAAATTCGTCTTTGGGCATCAGACCGCTGGTTAGCACCTCGCCATTTTCGAGCGGCGTACCCAGTATTTCCAGTGCGCTATAGGCGAGGTCTTCATGGAAATCGCCAATATGGGACAGTTCCCAGTCGAGGATAGCATTGATACGTTGATCTTTGGTATACATGAAATTACCGCTTCGATAATCCCCATGAACGATCACCGGGTTTTCCACGATGGGCATATTTTCCCATAGCCAGCGTGCCGCATTTTCGACAATAGGATGTGCCTCTATAGCATCCTCTTGCCAGACACGTTGCCACCAGCCTAAGGACCAGGCATTGCCTTCGGTGGAATTGCTGCGCGGTTGATCATAGGTCGACAAATCTTTTTGACGCCAGTCGACATTGTGGATATGTGCCAGGTGTTCAACAAATTGATCCTTTAGGCTGTTGCGTAGCTCGGGTTCAAAATACATGCCCAAACCGCTGGCTTTGTCACCACCTTCAGGCTGTACGATACCTTCTAAAAAGCCGGCAATAAGAAAGGGATGGCCCAGGTGCTCTTCGGTGGGCTCGCACCAGAATACTTCGGGTACCGGAATCTCTCCCCACATAGCCTTCAGTACCTGTGCCTCGCGAAGGCGGTGAGTTTCAACAATAGACTCGCTGGGATCCATACGCAAAATTAGTTTACGGGTATCACTTGTTCCCGAGTTCTGCCGCCAGGTCAGATCAAAAGTGAACTGCTCCTTGGATGCGCCCCCCGATAAACGCGACAGGTTGGCAATTGCTATATCGTCCTGAGCAGTAGTTGCTCTGAGGTAATCGAGCAAGCGGGTTTCAATGTGTTCGAAATCAGTTCGGTGAGCGGCAGAATGGCTGCGCCTGTTCAATTTTCTGCTCAGCACTTCATCAATAGCCCGTTCAACGGGGTATCGGGTTCTGATTTTTTCTACCCAGGCATGACCGGGGTGTGCCCTGTCTTTCAGGGTTTGCGTATAGTAGGGCATAGAGGCTCTCTGCTTAGTTACTGAGGTTTAGTTCCACGCAGATACTCATTTTCGTACAGTAAATCACCTATATCAGCCTGTTGTTCGGCTTCAGGATCAAATCCAAGCCCCTTTACCCAGGAGCGTTCCCGGGTTTCTATTGATTTGAAAAAAGGTTTGAGCAGGGCTTCAAAATCCTTTCGAACCTGTGTTGGCATATCCGGTTGAAGCTGAATAAATTCGCACAGAAACTCCTTCATGTTTTCGTTGCTGCCACGAATAAAAGGGTAGGGACGAAATGCAGTTTGTTCAGCGGGATTATCATGTAGAAAATGTTTATTTACATTTTCTACAACAACACAAATCGCGTCATTTTTTTCTGCGTCAGCATCAAGTGTAGTTAATACATCCTGCAAAATACGCTTGTATTCCTGGTTTTCAAAAAGTTCGTAATGAAATACTTTGTCTTGAATAGTGCTTAAAAAACCGAGTGTGGCGGCGACAATGCCAGCCTGCTCCTGAGCAAACCGATCAGTGAGGTTGGGCATGACCACTTCTTCTATGGTTTTTTTCATGCCGGATAGAAACTGTTCTATTTCAGGACTCATGGTGCTGATTTACCCCATTATATTTTAAGTAATAAGCCCGGCCTGCCCTGAAGGAAAAACCGGGTGCAAGTACTGCTGATTTATTTGATTTTAGCGTTAAAGTCCTCTTTGCAAAGATCCTGAACCTCACCCCAGCCTTTGATTCCGCCTTTGTCCCAGCGGCAAAATGAATGGGTAAGGAACATCAGTGGCCAGGCTAACCAGGGGTTCGAGGTCATTGGCGTCCCGGTAAAATTGTGGACCTTGCCACGTACGTCCTCAACTTCGAGGTCGAAAAACTGGTGCAGATAACCGTTACGATGCACTTTTCCTGAACCGCTTTTGAGTCCAAACACCTCACTGCCTTCACGTACATAGCCATGAACGATGGTAGGGTAGTTATCCAGTTGTTCAGGGTCAACCAGGTACAGGCAATGGATGCTGGTGTCGTTTTCAAAATTGGCGTTCATCCAGCAAAAGTTCTTTAATTGCTTTTCGTCACGCAGACCCCAACTGTGATCCATGCTGGACACGCAATCTACGGCATAGATTTTGCCGCGTATGTTTAATGTCCCGGTGACGTGGCCGCTCTGATCCCAGTGACCGGCATAGGCGGCGTTGCTGATAACATCAGCGTCTTGAATCCGATCGGCCAGTGGGTCCATTTTAGGGTCGTGGATATCATAGGGTTCCATCAAGGCCTTATATTTGACATCAAAGCTGACACCATTCTTGTCGTCAAAGCGGAGGTGATAGTCCATGACTGGTTTGGTACAGGTAATGGCCAGGCCGTTTTCCAGTTTAAAATCATCCAGATTGCCTTCCGGCATAGGCAGGTGCATGTGGCAATCGGAGTAAAGAACTTCGTGAGGTGTATTAGAGATGCCATCAAAGATAGTTACGCTGGATAAAACAGCACCCAGGTTGGGTTTGGCTTGTACGTAAGCGCCCACATGGATATTTTCCTCGGCAACGTAAAAGCCAAAATAATTGGTTTCGGCCCAGGTGTAGTGGTCAGAAGTGGGCGGATGGAAATAGACATCGTTTTCAGTAATCAAGTTGCTTGCTCCTGTTTAGTTGTCTGCGATTCTCATCGTCAGTTTGCACAATATACGTGCCTGGCTTCTCAGTAGTCGAATTTGGTGGCTAATGTCGTGTGATTCAATAACTTGCCAGCCGATCGTGTTAGCCTACGCCACCTTTATATTTTCGCGAGTGGGTGCTGAGCTCACTTTTTATCAGGTAACAGGCAAGTGGGTCAAGACCAATATGTTTTCGTTAAGCCTTATCAGGTATAGACAAACGAGAACAGGGATAAGTATGTCCTGGGCCTGGCAGAGTGATGATCCGGGATTAGCCAGTCTTCTAGCTGTCATTCACCGTCGGTATAAGCATAGAATATAGGCTATAAAATAGTACGTTACGGAGAATGTGGGAAATGAGTCGATTTTTACCCTTAGGTAACACCATGAATTTGCGGCATATGGGTGGTTATCAAACTAGCCACGGCACCAAAACCCGCGCAGATAAGCTTTATCGCTCTGGGTTTCTGAATATTTCCGGGGAAGATCAAATAGCCCAATTTGAAGAGCTGGGCATTAGTACCATCTATGATTTTCGCAGTCCTATGGAAAGAGAAAAAAATGATTTACAGGTAGGTGATCGCACAGAGATCGTCGAACTGGGTATGCTGGTAGCCAGTGTTGAAAATCTGTGGGATATGTTGCTGGCCGAAGGTTTAACGCCAAAAGGCGCTGAAAAAATTATGGGTGAGCGCTACCGGGAGCTAACAGAGGAAGAGATTCCAGGTTATCGCACCATGTTTGAACATATGATGGAAAGTGAAGGCGGTATTTTGGTGATGTGTTCTTTTGGCAAGGACAGGGCAGGTATAGCTTCTGCTTTACTGCTCAGTGCTCTGGAAGTTGACGAAGCGTACGTCGAGGAAGATTATTTGCTTTCCTCAGGAGCCTACGCGGATAAAAATGCAGCGATCGACAAATTCCAGCAATTTTTTAATGCAGAAGGTTTGCCAGTAGACGAGAGCATTGTTCTCCCTATCCTTGACGCCAGGTTAGATTATCTTGATACAGCCTGGCAGGTAATGAAGCAAAAGTCAGGATCGCGGGATAATTTCATGCTCGAAGAATTGGGTATCGACAAGGCGGCAAGAGAGCATTTGAAGCGACGATTTACCAGTTAAACGAACTCATGGCGACTAATGCAGACACAGTAAGGAACAACAATGATTCAGGCTAACGACGATAAACGCCACCAGGCTCAAACTGACGATATGCAGTGGGGTGAGAGCTGGTACTTTAATTGTTATGACCCGCAGAATAAGGTCGCCATATTTACACGAATGGGTCTGTACCCCAATAAGGGTGTTGCCAATATGGCAGTGCTAGTCGCAGTGGATGGTCGCGAAGTTTATAATCGCGGCTGGCACAACCTGCCACTACCCGACGGTGATATCGATACGGGGATCTCTCTCGGCGGGGTAACTTACACGGCTATAGAGTTGCTGAATAGTTACCAGCTTGATTTTGCGGATGATCTGACCCCATTAAGTTTTGACTTGAAATGGGAAGCCCTGATGCCTGCGCACAACGCTATGGAGGGGCGGGAGCTTAATCAGGCGACCAGCTTTCACCTCGAACAGGCAGGTAAAATAACCGGCGTTCTAAAACTCCGTGATCAGGAATGGCAGATCAGCGGTGTTGGTAATCGTGATCACTCCACCGGTTCGCGAAACTGGGCGGCCTTCACCCATCACGAACTGGCCTGGCCAGTATTTGACGATGGTACCGCTCTGGGCATAATTCGTATCCACTTCGAGGGTGGTGACTCGGCAGATCTGTGTTGGGCTTA
>QNFP01000150.1 GCA_003645535.1 Gammaproteobacteria bacterium | reverse complement strand
ATGCTTGGTATCGGTGACGTCAGCGCCGGTGTTCACGCCCTGGCAGCGATTAACGGCGCGCTGCTTTACCATATGAAAACCGGCAAGGGCCAATATATAGACATATCCCTGCTCGACGCTTATTTCCATAGCCATGAGATTAATGTCCAGGCCTACTCCGGCAGTAAAGGCAAAATTGTCCCGAAACGGGCAGGACATCACCATTACGCTGCCGCCCCGCTTGGCCTGTTTAAATGCCAGGACGGCTTTTTGTTTATGGTCGTTATGGCCAGGCAGTGGGGGCTGCTATGTGAGGCCATGGGTCGGAAAGATTTGGCGGAAAGTCCAGATTTCGACACCAATATGAAGCGAGTTGAACGGAAAGATGAGCTGGTTAAAATCATCGAAGGCTGGCTCAGCAACTTCAAACGGGATGATGCACTTAAACTACTTGAGGACCTACATATCCCGGTGGCCCCTGTGCTCAGCGTCCCTGAGGCAATGGAACACCCGCACCTGATCGAACGCGAAGTTATTCGTACTATCCAGGATCGTGGTTACGGCGAGCTACAAATACCCGGGGTACCATTGCGCTTTTCAGAGTTTCCCGAAAAACTTGACCTACAGGCACCCTATCTGGGGGAATTCAATCGGGAGGTCTTTGGCGATATCCTCGGTATGAGTGATGCTGATATCAATACTCTGGAAAATGAAGGTGTCTTAAAATCTGAACCGCTGCCGGAAGGTGTAGAAACACTTGCATCTCGGTAATTGTAATCGGGCGGTTTGATAAGGCCGAGCCATGTTCATATCGCCTGGGCTGATAGTGAAGTGAGCCTTTCATTTTGAGACTGGACTGCGCTCACATAAAAACTTCCTTATTCAGCAGTAGTCTCGTTATCACCGCCGGTCTCATTATTACCGCCGGACAACTTATCGAATAACTCCATTGGCAATGGAAAAACAATCGTATTGGAACGTTCATTGGCGATTTCAGTCAGTGTCTGTAAATACCTCAGTTGTAGGGCCTGAGGTTGTTTTGCCAGAGTGATTGCCGCCTCCAGCAATTGGTGGGAAGCCTGCATCTCGCCCTGAGCATGAATCACTTTTGCCCGCCGGGCACGTTCAGCTTCGGCTTGCTGAGCAATGGCACGCACCATGGACTCGTTAAGATCCACATGTTTGATTTCGACATTACTAACCTTGATTCCCCAGGCATCAGTCTGCTCATCAAGAATAGCCTGAATATCTGTATTCAGGCGGTCCCTTTCCGACAGCATTTCGTCTAACTCATGCTGGCCGAGCACCGAGCGCAAGGTCGTCTGGGCGAGCTGGCTAGTGGCAGCGTAAAAATCCTCGACCTGAATAATGGCCCTTTCGGGATCCAGTACCCGAAAATACACCACAGCATTGACCTCCACGGAAACGTTGTCCCGGGATATTACGTCCTGACTGGGCACATCCATTACTATGGTACGCAAATCCACCCGCACCATTTGCTGAACGCCGGGGATGATAATAATGATCCCCGGTCCTTTCACCTTCCAGAAACGGCCGAGTAAAAATACCACGCCCCGTTCATATTCGCGCAGGATTTTAATCGCGCTCGCCAGAAACAACGCAATGAGAATAAGAAATGTATACAGAGGATATTCAATCATGTGGTTTTCTCCGCAGAAAAGGATTCAGGTGTGCTAACAGCGAGGGTCTCTGCCATCATGGGCTCAACTTGCAGTGTTAATCCGTCTACAGCAGTCACCCTGACCTGCTGTCCTTTTTGCAAGGGTGTTTGCGCATATGCCCGCCACAACTCACTGTGAACACGAACGTGGGCGTAATTGTCGCCTATGGTCTCGACCACCATCGCCACTTTGCCAATCAATTCTTCCACACCGCTTACCACCGGCTTGCCGCGCGCTCTTATCACCATGCCGATAATAAGGAATAACACCAGTATTGTCGCCACGGCAAAACTTGCCACCACCGACAGATAAATTTTAAAATCAGGAATATCCGTATCCATAAGAATAATGGAGCCGATGACAAAAGCGATAACACCGCCGATGCCGAGCATGCCAAAACTGGGCTGGAAGGCCTCAGCAATCATCAAGCCGACACCGAGCATAATCAGCGCCATACCGGCATAATTGACCGGCAAGAGTTGAAATGAGTACAGCGCCAGCACCAGACATATTGCGCCTACGGTACCCGCCACCAGGCCGCCTGGATTGTAAAACTCCAGAATCAGACCATAAATTCCCACCATCATCAGGATATAGGCAATATTCGGGTTGGTGATCACACCGAGCAAGCGGTTACGCCAGTCCGGTAATATTTCAACCACCGTTAAACCTTTCGTATGCAAGGTGTGTTTATTGCCCCGCACGAGCACTTCCCTGCTATCGATCTTTTGCAGCAGATCGTCAATATCGCTGGCAATGATATCGATGACCCCTAGCTTGAGGGCCTCGCTAGCCTGCAAACTCACAGCTTCCCGCACCGCTCGTTCGGCCCATTCGGCATTTCGTCCGTGCAATTCCGCCAGACCACGAATATAAGCCGCAGCATCGTTTACCATTTTGTGTTTCATCGCATCGCCCTGATCGATTTCCTGTTCAGAAGCGTCGGCGTCAGGATCTTTTGTCTTTTCTGTACCGGGAAAAGATATGCCACCAATCTGTACCGGCGTAGCGGCACCCAAATTAGTGCCCGGGGCCATCGCCGCTACATGGCTCGCATAAAGTATGTAAGTGCCGGCACTAGCGGCACGGGCGCCGGTCGGTGACACATAAGTGACAACGGGGACAGGTGAAGCGGTAATAGTTTTGATAATACCCCGCATCGCACCGTCGAGCCCACCGGGCGTATCCATATGAATGACAATAAGCTCCGCGTTTTCTGTCAAAGCTTGCTCAAACGAGCGCTCGATATAATCTTGAGTAGCCGGGCCAATGGCATCAGCAACTGTTAATACCGCCACCCGGCCACCGCCAGCCTCAGCAAGGCCCGCAGCAAGCACACATTGCACCAGGACGAACAAAAAACAGCTGCGAGCTAGTCGCGTGTAATGACAAGCTGGTGAGCTGATTATCCGCATTGTGGCCTTAACTCCGAAATCATGATTATCTGATTCGCTACCTTTTATTTATAGACTCTGTTATTTATAGACCTAATCGCAGCAAGCAACAAACCAAATCGCTCACTATTTTATTCCAGTTGATACATCGCAAGCTTGCCAAAGGCCCTGGTTGGTATCAACCGACACGAAGAAAAGACACCAGCAGTAATTAATTTACAGCAAATACCGTGCAATAGATCATACTACCGTGTAACTGGCCAGGAACTGACTGTCTAACATCACGGGCCAAATACATATAAAAAATACCCACTGTTATTGTGGTGTCTGTTGCGGCATCACCGCGGAGAGCAAATCTATGAACCCACTTCAGGGCGTTAAAATCGTTGAATTAACTACACAAACTGCCGGCCCACTAGCGACAAACTTGCTAGCGGACCAGGGTGCCGATGTTATTCGCTTTGAATCTATAGGTATCGGCGACCCCTCTCGATACGCAGGCGGTATGCGCAATGGCTACGGCGCCTGTTATACATTTATGAATCGCAACAAGCGCTCCCTGGCCATCGACATCAAGAAGCCTGCGTCGCGGCCTATCATAGAAGAACTGATTAAAGATGCCGATGTTTTTGTGCAGAATGCCCGAGCTGGGGCACTGGAACGATCCGGTTGTGGCTTTGAAGATTTTCACAAAATCAATCCTAACCTTATTTATGCATCTATCTCCGGATTTGGTGCCGATGGCCCCGGATCAGACCTGCGTGTTTACGACCCTATTATTCAGGTGATTTCCGGCTTTGCTGCCAGCCAGGGCGCCGGTCAGGGCAAGCCCCAACTCATCAACAACATTGTCAGCGATAAGGTCGCTGCCTATACCGCTGCGCAGGCAATATCGTCTTCCCTGTTTGCCCGCGAACGGGGCACGGTAGGCGGACATCATCTGCAAATTTCTATGCTCGATGCCAGTCTGGCTTTTTTATGGAACGATGCCTACTGGAATCACGGCTTTGGCGGTGACGAACCCATTAACGAATGCCCACCGATCGGCGAAATTTACCGGATCATGGCTACGAAAGATAACCATATCACCTGCATCGTTGTCGGTGATGCCGAGTTTAATGGCGCTTGCCAGGCGTTGGGTTGTGAACATCTAAAAGAAGACGCTCGTTTTAATACCCTCACGGAACGCTTCACTAATTTGCCGGCAATGATGAACGAATTTGAAAAGTATGCCGCCAATTTCAACACTGTGGATTTACTGGCTGCACTGGAAAAGGCCGGTGTACCCTGTGCCAAAGTCAATGCACTGGACGAAGTGCTTGAAGATCCACGCGTTAAACACGCCGGCGCCATTATCGAATACGATCATCCCGTCGCCGGGCGGCTGCGCCAAACCCGCCCGCCGGTCATTTTCGGTGATGAACCTTGCTCAGTGCGTTCGCCAGCGCCGGCACTTGGTGAGCACACCGATGAAATTCTCGCAGGCATCGGTTATTCCGACGACAAAATTGTTTCACTGCGTGATAAAAAAGTGGTCGCTTAGCCGCTAAAAGCCGGGCGTAGGGCCAGAATTTGATGGCAACTTATACCTTCATCGGTGCTGACCCCTTCTTATGCAACAACATTTTATACAATGGCTATGGCTTGAGGACGTTCGCGAATCAGGCTAAATTGCTCGCCCCGCCACATGGCGATCACATAAGGTAGATAACAGAGTGCCCAAAGACAAGTCTGGAGCGACGGTTTACGGTCAATTAGACAAAGCCAAACAACAAACCATGACCGAGGCCTTACAGCCTTTTGTGGATAAAAAACTGGCGCTGGAAAACCTCGATTACTCGAAACGCCATGCAAAAGGCCTGTTATCCGCTGCTGAGCGCCTCGGATTGCTATTTGATAGCGGTAAATACACCGAAATCGCGCCCCTGGCTCGCGAATCTGACCTGGCTGCCGCCACCAAACCGGGGAAAACACCCAGAGATGGAATAGTGGTTGCTTATGGAAAAGTAAACGGGCGGATGGTCGGTGCAGCTGCCTATGACATTCAGTACCGCGCAGGCTCCATGGGGAAGACCTGCGAGTGGAAATTTACCCGGCTCAAGCGCCTGATTAAGGAACAGGGCTATCCTTTGGTCATACTCAGTGAAGGCACAGGTGCCCGGCTGGAGGAAGAGGTCAATAGCCAGGGCGCATACGACAACCCACAATTTAGTAATCTTGTCGCATTGAGCGGCTATGTCCCGATAGTGGTCGCTGTTATGGGTATTTGTGTTGGTGGTCACGCCAATCTCACTGCGATTGGCGACTTTGTACCCATGACCAAAAACTCCTGCATGATGCTCGCTGGGCCTCCCTTGCTACGCTCAAAAATGGGTATTGAAACCACCCTGGAAGAGCTGGGTGGCGCACGCAAACATGTCGAGCAAAGCGGAATGGGCGATCTGTTAGTTGCCGATGACAAAGAGTGCATCGCAAAGATTAAGGAGTTTCTCAGCTATCTACCGGATAACTGCCAGGAAGATCCGCCACTTAAGAAAACCCGCGATAATCCCGAGCGGCACTGTGAAGAGCTAATGGATATTGTGCCCTCGGACTTGCGTTTTGCCTATGACATCAAAAAGGTCGTCGCTAGTATCGTCGATGACGGTGAGCAGTTTGAAATGCAACCGGACTTTGCTCAAAACATTGTCACTACGCTGGCGCGGATGGACGGCCGCAGCGTCGGTATCATCGCCAATCAACCGGCCTATATGTCTGGCACAATCGATGTAAAAGCTTGCCAAAAAATCAGCCGTTTTATTAATTTTTGCGACTGTTTTGGTATTGCGCTGATTTTTCTCCAGGATATTCCCGGCTTCTACCCTGGACCACAGTCAGAAATGGATGGCATTATTCGTTGGTCAACCCGCCTGCTCTACGAGATCGGCCATACTACAGTGCCGCGTTTCACTGTCATGTTGCGTAAAGCTTACGGCCTGGCCCACTATGGCATGAACAGCCTGGGCATGGAGCCGGATCTGCTGGTTGCCTGGCCACTGGCTTCTTTCAGCGCTATATCTCCCGATGATGCGGTACAGATCATGTTCGCCAAACAGTTGGCCAAAGCCGAAAATGGTGAACAGCGAAAGCAGGAACTGATTGCTGAATTCGAGGCTAAAACCACTATTCTACCGGCCGCTGAAGCCGCCTTCGTTGATGACGTCATCGACCCTCGTGATACCCGCAAAGTGCTTATCAGGGCGCTGGATATGGCCAAAAAGAGGCGTACTGGACACACTTTTAAACGGCGAGGAATTACACCGATATAGCAGCTAACTCAAGATAGTTGTGAGCAAAAAAAACCGCAGCCATCGCTGCGGTTCTGTTAACGCCTTTGAGAATAAGCCTACTGGCTGTTTTCTACCATATAATCCACAGCAGCCTTAAGCTCGTCATCAGAGCAGTCCATACACAGGCCTTTTGCCGGCATACCATTAAATCCGCTAATGGCACTGGTATAAAGGGTGTCGATGCCTTTCCCGGCGCGCGTCCCCCAGTCTTCTGTAGCTCCTAATATAGGTGCACCCGCAGCACCAGATGCATGGCAAGTGGTGCACTTACTATTGTAAACATCTTCGCCACTGCGACTGCCACCCGTACTGGCCACTGGCGCAGAAGCAACCTCACTGGCCAAAGCCACTTCCCCATCTGGCGCCAGACGTTCTGACATCTCGGTTTCCTGTTGAGCGGTCAACTTAACTTCTTCTTTCTCACCACTACATGCCCCCAATACCAGAGCAGTAATAAACACAGCGGATACAGCGACCAATTTCGATTGTTTCATGGTAAAACTCCATCATTCCCAGTGGCAGGCAAAAAATTGTCGCGTATTATAGCCCTATTGACTCTTTTTAAAACAAAGTATTCGAAAATTACAGCTGAATTACCTACTGAAGAATCCCCTACTGAAGAATCACCTTCCAAAGAATCATCAACCGAGGAGAACGCCAGTGACAGACAAAATATTTATCAGCGCCAACCAGTTACTCGAAGACTCCTTTCATTTGGGCGGTCAAATACTAGACAGCGGTTTCCGGCCCGACCTGGTGGTGGGCATCTGGCGCGGCGGCACGCCCGTGGCCATTGCCGTCCATGAACTGCTGGCGCGAGCGGGCGTTGAAACAGATCATATTCCTGTACGCACGCAGCTGTATAGTGGGGTAGACCAGCGTAAAACCAGTGTAGAGATTAGCGGGCTTGAATACATCGCCCAGCGGAAAAGTCAGTTCAACAAGTTACTCCTGGTAGATGACGTATTCGACACCGGCCAGACTATGGCCGCATTGCGAAACAAGTTATCCACCCTGCTCAACACAGCGCCAACCGAAATACGCATTGCCACTAGCTGGTACAAGCCAAAACGTAACAAAACCCGGCTAATTCCCGACTATTTCATTCATACCACCGAATCCTGGCTGGTATTTCCCCACGAACTCTGCGGTATCGACAAGGAAGAGTTACTCGCCCATAAGCCAGGTATTGGGCGTATTAATAAATATATCTAAACAGCCTTTTGCTTAGGGAACCTCTGATCAATTCATGAACTCGTATCTTGCGGCCAGAATATCCAGCTTCTTCGTCGCCTAAAAGCGCCTACTGTTGGTGTAAACCTTTGCAATAGCTCGCTATTACGCGCGATTTTCGCCTTAAATCTGGATATTCTGAATCACAATACCCAAAGCGTTTCACGGGGCATATATGGACGTTCCCGTAACTTCAAGACAAACTTTTCTAGGACAATGATAATTGCCTCCTCATTTTTTTCTAGCGAGACTATCGACAAAACATTTGTCATT
>QNFP01000149.1 GCA_003645535.1 Gammaproteobacteria bacterium | reverse complement strand
ATCTTTTACGTAAAATCTAGCACAAAAAAGCCGGCATTGAAGCCGGCTTTTCTCTGAACAACTGAATGAACAACGGAATGAACAACTGAATGAACAGCTAAATAAACTACTGCATAAACAACAGCATTATTGATGCAGCGTCATTGATACAGCGTCACTCGCCGCCCACTTTCCTGCCGTTTAGCTGCCACCCACTTTAGAAGAAGGAAAATTTGCTGTGCGTTTTTCGTTTACGGCTGCGACGCCCTCAGCGGCATCCTCGCCCAGAAAACAGAGCATCTCCATACGTAAGGAATTATCGAATATGGGCGATGCCATCTGCATCCAGCCATTTAGTGTCGACTTGGTGCCGCGAATAGCGTGCTGGCTACCGGCAGCAAGATTATCGGCAATGGCCATGGCACGAGGTAGTACTTCGTCCTTGGGAACACTCATACTAACCAGACCGATGCGATCGGCTTCTTTACCGTCAATAAACTCAGCGGTCATCAAATAGTATTTGGCTTTTGCCATGCCACAGAGTATCGGCCAGATAATGGCGGCATGATCGCCAGCGCCCACACCCAACTTGACATGACCATCGGTAAACTTGGCCGTTTCAGACATCACGCTAATATCCGCCATCAGCGCCACAGCCAACCCGGCACCGACAGCAACGCCGTTAATAGCTGAGATAACCGGCTTTTCCAGGGCTAGCAAGTTGTAAACAATATCTGCCGCTTCTTTCTGGATGCGACGGATACCCTCAGGCTTACCGACTACACCTTCAATCCATTTCAAATCACCACCCGCAGAAAATGCCTTGCCCGCGCCTGTTACCACCACGACATTCGTGTCGTCATCATTGGCTACCGTATCCCAGATCTGGGTTAGCTCCCAATGCATGCGGCCATTGGTGGCGTTCATCACGTCAGGTCGATTAAGGGTAATAACAAGCACGCCGTTATCTTTGTGTTCAAATAGCAAGTGCTCATAATCTGAATAATTCATCTGTTTCCCCTTAAGTTAAGGTATAAAGTTAAATAATGCGGCGGTGGCCGCGTGTAATCGAGCAATCAGGCACGGAGCTCATCGTCGAGAGTCATACCCTCATCAAGCTGAACCCCCAGGGTGTTGAGCGCCATGGATACCAGATTGTATTGACCAGCTGTAAACACAATATCCATTAATTGCTCGGTATCATAGTGTTTGGACAAACCTTGCCAGGTACTATTAGATATAAACGCATCATCATGCAATTCATCTGTTGCCTTCAGCAGTAGACGTTCATTATCCGACCAGACTGATGACTCCGCACCGGTTTTAACTTGCTCAATTTCCTCTTTGCTCATATCGCATTGCAGACCAATAAGCACATGCTGACCCCACTCGTAACCCGACTTACACAACCAGCCCATGCGTAAAATAACGATTTCACGATCGCGCAAAGTAATAGATGACTTACCCATAATATGGTTAGCAAAAACCATCCAGCGCTTTGCAAGCCCGGGATGGTTAGCCATGGTTTTAAAAATATTCAGGGTTCGGCCACCCATTTTCGCATTACCAATGGCAGCCTTTTGCGCGTCATTCCAGTCCGCTTCGTCTACCGGCGACACCCGTGGTGTATTCATGCGCATATCAATATCCTCTTATTTTTCTGGACGTAATGAACAAGCTCGACCACGACGGTCCTGGTGATTAACCTACTGATACGCCACTTCATCAATTTCATATTCGACGTCACCGGACGGAGTTTTCACCACCACAACATCGCCTATCTCCTTACCGATCAAAGCCCTGACAATCGGTGACTGATAGGATATTTTCTGCTCTTTGATATTAGCTTCATCATCACCCACTATCTTATAGGTGACAGTCTCATCAGTATCGACATTAATGATGGTGACCGTACTACCAAAAATTACTTTGTCACCCGGCGGTATTTTGCTGACATCAATAACATGGGCATTGCTAAGCTTGCTTTCCAGATCGCGAATGCGCGCTTCGGTAAAGCCCTGCTCATCCCGCGCCGCATGGTATTCGGCATTTTCCTTCAAATCGCCGTGCGCACGTGCTTCAGCAATAGCCGCAACAATCCGCGGCCGCGCCACTCTTTTTAGCTCGTCAAGTTCAACCCGAAGCCTGGATTCGCCTTCGACAGTAAGGGGAATTTTATTCATTGGTCTCCCTGTGACACTGTTCCTGCGTGGAGTTCCTGCAGCTTCCTCACTCGCAAGCCGCCATTGAATTCCAGGGCCATACACACGGCCCCACCGCCAGCCAACGTAGTAGTGTAGTAGATACCATTGGACTCAGCACCCGCCCGAATGGCTGCCGAATCGCTGATCGCCTGTCGACCCTCAGTGGTATTAACAATCAAATCTATTTTTCCATTTTTTATCATATCAACGATATGTGGCCGACCTTCTTTTACCTTGTTGACTGCCTCTACATCCAGGCCCGCTGCCTGAATAAGCGCAGCAGTGCCCCGTGTCGCCACCAGCGCAAAGCCCAGATTATCCAGCCGTCGGGCAATATCTACAATGCCTTTTTTATCAGGCTCACGTACGCTTAAAAAGACCGTACCGGCAGTTGGAATTTCATCGCCAGCACCCAGCTGTGCCTTGGCATAGGCCTCAGCAAAGGTGTCGCCGATGCCCATGACCTCGCCGGTTGATTTCATCTCCGGGCCGAGGATTGGGTCAATGCCGGGAAATTTATTGAAGGGAAACACCGCTTCCTTAACATGAAAATGCTGGGACGACAGCTCTTCGGTAATACCCTGTTCAGTCAACGTTTGTCCGACCATACATCGCGCGGCTATCTTGGCCAGCGACACGCCAATGCACTTAGAAACAAATGGTACCGTACGCGACGCACGCGGGTTGACTTCGATCACGTACACTCGGTCATCCTGCCATGCCAACTGTACATTCATCAAACCTTTGACACCCAGTTCACGGCCCATGGCTTTAACCATATCGCACATTTCCTGCTGGACCGCCTCAGGTAAACTGTAGGGGGGCAAGGAGCAGGCGGAATCACCGGAGTGAATACCCGCCTGTTCAATATGTTGCATGATCGCACCGATAATTACATTTTCACCGTCTGACACGGCATCAATATCCACTTCGATAGCAGCTGACAGAAAATAGTCCAGTAACACCGGCGAATCGTCCGACACTTCAACAGCATCACGCATGTAGCGACGCAATTCGTCGTCACTGTAGACAATTTCCATGGCGCGACCGCCGAGCACATAAGATGGTCTTACCACCAGTGGATATCCAATTGTCGAGGCTTTATCCAGGGCTTGTTCAACGGATCGTACGGTAGCGTTAGACGGCTGCAGCAGGCCTAGCTTATCGATCATTTGCTGGAAACGTTCGCGATCTTCAGCGCGATCAATAGCATCTGGTGTGGTCCCGATAATCGGCACTCCCTCCGCTTCCAGTGCACGTGCCAGTTTCAGGGGTGTCTGTCCGCCAAACTGAACAATAACACCGAGAGGTTTTTCTACAGCGACGATTTCAAGCACATCTTCCAGAGTTACCGACTCAAAGTAGAGCCGGTCAGAGGTATCGTAATCTGTCGATACCGTTTCCGGGTTGCAGTTGACCATAATGGTCTCATAACCGTCTTCACGCATGGCTAAAACCGCATGTACACAGCAATAATCGAACTCAATGCCCTGGCCAATACGATTGGGACCACCACCCAGCACAAGGATCTTGTCCCGCTGCGATGGCGCTGCCTCACACTCTTCCTCGTAAGTGGAATACATATACGCGGTGTCGGTGGCAAACTCAGCCGCACAGGTATCAACGCGTTTGTATACCGGGCGAATATTGGCCTGCCAACGCTTCTGGCGCACCTCAGACTCGCTGACACCAAGCAGGTCAGCTATGCGACGATCGGCAAAACCCTTGCGTTTAAGCGCGTACAGATCGACGCTGTCAAGATCACCCAGGCGGCCAGCTTCCAGCTCAGCCTCGATGGCAATCAATTCTTCAATTTGCACCAGAAACCAGAGGTCGATGGCTGTCGCCTGATGAACATCTTCAAGGCTCATGCCGGCACGAAAAGCATCACCCAGATACCAGATACGATCGGCACCGGCGACGGTCAATTGCTGGCGTATCGCATCCGCGGCTTCATCACTGCTCAAGTCGACCTGAGGGTCAAAACCGACACTACCCACTTCCAGCCCACGCAAAGCTTTTTGCAGAGATTCCTGGAACGTACGACCGATGGCCATGACTTCGCCCACCGACTTCATCTGGGTGGTCAGCACGGCGTCCGCCTGGGGGAATTTCTCAAAGGCAAAGCGAGGTATCTTGGTCACCACGTAGTCAATACTGGGCTCAAACGAAGCCGGTGTAGCACCACCGGTAATTTCGTTACGTAACTCATCCAGCGTGTAGCCAACGGCAAGCTTGGCTGCCACTTTGGCAATGGGGAAACCTGTTGCTTTAGAGGCCAGTGCCGACGAACGCGAAACCCGCGGATTCATTTCGATAACCACCAAACGACCATCGTCTGGATTGACGGCAAACTGAACATTAGAGCCGCCGGTTTCCACGCCGATCTCCCTGAGCACAGCAATAGACGCATTACGCATGATCTGATATTCCTTATCAGTCAAAGTCTGCGCCGGTGCTACGGTGATCGAATCGCCGGTATGTATACCCATAGGATCAAGATTTTCTATCGCACAAATAATGATGCAGTTGTCATTCCTGTCGCGCACCACCTCCATCTCGAATTCCTTCCAGCCAATCAGGGATTCGTCGATTAACAACTCGCTGGTCGGAGAAAGATCCAGTCCTCGCTTACATATTTCTTCAAACTCTTCGTGGTTGTAGGCAATACCCCCGCCCGAACCACCCATAGTAAAAGACGGTCGAATAATGCACGGGAAACCAAACAGGTCAGAAACCTGCAAGGCCTCCTCAAGACTGTGCACAATACGCGAATGGGGGGTTTCAAGGTTAATCGCCTTCATGGCGTTATCAAACTTCTCCCGATCTTCGGCTTTGTCGATAGCATCTTTAGACGCGCCAATTAGTTCTACGTCGAACTGTTCCAGCACGCCTTCCCGCGCCAGGTCGAGCGCGCAGTTAAGCGCGGTTTGGCCACCCATCGTCGGCAACAGCGCATCCGGACGTTCCTGTTCGATAACTTGCGCAACCGTGCGCCACTCAACCGGTTCGATGTAAGTGGCGTCGGCCATCATCGGGTCAGTCATGATGGTCGCCGGGTTGGAGTTCACCAACACGACGCGATAGCCCTCCTCTCGCAGCGCCTTACAGGCCTGCGCACCGGAATAATCAAACTCGCAGGCCTGGCCAATAATTATCGGCCCGGCGCCAAGGATCAATATACTGTGAATATCGTTACGTTTTGGCATCGGACTTTATCAAACAGGCCTCAGATTCATCAGCAAAGTTCATCAAGCAAAGTTCATCAAAAAAGCGTCAACCGTCATCAAGGGGTTTTCCGGTCAGCCATAAGCTTTATAAAGTGATCAAATAAGGGTGCAGCATCATGGGGCCCAGGACTCGCTTCGGGATGACCCTGAAAACTGAATGCAGGCTTTTCAGTGTGCGTAATACCCTGCAACGAACCATCAAACAGCGAGCGATGAGTGGCGCGCAGGGTGGCAGGCAAACTTTCTTCATCTACCATAAAGCCATGATTCTGGCTGGTTACCAATACAGTTTTGTCATCGAGATTCTGTACCGGATGGTTGGCCCCGTGATGACCGAACTTCATCTTCACAGTTTTTGCACCTGAGGCCAGCGCCAGCAACTGATGTCCCAGACAAATACCGAACAACGGTGTATTCGCGTCGAGTAAGGCTTTGATCGCTTTAATTGAATAATCGCAGGGTTCCGGATCGCCCGGGCCGTTGGAGAGAAATACACCATCCGGCGCCATTGCCAACACCTCGTTGGCCGTCGTTTGCGCCGGCACTACTGTCAGCTCGCAACCGCGGTCAACCAGCATGCGCAAGATATTTCGTTTAACACCATAATCATAGGCAACTACCCGATAAGGCGCGGGGACCTGCTCTTTCGGTGCCTCGCTACCAGGCTTTGATGCTACATTTTTAGCTTCTAGCTGCCAGCTTCCGGCTGTCCACTGGTAAGCGGACGAAGTCGTCACTTCTTTGGCCAGATCGAGTCCAGCCAAACCACCACAACTTTGCGCCGCTGCCAACGCCTGGGCTTCCGCTTGCTCTATATCCGTATAAGCAGCCACTAGTGCGCCATTTTGGGCACCCTGCTCACGCAGGATACGCGTCAGCCTGCGTGTATCTATATCGGCAATAGCTACTATGTTATGGCGCTTGAGGTAGGCACCGAGACTTTGTTCGCTACGAAAATTACTGACCATCAAAGGCAGGTCGCGAATCACCAGTCCCGTGGCCCATATTGCTGAGGACTCCTCATCTTCAGCATTGACTCCGACGTTACCAATATGTGGATAGGTGAGGGTAACAATTTGTCGAGCATAGGAAGGATCAGTAAGAATCTCCTGATACCCTGTCATTGCCGTGTTAAATACCACCTCACCACTGGCCAGACCTTCGACTCCGATGGCTTTACCGCGGAAAATTGAACCGTCGGCCAGAGCCAGAATCGCAGGTGGGCGGGAAAGCTGATTCAACAGGAGCTCCTTCGCAAGGCCAGTAAGTAATTAATTTTCTGACAACGAACGAAAGATTATCGTTATGTCTCAGGTAAAGAAAACCGAGCCATCAAGAACTACGCTAAAAAATTAAGCTGTAAAAAAAGCGAGATGAAATCTCTTGTTTCATCTCGCTTTTTAGTAATCTTTTACGCCATTCCACCCCTTGCGTTGACAGGCGTGCCACTACGGGCAAACCTGAGACGGAATGTTAAGGGATTAGCGCTACAGTGTCCAGTTATTAGGCTACCCGACACACTGATACTAAGCGTTTAGCAGGTAACTATTTAAGTCCCAACACGTCCTGCATATCAAACAACCCGGGAGGTTTATCCGCCAGCCAGGCCGCGGCACGCACAGCACCTCTGGCGAAAGACATCCGACTTGAGGCCTTGTGGGAAATTTCCACCCGCTCACCTTCAGCAGCAAAGATCACTGTATGGTCGCCGACAATATCCCCGGCTCTTGTAGTCGCGAAGCCGATCGTATCATCCCGCCGCGCTCCAGTTTGCCCCTCGCGACCGTAAACAGCTACTTCATCCAGATCGCGCCCCAGGGCATCGGCTACTATCTGTCCCATGCTCAATGCGGTACCGGAAGGCGCATCCACTTTATCTCGGTGGTGCGCTTCACAGATTTCTATGTCCACACCATCGCCCAATACGCGCGCTGCCATGTCGATTAGTTTGAAACAAAGGTTAACGCCGGTACTGAAATTCGATGCCATACACAATGTGGTACTTTCAGCAGCGCCCAGCACACTGGCTTTTTGGGTGATATTAAAACCAGTCGTGCCGACCACCATTTTTTTACCATGCTGCGCGCATAGCAATGCATTGTTGGCCGTCGCTGCCGGTGCCGTGAAATCAATCAATACATCAAAGTCATCGAGCACTTCATTTAAATCAGCCACCACAATAACGCCGTTGCGCCCGAGCCCCGCCAGCTCGCCCGCATCAACACCCAGTATTGAGCTATCCGGCTGCTCCAGCGCTGCAGTCAGTTCCAGGTCGGCATGATTAGCCACTGCTTCAATCAGAGTGCGGCCCATACGGCCACCAGCACCCGTCACTGCTATTCTTGTCATTTCTGTCACTCCGACCCGGCCTTAATGAATCATTCTATTGTGTAAAAGCTCCGGTTACAAA
Organism: Gammaproteobacteria bacterium; assembly: GCA_003645535.1. Taxonomy (GTDB): domain Bacteria; phylum Pseudomonadota; class Gammaproteobacteria; order Pseudomonadales; family Porticoccaceae; genus HB2-32-21. Next base: position 76 of record QNFP01000149.1, on the reverse strand, counting down.
ATTTAATTCAAGGTCTTAAAGCCTTAAAGGAAATTTTTCAGCCCTTAAAACCATGACTTTTTGCGGGAGGGGTGTT
>QNFP01000148.1 GCA_003645535.1 Gammaproteobacteria bacterium | reverse complement strand
TTTCTCCACCTTTACTCGCAGCTTCTGGCCCGGCTTGAATGTTACTACTCGCCGCGCCTCGATTGGAATTTCTTCACCAGTTTTTGGATTTCTACCGGGACGTGTATCTTTATTCCGTAAATCGAAATTTCCAAAACCTGACAACTTCACTTGCTCATTATTCTCGAGGGCCAGCCGTATTTGTTCAAAAAAACACTCAACCATTTCCTTGGATTCGCGCTTATTAAGCCCCAGCTCTTCGTACAACATTTCGGCTATGTCTGCTTTCGTCAATGAACTCATCATTATCCTCTTAACTGTGCAGAACACTCACTTTCTAGCGCTGCTATTACCACATCCATTGACGATTTGACTTCCTCGTCCGTAAGAGTGCGTGAATTATCCTGAAAGGTCAAGCTTAAAGCGATACTTTTTCTATTACTTTCAACATGTTTGCCTTCATAAACATCAAAAACCTTTAAGTCAGTGAGGTGATCCCCCGAGTTCCGCATAACGATGTTGTGTAGTTCCTCGTAGGAAACCTGCTCATCGACGAACACTGCGATATCTCTTTTCACACTGGGAAAACGGGCAATTTCGACGAATTCTGGCAGTTGACCAGTGTGGATCGCATCGAGTTCGAGCTCAAATATAAAAACACTTTGCTTTAAACCAAGATATTTTTCTATATTTGGGTGTAACTTTCCAATATAACCTATTGTATTTAATGCATTATCAGTTATTACTAACGACTGGCCTGGTTGCAGAACCGGGTGGTCTTCGACTCGAAAGAGGATATTACTGGCAGCACCAGTAAAAGCTAAAAGAGCCTCTATATCGCCTTTGATATCGTAAAAATCTACTGCCTGGTCGGCACTGGTCCAGCCCTCGTTACAACGGTTGCCGGTGATAACACCGGCGATCATTTCTTCCTGGATTAACGACTCGCCAGCGATAAATCTTTGACCGACCTCAAATAAACGTATACGAGATTGCTGTCTATTCGCATTGTGTTTGAGCGCCAAAAGCAGGCCGGTGATTAACGAGGTACGCATTACGCCCATATCGGCACTAATTGGGTTAGTTAGCTGAACGCTTGCATAGCCCGGGTTGACCAGTTTTTGCAGATCCTCATCAACAAAGCTATAAGTGATAGCTTCCAGATAATCCCGTGCAGCCATTAACCGCTTAATTTCGATTAAAGATGTGACCTGTTCGTCATTTTTTTCAATCTCTAGTGGCATATTGACCGCAGCGACAGGCAAATTGTCATACCCGTACATGCGGGCGATCTCTTCAATCAAATCGGCCTCAATGGTCAGATCAAAGCGCCAACTCGGAATATCACAAAGCCAGCCATCAGCAGGCGATTCAATAACCTTGATACCCAGGCTGCCGAGAATATCTACTACCAGAATATCGTCCGTGTTCAACTGTAATTGCTGGGCTAACTTTGCTTTACGCAGCAGCACGTGATCCCTTACCGGCAATACCGATTGCTCCTCGGTAACGACCGTAGGGCCGGGCTGACCACCACAGAACTCCAGTAATAGCTCGGTAGCTCGCTCTATAGCCCGCACTGGTAACTGAGGGTCCACTCCACGCTCAAAACGGTGTGATGAATCCGTGTGCAAAGCATATTGACGAGCCTTTCCAGCAATATTCAAGGGGTTAAAGTGTGCGCTCTCAAGAAAAATATTGGTCGTAGAGGACGAAACTGCCGAACCCTCCCCTCCCATTACACCAGCTAATGCCAACGCCCCGGCCTGGTCCGCAATAACCAAACTATCGGCATCCAGATCAACTTCTGTACCACCTAGCAAAGTAAGGCTTTCCGTGGGCCTGGCAAAACGCACATCAATACCGCCCTTGATGCTATCGAGATCAAAGGCATGCATTGGTTGACCTAGCTCAAGCATCACATAATTTGTTACATCTACCACCGCATCGATTGAGCGGATGCCACTACGGCGCAGCTTTTCCTGCAACCAATGCGGCGAAGGCTGTCGAATGTCAATGCCAGTGACGACACGACCAGCATAACGCGGACAAGCTTCCGGTGCCGACAGGTGTACCGACAATACTTCTTCTGTTAAAAGCTTTACAGGTAGACAAGAATCCACAGCAGCTGTGGTTTTATACAGGGCGGCCGTTTCTCTCGCCAGACCCATAATGCTCAGACAATCGCCCCGATTAGGCGTTAAATCGACTTCAATAATAGTATCGTCAAGAGCCAGGCATTCACGCAAATTCACACCCGCCACTGCATTTTCCGCCAACTCCAGCAGGCCCGCATCGTCTTCAGACAGGCCTAGCTCAGCGGCGGAACACAGCATTCCAAACGAATCCGCACCGCGTAAATTTGCCTTGTCCACTTTTAGACCTCCAGGCAGACAGGCACCGACAGTGGCAAATGCAACCTTGAGGCCCGCACGCGCATTAGGCGCGCCACAGACCACTTGCAAAGAACCTCTTTCCCCGGCATCAACTAGACATATGTTTAGCTTTTCCGCTTCAGGGTGAGCTTCAATATTGGTGATTTCAGCAACCACAACACCACTAAATTCCGCCGCTGCCGGCTCGGTACCGTCCACCTCTAGCCCGGCCATCGTCAATCGAGCGACCAGGTCTTCAGTATCCCCATCAAACTGGACAGTTTCCCGCAACCACGACTCACTAAACTTCATAATATATGCAACTAATCACTTTAATAAAATACTATAATATATTGTTTATATTGATATTTTTAAAACTGGCCAACAAACCTTAAATCATTTTCAAAAAACATTCTCAGATCGGTGACCCCATACCTGAGCATGGCCAGCCTCTCGACCCCCATACCAAACGCAAAACCAGTGTAGGCCTCGGTATCAACACCGCAGGACTCAAACACATTAGGATGAACCATGCCGCAGCCCATGACTTCGAGCCAACCTGTGCGACTACAGATACGGCACCCATCACCCCTGCAGTTTGCACATTGAATATCAACTTCCGCTGAAGGTTCAGTAAATGGGAAATAGGAAGGCCGAAAGCGAACCGGTAGTTCCGCTTCAAAAAAAGCTTTCAGGAACTGATCCACCGTACCCTTCAGGTCGGCAAAACTGATATCTTTGTCGACAACCAAGCCCTCTACCTGATGAAACATCGGTGTATGGGTGAGATCAGAATCGCAGCGATAAACACGTCCGGGGCATATTATCCGAATAGGCGGCGCCTGCTTTTCCATAGTCCTTATCTGTACCGGTGAGGTATGTGTGCGCAACACCGTATTTTCGTCAACATAAAAAGTATCGTGCATGGCTCGTGCGGGATGATGAGCAGGTATATTGAGCGCTTCGAAATTATGGTAATCGTCTTCGATTTCTGGTCCAGTTGCCACCTGGTAACCGACACGGATAAAAAATTCTTCGATACGCTCCATGGTTCGAGTAATGGGGTGAAGCCCCCCTAGCGAGCTATTACGTCCAGGCAAAGTAACATCAATACGCTCTTCAGCCATACGTGCGTTAAGAGCAGCATCTTCGAGGGTTTGTTTTTGTTTGTTAATTAGCGCCTGTAGTTTTTCTTTAGCCTCATTAATTCTCGCTCCCGCCTGCGGACGCTCTTCACCCGGCAACTTGCCAAGCCCCTTTAACAACCCGGTAATCTTGCCCTTTTTACCTAAAAAATCGACGCGCGCGGCATTAAGTTCGGCGAGCGAGCCCGCATTACTTATAGCCTGCATTGCCGCTTCGGAGAGGCCCTCCAAATCATTCATGGTTGTTCCTCGGAAAAGTGTTTTTCCTGGTAACTAGTTGTTCCCAGGAAAAAAAAGGAAAGAGCTCGCGCTCTTTCCTTTAATTTAACGACTTTCTTCAGCAACGCCAATGCGCTGCCTGCAGTTAAACCAGTGCCGTTTTTGCCTGCTCGACAACTTGCGCAAAAGCAAGCTTATCGTGAACAGCAAGATCAGCCAGCACTCTACGATCGAGAGCGATATCTGCTTTTTTGAGGCCAGCAATCAGTCGGCTATAACTGATGCCTTCGACTCGGGCCTGAGCATTTATTCGAGCTATCCATAGCGATCGAAAAGTGCGTTTTTTTACACGTCTGTCACGATAAGCATATTGTCCTGCTTTGGTGACAGCCTGAATGGCAACGCGATATACACGGCTCCTTGCGCCGTAATATCCTTTTGCCTGTTTGAGAACTTTTTTGTGACGACGGTGCGCGGTCACACCTCTTTTTACACGGGGCATTTCAAACTCCTTCCAGTATCAGATCAAGATCGCAGCATGCGGTCAACCGCCGGCTTGTTCGCAGCATCCATAATGCTGGTGCCGCGTAGTTGACGTTTACGCTTGGTCGTCATCTTGGTAAGAATATGGCTTTTAAAAGCCCGCTTATGTTTGTATCCGGCACCACATTTTTTAAACCGTTTGGCGGCGCCACTATGGGTTTTTGCTTTTGGCATTTCTATACTCCTCAGTAGAGGGTTTATGATAAGAAGAAGCCTGCCGGACAGTCTGCCAAAAGGCTGAACGCGACGAGGCATCATTTTTACATGACTACTTCTTCTTGCTTTTGGGGGCGATGACCATAGTCAGCTGTCGGCCTTCCATTTTCGGAAATTGCTCGACATTCCCCAATTCTTCCAGGTCTGTTTCAATACGTTTGAGCATTTCCATGCCCAACTCCTGGTGGGCCATCTCCCGACCCCGATATCTCAATGTTACTTTCGCCTTATCGCCATTCTCTAGAAAGCGAACCAGGTTGCGAAGCTTGATCTGATAATCGCCCTCATCTGTACCGGGGCGAAATTTCATTTCTTTAACCTGAGTTTGCTTCTGTTTTTTCTTCTGCGCGGCCTGTTGCTTTTTTGCTTCAAAGACGTGTTTGCCATAATCCATCAATTTGCAAACTGGTGGCTCCGCATCAGGCGATATTTCAACCAGATCCAGCGTTGCTTGCTGGGCTGCTTCTTTAGCTTCGGCAATGCTCACAATACCGATTTGCTCCCCTTCGGCACCTACTAATCGAACCTCTGCCACATCAATTTCATCATTAAGCCTTGAACGTTTCTTATGTCCCTTGGCGTAACTTTTCTTAATAATCGTTCTCCATCATTAGTAAATTGCAGTTTTCTTATCTACAGCTTTCTTATCTACAGCTTTCTCATCTACAGCTAGTCATCTGCAACGACACGACCGCGGCGTTTTATGTCACCTTCGAGGTGCCCGGCAAATGACTCAATTGTCATACTACCGAGGTCTTCTCCCTCGCGGGTACGAACCGCCACAGTCTGTGATTCCACTTCCCGATCACCGATTACCAGCAAATAGGGAATTCTCTGAATTGTGTGCTCGCGGATTTTAAAGCCGATCTTCTCATTTCTCAAGTCACTAATGACTCTAAACCCTTTGTTTTTCAAGGTTTCGACCACATTAGCGCAATAATCCGCCTGATTATCGGTTATATTGAGCACAACCGCCTGCTCCGGTGCCAGCCAGGATGGGAAAGCTCCCTCGTATTGCTCAATCAATATACCGATAAAACGCTCGAATGAACCGAGTACCGCTCTGTGTAACATAACAGGCACCTGACGGGAGCCATCCTCGGCAACATACTGGGCACCCAGTCGCCCCGGCATCGAAAAATCTACCTGGATCGTGCCTAATTGCCACACTCGGCCGATACAGTCTTTTAGCGAAAATTCTATTTTTGGCCCATAGAAAGCACCTTCGCCGGGTAGCAATTGCCAGGGTAATTGCCCAGCATCGAGCGCCTCGGCAAGCGCTTTTTCCGCTTTATCCCACTCTTCATCGCTACCAACGCGCTTTTCCGGGCGCGTGGAAAGACAATAAATAACCTCATCGAAGCCAAAGTCTGCATAGATATCGTGAAGGAAGGTGATAAACGTGGCCACTTCGTCCTGAATCTGTGCTTCAGTACAGAAGATATGCGCATCATCCTGTGTAAAACCACGTACTCGCATAATGCCATGCAATGAACCAGATGGCTCATTGCGATGACAGGAGCCGAATTCAGCCAGCCGCAACGGCAGGTCCCGATAACTTTTTAAACCCTGGTTATATACCTGCACATGACAGGGGCAATTCATCGGTTTAACGGCAAAGTCGCGGTCATCAATATGCAGGGTAAACATATCATCACCAAATTTATCAGCATGACCCGAACGTTCCCACAGGGAAAAATCCACCAGTTGAGGTGTGCGAATCTCCTGATAGTCTGCGGCCCGCTGACGAGTACGCATGTATTGCTCAATTTGTGTGTAAACGGTCCACCCGCGCGGATGCCAGAAGACCATACCGGGCGCTTCTTCCTGGACATGAAACAAATCCAGCTTTTTGCCAACTTTACGATGGTCACGCTTCTCGGCTTCTTCGAGGCGACTTAAATAAGCTTTTAATTCTTTTTTGTTAGCCCACGCAGTACCGTAAATACGCTGCAACATTTCATTATTAGCATCTCCACGCCAGTACGCACCAGCCACCTTGGTCAGTTTGAAAGCTTTGATACATCCGGTACTGGGCACGTGTGGACCCCGGCACAGATCTGTAAAGCTACCCTGGCTGTACAATGAAAGAGGTTCGTCAGACGGGATCGACTCAATAATTTTTGCTTTGTAGGCTTCACCAATGTTATTAAAATAGGTAACAGCCTCGTCACGCTCCATAACCTGTCGTGATACAGGCGTATCGGCCGCAGCCAGTTCGGCCATTTTATCTTCGATAGCTGTGAGGTCTTCCGGTGTAAAAGGACGCTCAAAAGCAAAATCGTAGTAAAACCCATCATCAATGACAGGCCCGATTGTCACCTGAGCTTCCGGATACAATTCTTTGACCGCCTGGGCAAGCAAATGCGCGCAGCTATGGCGAATGATTTCAAGCCCGTCTTCGTCACGTGCGGTAATAATAGCTAAATTGGCATCTGTTTCAATAAGCCACGAGGTATCGTGCAGCTCATCATTAACTTTGCCTGCCAACGCAGCCTTAGCAAGGCCAGGACCGATATCGGCAGCAACATCATGAATTGTCAGGGCTTGATCGAAAGCTCTTACGCTTCCGTCGGGAAGGGTGATAACGGGCATGTTTCTGTCCTGTTCAGTGGTGACCCCTACCAAAGGCCACTTGCTCAATACTCTATTTTGGATATTTCTTGTTTGCCGTACAGATACGCGACATCTGCAAAGCGAATTTGGTAGGCACGAGTGGATTCGAACCACCGACCCCCACCATGTCAAGGTGGTGCTCTAACCAACTGAGCTACGTGCCTGTTACTACTTCTTGCCTGTTTCTTACTTACCGCTAATACCGCCGTCACTCTTAACGTAGTACTTCACGTAGCACTTAACGTAGTGCTTCACCTGGTACTTCACCTAGTACATAGACGAATGCGACCGTTACTGTGCCCTGCACCAGATAGGGTGTCTTCTCAGACCTGCCACAACGGCTTCGTTAAGCGGCGCGTAATTTAGCAGCCGGCCCGCAACTTTACAAGGCTTCTCTGGCCTATTATTCGACGCTCTCATTCGTTCTGAATTGCCACTTATTCGGCACTTTCACCTATTTCGAAATTATTAGGCGCTTGCCAGCCAGGTTAGATGATTTTAGCGCCAACGCGCCCAAAGCTGTGCCTTTCATCCGGAACTAGGGTCCGCAACTAAGGAGAACCCAGCCGGCAGCCCAATTCCAGAAGCCCGTAGCCAACCCGGCCATCGGGCAGACGAAACTCGAAAGCCCCCTCATTAAGCACATATCCGTCAAATGGCCAGTGGCAGATGGCCTGACGAATACAATCAATATCATAGCGTTGCCCCTTATCATCGACGGCGATAACTTTTGCCGATGTCGCTCGCCCTTCGTCATTTAAAGTCGTTGTAAATTCTTCCAGCGACAGAGGCATCAGTGTATCGCCGGTGTAAGCCCAACACAGATCTGCCGAGTCACCACCCTCGAAGTGGATACGAATTATGCCCAGAGCGGTACCATCGTCAAATACTGGCCAGGCCAGTTCGTGATGGGTGAAGGCCGCCCAGTTTCGC
>QNFP01000147.1 GCA_003645535.1 Gammaproteobacteria bacterium | reverse complement strand
TTTTCCACCCACCAGCAAAGTGGCCAATATCGCCGACCGGAGTGCTGCTACACTGGTTGCCAGAACTGTAAACGGATATAACGATGGCCACATTGTATCCGCCCCCGTCGCTAGTTATGCCGCCAACAGGAAAGGTCTTTACGACATGGGTGGCAATGTTTCTGAATGGCTCAACGATTACTATACTATTGCGCTTAGTACATCGGGTGTGGCCGCAATCGACCCTGTCGGATCAGATAAGGGTGAGTACCGGGTCATCCGTGGTGCCAGTTGGCGCTCTGGTGGCATTAGTGAATTGCGGTTGGCTTTTCGAAACTACGACAATAAAGCGCGAGATGATCTCGGTTTTCGCGTTGCAAGGTATGCGAAATAAATGGCCAAAAAACTGCACCTGGTGCTAATCCCCCTGCTCAGCATAGGCTGGGTACAAAGTTGGGCGACGTCCGATGAAGACGTTAATAAGCAGACGTCTGCAAATACCGTGGCGAACGATAAAACACCCACCACCACACAAACCAGCAAAACGACACAAAAAACATCAGCAAAGAAAGCACAGAGCGCTAGTAGTGGGCGAGATTTTAAACCTTCAGAGAAAATATCAGAAGATTATTCGGTACCCTTCCCTGCCGATATATAGCGTTTCAATCGGCCTACGATGGATATATTAAAGGCAATTTATCTGGACACATTATGAAAAAAAATAACTCATCAGAATTTTTCTACCAATTGTTTGCCTTGCTGGCCGCGGTGATTGTCGTACACACCATTTATGTGGCATTGATTCGTCCCAGTGCTGCGGCCACTATCGAAAATCAGCTAGCCCGCGAAGCAGCTGGCGAAACAGTTGTCACCGAGCGGACGTTGTATATCGTCATCAAGGATTACGAACAGGAGGCCTGTTTTGTGCTAATGCTGTGGGCAACAGCCATCATGGGATATAAAGCCAGACGCAGCCTGAGCGAAAGCCATCTGCTGCACCAACCCTTGCTGCAGGTTAGCGAAGGTAGCCGTATATTGCCGGAAGATGCGCGCCAGCTATCACGACCATTACAGGCCTTGCCAGAAGATCAACAGAGCTATTTATTACCCCGTGCCCTGCTAGCTGGATTACAGCGCTTTAGCGCCACCCGCAATATCCAGGATGTATCCGGTGCGATTGGAGATGTCTGCGATATAGAGTCGGACAGACTCGACTCGGAGCTTGCCATGGTTCGCTACATCGCCTGGGCAATTCCGTCCATCGGCTTTATCGGCACGGTACGAGGCATCGGCGAAGCCCTGGGGCAGGCCCACAAAGCCGTTAGCGGCGATATAGTTGGTGTCACCGCCAGCCTTGGCGTGGCATTTAATTCAACGTTTATAGCACTGGTGATTAGTATCGTAGTGATGTTTTTCCTGCACCAGTTGCAACTGGTGCAGGAACGTCTGGTACTGGATAGTCACAGCTATTGTGACCAGAATCTTCTCAGTCATCTGAAAACCGAATAAACAATTAACGCCACCCAGACACGTCGACACCTGCTCGTAAATTACGTAAACGGAGATTCACTTGGGCACTGCGATCATTGACCTGAATGACAGCGCTATTCAATGCCAGCATGGAGATGTCTTTCTTGCCGCACCCGGCTACGCCCTGTTGACCAGGCAGGGAGTCATTACCGGGCTAGACGCTGTGCGCCAAGCCTGGTTACTACCTCAGCAAAGTCATAACCAGTACTGGCACCAGCTAAACCTTTCGCCGCTTGCTGGTGCCAACAGCCATGCGCGGCATCACGCAGATTTGGCCTACGCACAGTTACAGGCTCTGTATCGCGACGCAAATCAGCCCGAACAGGTTATTTTTACTATCCCCGGCAATTTTACTGCCGATCAACTGAGTATTTTGCTAGGCCTGGTCAAAGCCCTGCCCTTTCGCGCCGTAGGACTGGTTGATGCCGCAATAGCCGCAGCCTGCCAGACAGATCAAAGTGGCGAGATAATTCATGTCGATATACAACTGCACACTTCGGTCATCACTCGTATTGCCTGCGGCGAGCAGGTATCTCGCCGCCATGCCACGCAACATCCCGACATATCCCTGAAAGGCTTTTACGATACCTGGGCATATTTCATCGCCGACCGTTTTATACGCGAATACCGTTACGACCCCATGCATACCGCAGCAGGCGAGCAACAACTCCGCGATCTGTTACCCGGCTGGTTACAACAACTCAATAGCAGTGAAGAAATTGAAATAGAGCTGTCTGCAAAACAGGGGAATTTCAGACTTAATGTACTGCGCACTGACTTAATTTCAGCAAACAGCCAGCGCTGGCAACGTCTGGCCGACGCTATCGCTAGAGAAAATCAACCTGATGCAATATTGATTAGTCACCGAATCAGCGCATTACCCGGGGCCGAAGATTACATTGAATACGCTGGTGTACTTCGACCTGATGCAGCGATAACAGCAAGCTTAAGCCATGCCACGCACATCGAGTCGGGCGCAGACAAACTCGCTTTTATTACCACACTGCCCGCAATTGCACCGGCTCCGGTAGAGAAACCCATTCCAACAGCACCGAGGGCAGTAACAGCAGGGCAAAGACTACCATCCCATGTTCTTTACCAGCACCAGGCCTATGCCATCGGCCAGATGCTGCATATCTTTGTTGGCGATGACGGCCTGGATATTTCCTCTTCTACTAGAGAAAACCCTGTCGATAAAACCCGCTTTACCCTGTCGAATCGGGAAGCAAAAGTGGTGCTGACCTGCCAACAGGACAAGCTGCCAATACAGTGTGACGGCAACCCCGACGAGCTCCACGTCGGCAACATAATCACAGTGCATGGCGAAACGCTAAAGCTTATCGAGGTACTGTGATAAATGATCCATGGGCAACATAAATGACCCGTGAGAAGCGACGTGTCAGCACTTTCAGCCTGTCGTTTCTCGATATCATGGCCTGCGGTTTCGGTGCCGTAACGCTTTTATTTTTATTACTTAAACATGAAGCCAGCAGCGATCCTGGTGTCGGCGATACCAGTCTGAACGCCGAAGCCAGCATGCTGGCTGAAGATATTCGCGAGGGTGAAAAGCAAAAGGTTAAATTGCGCAATAGTTTGCAGGAAATAGATGACGAAACGGTAGTAGCACAAGGTCTATCACGCCGGGTTCTCGACGAACTGAACGAACGTAAACGCGAACTGAGCATGGAGGCCAGCCCAGATCAACAAATTGCATTGTTGCGCAAACAGGTGAAACAGCTGGAGGCAGAAACTGCCAGTGCACGGGAGGAAGATCGCGCCAACGACACACGTAGTTTTATCGGCGAAGGCGAACGCCAATACCTGACGGGGCTGAAACTCGGTGGTCAGCGGGTGCTGATATTAGTAGATAGCTCCGCCAGTATGCTCGCAGAAACGATTGTTAACGTAGTGCGCCGACGCAATATGAGTGACGCCGTTCAGCGTAAATCTGCCAAGTGGCGCCGTACAATACGCACAGTTGAGTGGCTGGTGTCACAATTGCCCCAGTACAGCGACTACCAGATATATACCTTTAACACTAAAGCTAAACCGCTATTGTCCCATACCAAAGGTAAATGGCTGCAAACATCTGACACGACAACGCTGGATGCTACCATCAAGCACCTGCATACAATCATCCCCCACGATGGCACCAGTCTTTACCATGCCTTTAATGTGGCCAATGGGTTTTCTTTGCGCCCGGACAATATATTTTTGCTCACCGATGGCCTGCCCACTCAGGGGCAAAGCCCACCACAAAGAAGTACGGTATCGGGCAAGCTACGAGCTCAATATTTCACCGAAGCACTGAGTATTCTGCCCAAAGGAATACCGGTAAACGTTATCCTTTTTCCAATGGAAGGTGATCCAGCCGCAGCAGCCTTTTTCTGGCAACTGGGCCTATCTACCAGCGGTGCATTTCTCAGCCCTGCCAGGGATTGGCCATGAAGCTAAAACGACGCCCGACACCGGAAATCAGCATCTCATTCCTCGATGTTATCAGTTGTGGGTTTGGCGCCATCGTATTACTACTGCTGATCGCCCGAACGGCAGAATACAGCGCTCTTGAAGAGGGGGAGCCCGAGCAGCAAAGTGTCGCGGCACTCCAGGAACAACTGTTTGCGCTACGCGGAGAAACCAAAATACTCAACCGCGAGCTAGTCAGCAAACAGGAACAATTATCAGACCTTCGCCAGCGCATCGCTCGTTTGCGCGAAGAGCTAGCCAGCGTAAACAGGAAACAGCGCACTCCCGTCGATACCACCGAGCGCGACCGCCTGGAACTGGCTCTACAAATTCTGCAGGAGGAAATGCGCCGCCTGCTGGCAGACCGCCCAAGGGTCGAGAATCAGGTCATTGGCGGCATCCCCGTCGATAGCGAATATATTATTTTTATCGTCGATACATCAGGTAGTATGTTTGACTTCGCCTGGCCCAGGGTACGGCGCGAAATGATCAACATTCTTGATATATATCCGAAAGTAAAAGGCATCCAGATCATGAATGACATGGGCGACTATATGTTCTCAGGTTATCGTGGCAAATGGATACCTGATACACCGGGTCGCCGCAAAGCCATCATTAACCGGCTGGCCAGCTGGAATCCGTTTAGCAATTCCAGCCCGGTAGAAGGCATACAAAGGGCAATTCGTGCGTTTTATGCGCCGGATAAAAAAATAAGTCTCTATGTTTTCGGCGATGATTTTACCGGCGGGTCGATACGGCAGGTACTGGCTACTGTTGATCGAATTAATACCGCCCGGCGCAAAGGCAGCCCTCTGGTGCGTATTCATACCATCGGGTTTCCCGTGCATTTTCTGGTACCGGGTGGACGGGCAGAGACCGCCACCCGTTTTGCAGCACTGATGCGACAACTCAGTTATCGTAACGGGGGAACATTTGTAGGCCTAAATAGCCTAAACTAAGCAGTGATGAAGCAAGAACATCTAAGACAACTGTTGATAACACAACCAATGATAAGGCCACTATTGATAAGGCCACTATTGGTAAGGCTGCTATTGGTAAAGCGACTGTTAATAAAGGGACTGTTAATAAAGCAAAGAACCCAGTTATCAGCAATTCTGTTGGCCGCGTTAGTTCTGACCGGCTGCGCAACCCGTGTTGATGTCCAGGGGGCCTTCCCAGACCCAGTCACCAGTCAATTACCAGTTAGTGCTGTCGTTGTCTTTGACGAGTCCTTTAGTACGCACCGCTTTGAAAGAACCGACACTCAGGAAGTCAGCATAATCATCGGCCACACCCAGGTAGATCTGTTCACGACGGTGACTAAAAGTATGTTTCGCGAGGTAAGCTTTACTGATTCAATGCCGGCAGCGGCCAGTGCTGATCTCGTCCTGGCCCCCAAAGTCGAAGAAGTACAGATTTCTATGCCCTACAACACGCACCTCAATGTTTTCGAGGTATGGATCAAATATAATATTCAGGTTTTCGACCGCAGCGGTGAACCCATTGCCGACTGGATTATGTCAGCTTATGGAAAGACCCCCACAAAATTCATGAAATCAGATACAAAAGCGCTTAATTTGGCCGCCATTGTGGCCTTGCGAGATGCTGGAGCCCATTTCATTATCGGCTTTACCCAGGTGCCTGAAATTCGTCATTGGCTCGATAATCGGGCAGGCAACATGGCAAACTCTCCGGCTAGCCCTCCAACTATTAATCCACCGATAGCTAGTCCACAAAAAGTCAGTCTACCGACAGCTGACGAAAAGCAGGCAGCATTGTGAGCGGAGTACGCAGGTTGGCCATTGTCCTCTCGATCTGCACAACCCTGATAGCTTGCACCACTACCACCGTCGATGAATATCGCGAGTCCAACGGCCAGCTTGACATGACGGGCAAAGACAAAGTGGTGGTACTTGGCCGTCGTCATGCCAGTGACCGTGAGACTGAACCGGACTTTATTAGCTGTATCGGCAAGGAAATAAACCAGGCCGCAAAAGTAGGTGTGGTAGGCGAACTGGAGTTTATGAATTCCGTCTACCCCTGGTTCGAACCACGCACTGCACCACTGGGTCTCAAGCGCATGGATAAAATGCTCAACCAGCCGAGCATTGCCCAGCGCATTCGCTCACAAAATATCCGTTATATGATTTGGGTCGATGGTAATACTGAAACTACTGACAGAAAGGGCTCGATCAGCTGCGCCGTGGGTCCAGGCGGTGGTGGTTGTTTTGGTTTTGCCACCTGGGAAAAGCAGGGTGTTTACGAGGCGGTAATCTGGGATCTCCACGATTCTGACGAAGAGGGCCGAGTTAAAGTCGATGCCCACGGATCATCATACCTAATTGCAGTGGGCATACCGGTGCCAATTATTGCTCAGGTACAGGATCAGGCCTGCGAAGGTATCGGCAGGCAATTGCGGTCGTTTTTCACCAGCTAACTTTGATTACCAGTTAACAATATTCCCGCTTACAGACAGCACGATATGCGTTTATTTATTGTTTTTTTTACAATATGTATAGGCCTGCAGGCCAATGCAGCATTAATGCTATCCGACCAGCAAGCTGCTGAAATTGGTCGTGAAATGTACCAGAAAATAACCTCGGAAATGCCGGTTTATAAAGCTCCAAAATTGAACGAATATATCACCATGGTCGGCCAACGAATAGTGCAAAACTCCGACGAACCCGATGGCAACTATACTTTCACCATCCTCGACAATGCTGACATCAATGCCTTCGCCACACCTGGTGGTTATATATACATTAACCGCGGCCTGTTAGCCTATATGAACTCAGAAGCACAGCTTGCCGCAGTGCTCTCCCATGAATTGGCCCATATCACTGCGCAACACGCGGCACGCCAGAAACGTGCGCAAACCGGATCAAACGTTGTCGCTGGCGTGTTCGCCATTTTGACCGGCAGCATGGAGGTAGGCGAGGCTTCGGCCATGTGGGGTTCAGCCGCCGTCAGTGGTTACGGGCGGGATATGGAACTGGAAGCTGATTCTATTGGTGCAAAAACCCTCGCCCGTGCTGGCTACCCACCCCAGGCAATGATTGAAATCATATCGCAGCTCAAAGATCACGAGCGATTTATGAAAAAGCGCAGCAAAGATTCCGGCAAAACAGTGCAGACTTATCACGGTCTATTTTCAACTCATCCACGCAATGACAAACGTTTGCTGGAAATGGTTAAGCAATCCGATGAAAACAGCCATCAGGATCCACGTGTTGCACCGTTTCGCGTTGCTACAGAGGGCTTACCCTGGGGGCAGACTTCCCAAACAACACCGCAACGGGAAGACCGATACTACGATAACAAACTAAACTTCACCTTTGATTATCCACAGGGCTGGCAATTCAAAAAAGATGCAGCACGGATTATCGGCCAACCGGTAGACAGGTCAGCCACGCTGTCTATTGAAATCAAAGCACGGACTGTCGATACACCCGACATATTTATAAAAAAGATTCTCGGCATTAACTTTATAAGGAAGTCCGAGCCCATTGTTGTATCTCGCCTCAATGGCCATACCGGCGTCGTTCCCGGTAAAAACGGAGCTAGCGACACCCGCCTCGCAGTTCTTTATTATGGCCGCCGCGCCTTTGTGTTCACTGGCAATGTCATCGATGGCTCCCTGGACAAAACAACCAGCACAGGCAACCCTGCAAATAACTCTACAGACACCTATGACAAGCAATTCAAAAGCATTATCGGCAGCTTTCAACCACGCTCTTCTCGGCGAAGAGCTAATCGTTCCGCCCCCCTGCATTATGTAAAAGCAAGCTCGGCGGCAACCTACGCAAAACTGGCCAGGCAGTTAAACCTGGGCAAATACGGTGCAGACGAATTGCGACTGATCAACGGTGATTATCCTGGTGGTGAGCCTCGCGCGGGACAATGGATCAAGATTATTCGCTAATAAAGTAGCATAGCTGCAATACGGGGAGATATTGAATGGCAGTCGATTTAAATGGCATAGCGCATATCCAGCTAACCGTTAACGATGGCAAACGCTGCCTGCCCTTTTGGGAGAAACTGTGTCACTTCATGGATATGAAAACGCTGA
>QNFP01000146.1 GCA_003645535.1 Gammaproteobacteria bacterium | reverse complement strand
GACGGATCGTCTCGCATTTCCACTGCCGCATAAAAACAATCACAGTCACAGTGAATAATTTTTCGTAGCAGGCCAGGGTTTTTTTCCATATTGGCATTATCAGGCAAATAGGGTCACGTGAATTAGAGCCACCCAAATTAGACAGCATCCGCAGTTTGTATCCACAACCGCATGCAAGTATCGCCTCCCCGTGGGCGTATAGCACGTCGGATACCTGTTCCGGTTTATCAGGTATTCGTTGGCATCTCGATTTCAATCATGGTCCCAGCCAGATAAAACCGCACCTGTTTAACATCCTCCTGTTCCCCCAAATCCGGCACGGTGACTGCATGTGTCTGATCAAAAAGAAAGAAGCCCTGTTCGTCAAAATTTTTTACGCGGGAATCGGCGATGACAACCGTACTTGCCTGTCTGCAAAAAGCCTGCAGTAGCGGCAGGTTTTCCGGGTCATATAGAACATCGGCGGCGAATAACAAATCTACAGTTTCATTCAACTCGCTAAAATCGCCCAGATATTCCAGGACCACATTATTTTCAAAGGCGTTTACGGCAGTGGCAGCTAACGCCTGTATGTCAATATCACAACTGATAACACGACTCGCACCGGCTAGTGCAGCGGCTATGCCCACCACTCCAGAACCGCAACCAAAGTCGAGTACAGTTTGCCCCTCCACCCACTGGGGATTGGTAAGAATGCGCTGTGCCAGAGCCAGGCCACTGCCCCAGCAAAAACTCCAGTAAGGTGGATCGGCAAATATATCGCTGGTTTCCTGCTCGCTGAGAGGCGCGTCCATGCCCCGAGGGTTAATTAGCCAAAGTTTGATCACGGCCGGTTCCAGTTGTACTGGCAATTTGGGTGGGTAAGACAACGGTAGAGGAGTTAGCTTGAGACGTGCACCAGCAAGTAAATAAGACAGTGCCAGGCCTAGTTGCTCCCGCAGAAGCTGTGGGTTGGCGTCACTTATTCCCACCGCGCTGGCAAATAATTTCATGGCAACACTATGCTTCAACTAACTATCTACTCGGTCGGATTACTCAGCAGGACTTTTCAGTGGGGATATCCCGTAGGACTTTACAGTGGGGCCATCCAGTAGGGCTATCCAGTAAGACTATCCACTAAGAAGTATCGTCTGATGGTTTATCCACTTGTCCAGGGCCCAGCATAATACTGATCCAGTGCGTATCTGGATCATTTTCCAGGCCTATTTTCACCAATATGGTTAACGGGATGGACAACAACATACCTACGGGGCCCAACACCCAGCCCCAGAACACCAGAGACAAAAACACCACCAAAGGCGAAAGATTAAGCCCTTTGCCCATTAAACGGGGTTCCATAAAATTGCCTACCAGCAAATTGATAGCAACATAAGCAAGGGCAACCATGGAGACCATAAATGGTGAGATTTGTAACATAGCCAGCAATAAGGCCGGTACTGCCGCCAGGATAGAACCAATGGTCGGTACAAAGTTAAGCAGGAAGGCCAACAAGCCCCACATCACCGGATAATCAACCCCCATAAGCCATAACATAATGCCCACCAGCGCTCCGGTCAGCAAACTCAACATGGTTTTGATACCCAGATAACGATTAACACTGTTTGTAAAAGCTTCCATTGCAGGCATTGAGCCAGACACCACGCCTCTGGCCTGGACAAGTTTTTCCCTAAAACCCATTTCCTCAGCCAAAATAAAAACAACGGTAAGTAAAATCAGCAAAGCATTGGTCATTACCCCGCCAAATGAGGCCAGGGTACTGCCTACCATTTGCATTGCGACACTGGGCTTAACCACCTGGCGCCACAGTTCACTGTCTACCACGATGCCTCGGCCAGCCAACCAGTGGAACAGTACTTCGCTCATCTCCTGTAAGCGTGCCTGGTACTCGGGCAAGTCGCTGCGAAAATTGCGGATCGAAACACCGACAATGGCTCCTATCATCGAACCCAGGGCGATTACAAACAATACAATCAGTACAATTGCCAACGCATTCGGTACTTTGATACTTCGCAGCCAAACTAGTAGTGGCGAAAATATCAGGGCGATAAACACTGACAGCAAAAATGGCACAATCAGCGCCTCAGCAGCTTTCATTCCCGCCACTACTACTACAAAAGCTGCTGCCACTAAAATAAATCGGACTACAGGAGAAAAGTTATCCATTATTTTTTTATTCCCGGTTCCTTAATCTTCGCTGTCATGTTGTTTTATTTCCATGAGCATTTTTTCCAGCTCAACGAGACCTCTGGAAGTAAATAGTTTGTCATTTTTATTACCCGTAAATTCGGTCTCGGTAAGCTCTTCACATCGTTTCTGTATATCCCGCAACTCGCTATTGTGCCGCAGGGGAATACCAATAAATACCTGCCAGTCGTTTTCGGTTGCTTTTCCAGACAGCACTAACTCCAGTAATGCCACCACATTATCACGCTCAATTCGATAAACCGGCGTACCAACCCGGATAAATACCCACAGGGCCACCGCCACCACACCCAGGGTCAGCAACAGGGTTAACAAATAATTCACGGCCACACCAATAATTTGATGGCCATTGCCAAAGTCACAACAATTATTACCGGTTGCACAAAACGAGTACCACGACTCATCACGGCATTTGAACCCAGGCGAGCGCCAATCACTTGCGCCACCGACATTAGTGCCGCCAGATCCCACAACACATGGCCAGCGACAATAAATAATACCGCCGATGTGGCGTTGATTGTCAATACCATCACCTTGGTCTGCGCGGTGGCGCTAGGCAGGCTGTAGCCACATAACCAGACAAACAAAAACGGGAAAATCGAACCCATGCCGGGACCAAAAAAACCGCCGTAAAACCCCATAGGCAAAGCGACAATCATAGCGAAGCGTAAATGTGAAATCCGCGCAGTACTGGCATGATCAGCCATACGTGGGGAGAAGATAAAATACAGTGCCATAGCTATCAACATGATAGGTATCAAACGGATCAGCACATCATTGCCCACATGCTGCACCGTTATAGTCCCGACTGCTGAACCGAGCAGGGCGAAGACAATAGATGGCATTAATTCTCGTAGAGAAAGGTGCCCCTTACGAAAGAAGTTCCATGTAGATGACAAAGTCCCCAGTGCGCTCTGTACTTTATTAGTCGCCAACGCCTGCAAAGGTGGCAATCCGGCCCAGAGCAATAAAGGCAAGGTCAACAGACCACCGGAACCGGCAATAGACGAAATAAATCCCGCAGCAAATGCGACGAAAGTTAATAATGCGGTAAGTTCAATAGAAAGGCTTATCTGATAACTCCATTTAGAGCCCCGTACCTGGGCATGCTAGTATCGCTGCGAAATATCAATTTTATCATCAACAGCAGAGCCGATATCTCCGCCGATTTAGCCCATTAATCAAACGCTGCTAAGACATGGACAACACAGACAAGCTTGCCCGTAAAAAGGACTTATCCAGAAAAGAGGGCATACGTGGTCAATGGCTGAATCCCCGACGCAAACGATTTTGGGCCATCGCAGCGATATTACTTTATACGACCGTCGGCTTCTTCCTCGTGCCCTATATTGTCAAAAGTAGCATTATTGGGATGATTGAGGACGACCTGGGCCGCGGCGCTCAAGTCGAGAAAGTCGAGTTTAACCCTTATGCGCTAAGCCTCAAGGTGTCAGGCTTCGAACTCAAGGATACCGACGAAGTCAGCCTGTTGGCATTCGACCAGCTTTTTATTAATTTCCAGCTTGCCAGTCTGTTTAATCGCGCCTGGACATTCGACGAGATTAGCCTGCTCGGTTCCTATTTTTATTTCGAGCGATTTGATACGGACGATACTCGTCTTAGCCGCCTGCTGGACGATGCTTCTGCCGGACAAATCGAGGACACAGAGGATGAGGACGAGGGCAGCCTGCCTCGCCTGTTAATTCATCATTTGATCTTAAGTGATGGTCGAGGCGATCTGAAGGACAACATGCCTAAAACGGCCGTCGAGTTACAACTGGGTCCCATCGACATTACTATCGAGGAACTAAGCACCTTGCCGGATCGGTACGGGCAGCAAAACGTCACTATCAAGTTACCTGGCAATGCAAATCTGCACTGGGAAGGTAATCTGGCGTTGGCGCCCCTGGACTCGGAAGGTAACTTGATCCTTGAAAATGCTCCTCTCGATAATGTGGTCGCTTACCTGGAGGGCGTGTTGCCGCTGGAAACCATACATGTCCTGCTTTCCGGGCAATTCCATTACCAGATCCATGTCGAAGATGACGGCACGTTTGACGCCGAAATCAACGAGCTGGACCTTGATATCGATGACCTCGCACTGACCGGATTGACGCCTGTCACCGACTTTCTATCTGTTACAAAAATCGCGCTGAGAGGCGGAACCTTCCGCTATCCGGAGCAAACCGTGCTATTCAATAGCCTGCGCATTGAAGAGCCAACTATCTCAGCCTGGCTAAATAAAGATGGCAGCCTTAACCTCGCAGATCTGGCTCCAGAAGAGCATAGTGAACCTGATTCCGAGGCAGAACTTGAGTCAGAGCAAGGGGGCGGTCAGCGTAAAGAAGCAGGTAAGCCCTGGCAGTTGGGTGTTGATTTAATAGCGATCGACCGCGGCAGTGTGGATTTTACTGACCACAGCATCGATCCTGCCGCCCGTTTTGGAATCAAAGACCTCGTTGTTAAGTTAACTGATTTCACCACCAAAGAAGGGGCCCAGTTACCCCTCAGCGTTAGTGGCAACCTGGACGCGGGTGGTCAGTTTAGCGTCGATGGGACTGTCAATATATTACCGGAATTAGCGCTGAAACTGAGTGCTCAGACAAAGGATATCCCCCTGTCGATTGGACAACCCTATGTGCAACAAACTGCCCATATACTCATTGAGGGTGGCCTGCTGAACAGCGATCTGAATATCACCATCCCAGGCGGACAGCAACTAACTGTCGTTGGCTCGATGCAGATTCCCGATCTGGACATCAAAGAATCTAATGGCAAAAAGCGGCTGATCGCCTGGAAAGCACTGGCGCTAAATCGGCTCGAACTGGACCTGAATACCAACAAACTGGGCATTTCAGCGCTTGATTTTGAACGACCTTACGCCCACTTTACCATTTATGAAGATCAATCGACCAACGTTTCAGAGCTGATGGTTGAGGGCAACAACAGTTCTGCCGAAACAAAAGCAGCTAGCGAAACAGAAACAGAAACAGAAACACCCGAGGATACAACCACAAACCCCATGCAAGTGGTTATCGGCGGTATACGCATTAACGATGCAGCAATGGATTTTGCGGATATGTCTTTACCACTGCCCTTTGCCACACATATTGACAATCTGGACGGCACCATTTCCACATTCGCCACCGATAGCAGCGAACCTGCAAAGATCAAACTGGAAGGCCAGGTAAATGAATATGGTCTGGCCCGCATAGAGGGCGATATGAATCTGCTTGAGCCACTAAATCACACAGACGTGGTGCTGGAATTTCGCAACCTGAATATGTCGCGGATGTCGGCTTACAGCGGCCAGTTCGCTGGCCGTAAAATCAGGGAAGGGAAACTAACCCTGGATCTTAACTATGCCATCGAAAAAGGCATTATGGATGGCAAAAACGACATCATATTGACTGACCTGCAACTCGGAGAAAAAATCGATAGCCCCAACGCAACCAGCCTGCCCATGGATCTGGCTGTAGCATTACTCAAGGATCCCGATGGCATTATCAGTGCCAAATTACCCGTTACCGGCGATATCAACGACCCGCAATTTGAGCTGGGCGGCGTTATATGGGACGCTTTAATTGGCATGATCACAGATGTGGTAACTGCCCCATTCCGGTTCCTGGGCAGCATGATCGGTGTTGATTCAGAGGATTTCGGGCAATTCCAGTTCCTGGCCGGCCGGGCAGACCTGACGCCGCCTGAACTGGAGAAAGTTGCCCAGTTAGAAAAAGCCTTCGAGCAGCGTCCGCAACTCGCTGTGGAGATAAGCGGCACCATTGATCCGGTCATCGACGTACCGGCCCTCCAGTTCATAACACTGCGCAATACCGTGATCGAGCAGCTGGGAGAAAGCTTCAGCATGGATAATAAGGAAACTATGCTGAACGATGATATACGCGAAACACTCGAAACTTTGTTCCGAGAAAGGTTCCCGGAAGTTCGGCTTAAAAGCCTCAAAACAGAGCACAAGGTGCCACCAGCGGATGATCCCAACGGTAAACTCGAGCTGGATGAACTAGCTTATGCAGCGGACCTGAGGGACCGTTTGCTTGCCGCCGAGGTTATCAGCGACCAGAAGCTTGCCGATCTGGCGAACGCAAGAGCTCAGGCCATCAGGACTGCATTTCTGGCGAGTGGCAAATTCGACGAAGCACGGCTGACCATCATCGACCCGAAAGAAGTTGAATCTGAAGACGGCGAATGGATCACCCTGGAACTTGCGGTCGACGCTCACTAATTCGGTAATGTTAGCGCCCTGTCGGGTTAATTCGCTGATACCATATCCAGTCACATATTCGTTATAAACTCTCACTTACAACTGGAGTCGCTATCTTGACTATCAACTATGAAGGCCGCGTTGCGGTGGTAACCGGTGGCGGAGCAGGTCTCGGCCGCAGCCATTCACTTTTTCTCGCTAGCCGTGGCGCCAAAGTCGTGGTCAATGACCTCGGCGGCAGCGTCGAAGGCAAAGGCAGTTCCAGCTCAGCAGCCGATTCAGTGGTGAAGGAAATCACAGACGCCGGCGGTGTTGCGGCACCTAATTACAATTCCGTTGCCGACGAGGCTGGCGGCGCGGCGATCATCCAGACTGCGCTGGATGAATTCGGCAGAGTAGATATCCTTATCAACAATGCCGGCAACAATATCGAAGACAGCTTCCGTAAGATGTCGATGGACGACTTCCGCGCCGTGCTTGATGTCCACCTGATGGGCGCTGTGCACTGCACCAAAGCTGCCTGGCAACACATGCTTGATCAGGAATACGGTCGTGTCGTCATGACCACCTCAGCTGCGGGCTTATATGGTGGCCATGGCCTGAGCAACTACGCTGCGGCGAAAATTGCCCTGGTGGGACTGATGAATTCACTGGTGCTCGAAGGCCGCAAGCGCGGCATTACCGTCAACTCTATCGCCCCGATGGCCATGACCCGCATGTCCAAAGACGCTATGGACGATAAAACCGGGCCCTTGTTAAAGCCGGAATTTGTCACCTCCATCGTTGGCTTATTAGCTTCCGAGAACCACAAAGGTTCCGGAGATATTATCTCCGCGGGTGCAGGCTACTACTCAAAAATTGGTATCGTCGAAGGCGCCGGTGTTTACTTTGGTGCCGAAACACCACCAACACCCGATGATCTGGCTAATAGATTTGACGATATTTGTGATCTTAGTGAAGCCAGACCCCACCGGGACGCTTTTTCTTCTGTGGCCGAAAGTATGCGTAATGTACTGCGTGGCCTGAAGCAATAACAGCTTCCTGCACATATAAAAAAACCCGGACTAAACCCGGGTTTTTTTATATTCTTGCTAGCGATTAGCCGTTAACAATCAACCGCCTTCAAACATTTTCACATCAAAGTATTCCCGCCATCCGGCGATTTTTCCATCATCGTTAAACTCCAGAATACCGAGTACTGGCAGGCTTTTGTGTTCACCTTTATGTGTCCAGCCATCGACACGTTCGGTGACCACTGAATCACCGGCTATCACCATTTTGCTGATTGCAAAGGTCATATTCTCGCCGGTTTTAAGAAAACCTTGCACGGCTTTCTTAATCTTCTCCGCGCCACTGACAGGCTTATAGGGAATATTGTGGTAGACAGCGTCGTCGGCAAAGGCCGCGACGATGGCACCTTCATCAGCCCGCTCCCAGGCGTCAAAAAAATCTCTAGTTAATTGTTCATTGCGACTTAATGTTACGTCGTCTCCTGCTACCGCTAAAGCTGTATTAGACATTTTTGGTTTCTCCTTATTCAAATGAAAGGGTAAGACTGAATTTATAATCCTTAGCAACAAACAGTATAGACATAAATAGCGGGTTAAAGCGAAATACAAATGCGACCGGAATTTAGCTGCCGGGTTCCGAGGTGATAGT
>QNFP01000145.1 GCA_003645535.1 Gammaproteobacteria bacterium | reverse complement strand
GTACGAATACCGATTCCACCAGTTGTGCCGGTAGTCTCTCGGTCAACGCTCACAGTCAAGTTATCAGAAGGACTGACAACAAGATTAAGCGGTATATCAATAACGCCCATAGACACGTCATCTTCAGCCCACGTCTCGGTCGTTCCTGCCGCTGACCACGCATAAACAGGACTTTCGATTACCTTGCGGTAAACTTCAACCCTATTGATATACGCTGTAACGGTGACGTCACCAGTGCCGCCTGCGCTACCGTAAACAGACTTCACCAAGACAGAACCACGGCTTGCGCCATAGGTCTTCTTTGCTACTGCCGCACGATAATGCTTTGTATCACTTGTGTCCCAGTTGATAGAACCCCACTGTGCGCGTTCAATCGTCACAGCCTCTACCATCAGTTCAGCATCAACGGATTCACTCGTCAATACTGCGCCTGAATATGAGTCAACTACCAACGGTGTATTGCCATCATCATCAGTTGCCGCAGCAATAGCAGAAGCAAGTTCAGCGATAGTGTCAACATCCGTTCCGCTCATGTCTATAGTAGTAGTCGTACTACCAATGACAACGGTGTTAGTTGCATCATCACCAGTAATAGTAATTACGCATTTGTACTTGGACGTGTTGTTTATCCGCAACGCAGGTGAAGCATCACTTGTGTGATACAACTGCGTGTCACCTTTTGGGCCAGCTATTACGCCAACCGCAAAAAGCCCCATTAAGACCGTTGCCAGCCATGTTCTACTTGTTTTCATAGTTATTTACTCCTTCTTATTTTGTTGTTTTAACGGTTATACAAGACCCTTGAGCTTGCGAACCAATGATTCAGCTTCAGCGAGTTTGATTTGCGCTTCAGGTATCCAAGGAACATTGATCAATTCAGGATCAATCTCTTTTAGCATACTTTTCTTCGCATACGACCGCAAAGCCGTCACCTGTTTCACGTACTCAATAGCTCCCTCAAACAGCACATACTGTTGAGCCGAATTAGGTGCAATACTAGCAGTCAATTCATCATAGTCCGTACCATCAACATGACGCTTTCTCTGCATCAATGTCATAAGAACTTTGAATGTAGGCGGGTTTAACACCCTGAATACCCTCGTCATGTCCTTATTCGGTTCTTCGTCCCATGAGGCTTTGGCATACTCATCTGCCTTGTCTTGCTCAATTTCCAACGCCTTAGCCTCTGCTTCTGCTTTGATCTCTGCTTCTGCTACGGCTCTCGCTATGGCTTCTGCTTGGATCTCTGCTTTTGCTTTGGCTACTGCGTCATCAGTTGCTTTCGCTTTGGCTACTGCGGGTGCTTTTCCCTGCTTATTACTATCGCTCATCTTGTAACTCCTATTAGTTGTTTGGTTTATTGTTAGTTTAGCTCACGCCATTGATTTGTGCAAAGCACTCCAATGCGGAAGTCTGAATACCATGCGTACCACTGATAGCATCTTCGATATTATGAATATCGCGTGCATTAGTGATGTTGGCGTACAAGCGCACAGGCAAACCGCGCATCTGTAGTTTACGGCATTTCTTCTGTTCAAGCATGATGCTACGGTCTGCAACACCATACTTGTCACTCAATGTGCTTTCGTAAACAACGTCTACGTCGCCATACTGTGTGCAGATAGTGCGAACTTTAACGCCCCACTTGGTCTTTCCTGGACTTACGCGAACACTACCGTCTACCCATGAGGATATATGGTTGTTAGCGTTTACGCCTGCCATGAATACCGGATTGCCGCCTTCAGGGCCACCATCAGTCACCAAGCGAACTATCTCTTGGAATCCCTGTACGGTAAGACCAGCACCAACACCGCTGTAATCAACGTTATTCTCTGTCAGTCTGTCAAACAGACCGGCAACAGCATAACGACGAATACCTGCGCTAGTGGTTTCTTTTGTCTCTTCACCGAAGAACCAGTGGAGATTCATCTTGTTTTTCTCTTCCAAGAAAGCCATCTTACGATCTCGCGCAAGACCCTTTTCCATCTGGTCGTAATGACCCTGTGCCCGCTCTATATCAGTCTTCTTGACTGCTCTATCGCTCTGCATCAGCTTGTCTTCTACATTGGTAGAGATATTGGTGTAGGCAGTAGGTACTGCTTCACCTTCAGCGTGTGCTTCACTACCGATAACAACCACGTCACCAACTTCTGTAGCCGATGTAAGCGCGCCTGAACCGACAGTACCACCAAACATCACTACGTCAACCGTAGCGTCAATGCTTGAATCCTGTACAAGCAACTGCATGATTTTAACGCCATCACGAACAATCCAAAGAACTTGGTCATTCTTAATAAACGTAGGGTCAGATACTTCAATATTGGTTTGACCAATAGCGTCAGCAACAGAAATAGTCGTGTAATTACGTATAGGCCTACGCTCACGATACTTGTGCTCCATGCTATCAGTGATTACGGTGTCACCAAACTTAGACACTATTGCCAGTGTCGTAAAACTCTTTGGCACTACCTCTTTAGTCAGGCGCTCCATATCAATAGGAATACCTGCGCTATTAACTGTACTCGTTTTTAACGATCCGTCTTTTACTGCTCCTGGTGCTACACTCATGTCGCTTCTCCTTGTTAAACGGAGAAGTAGTCTTCTTTGTTCAAATCACCTAGTCTACACTTCAGCCTCAAGTATAAGACGTTCCTCACGCTCTTGCTGAGTTTCAGAACTTCTATCTACATTTTGAGCCTTTACGCCTGTCTCGGAACCTGAACCAGAAACTACTAATCCTGATTTATTTTTCTTTTCCTGTTCCGCGACTTTTGCTTTCCTGCTTGACTCCAATGCCACTTTAGCCTGTTGCCTCCTGTAAACACGGCTCCAAAGAATCTCCTGCACGGCTGATAATGCCGCCTTACTCTTGCCTGCTAGGTCACGTAGCTCATTAGGAAGAGTCTCATAAACCCTTCGCATTTGCGCCTGTACGTCTTCGTTTTCAGCATCAGGAAACATTGTTTTACCATTCCCTGTTTTAGCTTCAACGAATCCATCCCAACATTCTCTTTGGTCTTCGTCCGTGAGTACCGAGTCTGACTGTCTGGCTGTAATTGGTGTCACACTGGAAGCAAACGCTCCACTTATCTTCTTAGCGATTGCCACAGCACCCTTGATAGGGTCTGTAGTGAGTTCATCAAGTTCATCTTGGCTTAGACTGTTGCATATCACATTCAAGTCAATATCTTCAGCGTCGAAGTCTTTAGCGTCATCCGTAGGGACAAGCGCAAGACCGTCACGCGTCACAACCATCTTTCTGCCAATTGATTCCAAGAACTCTCTAACTTCTTTCTTTTCGCTATTCAATTCGTGAATTGTTCTAGTCGCTTCACTATGTCGTTCTTTCCAGACCGGAGAGTCTTCTGGTTCTGACTTTTTAATTCCAAGTATGTCATCAAGTTCAGCTTCTTCTTCGTCCTTGAGTTTTTCGGCTTCCTCGGCTTCGGCTTTCGCTTTGGCTTCTTCGGTCACTTCTTCCTCAACTACAGTCTCGCCTTCTTTGACTTCTTCCTTGTTCTTGTCATCACCTTCTACTCCTGCGTCATCCGTCGGTGTCTTGTCTACGGAGTCATCCTCATTCTTTTCAGAATCAGTTTGGTGTTCCGTATCAAGGGCAACGTTGTCATCAGTTTGTGATCCATCATCTGAACTTTCAGCCATTTCAGCTATTATACCAGCCTCAATCGCCTCTTTGCTCATCAGGTCACTAGATGTGCTTTCTCCTGTCATTTTCATTTACTCCTGCTTTTGTTTAAAATGCGATTACTCCAATTTCTCATTGTTGCAATCAATCCCTTACTCTTACTCTCTAATCCTGTTTTATAAGCTCTTGTCGTCTCAAGTCGTCCTAGCACGTCAAAGGACTCTCTTAACCTACCCCTAACCTCGTTATGGTAGGCAATGTCTTTATTGTCATTCGTCAACTGCCTCTTAAGACTCTCTTCTATAATATCAAATATTCTGCGCTTCTGTATAATGACCAAATTGGAATGCTCTGAACCGTCAAGCAATTCCTCCATTACGCTTGCATCTTCTATCATCCCCTTGAGTTTGTCAATCTGTAACTGTAGGTCACCTATGTCTTTCTCTTCAGGAACCATCTGCGGACGTTTCGATCTTGATAAATCCAGTTCTTCCCTCATACGCCTGCCGCCATTGCTGATAAGGCGGGTGGACCACTACGCCCCATTGTGGATGCTGACTCATTTTGTAATGATGGAATACCGCCAGGCATCTTCTGTTCCGCTCCCTGTGGCATCTGCGGCATATCGGCTTGTTCGCCGTTCAGGATAATGTCAATATTCTTAAACCCGCCACCCTCCAGCAACTGCTTGTTTAGTTCCATCTGCCCCTGTATAGCTGGATTATTAAGAAACATTGGCGCCATTGACAACTGTTTTTTGAATATCTCTTCTGAATGCGCCATTTTCGTTGCACCAGTGACTTCAATACCGTAGCCGTTGGCGATTGCTTCATGGTCGATTTCTTCCCAAGGCATACCTGCTCTTCCGGTTCGTATAGTTTCATTTTCGTTTTTGTACTTGGCGCCAAATCGTAATGTAAGCTCTAGGCTGTCTTTTACCCCTGTAATCTCGTTGTTGATAGCCCTCAACATCTTAGGCGCGGCATCATTAGAACTCAACAGACTTCCCACGGTAGCCGTATTAGCGTTCATTGACTGCGCTCCATGCTGACTTATGGTGTCCTCAAGATACTCCTGAAGCTGTCCTTGCTCCATAAACGCCTGCTGTGATAACTCTGGCATCTTATCGGTGAACATATACTGGTCTAATCCACCTGCAAATGCCGTATGCTGGTACGCCTGCACGTTGTACGGAGACCAATCAAACTTGCCCATGTCACCGCCTACATCGTCTACAAGCCGCTGTGGCACAAACTTTGGTGGATGAAACTGACCCGCAAGGTAATCAAATCTCATATTGAAATTGAGAATCATAGAAACAATAACGTCTTCCACTGTTTCAAGCAGGCTGAATCCATAGAAATTG
The DNA here is from genome assembly GCA_003645535.1 of Gammaproteobacteria bacterium. Classification (GTDB taxonomy): domain Bacteria; phylum Pseudomonadota; class Gammaproteobacteria; order Pseudomonadales; family Porticoccaceae; genus HB2-32-21. Next base: position 3,126 of record QNFP01000145.1, on the reverse strand, counting down.
TCAAGATTCGGGCTGTGCTTGAAGTTTGCTACAGGGATAACGTCAAGAAGAGGTTTGCCGTGATACAACACATAGTTGTCTTCAGCTACGATTGTCCATGTGTCGCGCCTGAAGAACCATGACAATCTATAGCGTGATGGTAGCGAAACCCCCTCTGCCTTCATTCTACTAACCCATTCAGGCTGTGCGAACTCACTCCATGACGCATCAGTGTTCAGCATATCCTTCTTATACTCTATCGAGGGATCATTCTCTTCAGAGTCCTTATTGTAAGTAAACAGCCTTGCAACTTCGTCTTTATCAAAGTTGCCACGCTCAGCTTCACTGCTGATAAAGCTCTTTGGCATATACATATTGACAATCAAATAATCCAATCCCGCTTCCATTGTGTCTGTCTGCGGATTGATTATACCACCATTAGGTGATGGGAATACGTTAAAGTAGTTAAGGTGTTGTCCTGTGATGACACTCCTGCTGGTAGTCTGCACTTCTTGATCTATACCCTCAACAACACCCATAAGACCTTCACGTGGAACGTCTATCTCTGTCTTTGTCTCTTGATAGTGATGACCATAGAACCTGTAGCCGTTACCGAATATGTAGCTATTCTGGAATGTCGGTAAGGATGTTCTTGAGAACTGCTGCACCTTTTCCATTTGATGCTTCAGCCACTTTTTAGCAACATCGGCTGTTGGTTCAAAGCTATACTCATTTGCCGTAACATCAAACCAATCCGCACCCTCTAACTGCTTTTTCATTGCCCCTGCAAGTTCTCTGTTGATAATGGAGTACGGAATCCACAGCATAATCTTAGAGAATGTGCCGTTGATTTCAGGTGGTAGCTGACCAGCAAACAGGCGATACATTCTCACTGCTGTCTGGAATCGTGGACGGACAAAGTCCTTGCTAATACCAAGCGCATCCCTAAAGTCTTTCAACGCCTTCTTTTGCTCTTCGGACTTGCCTTTATGCTCTTTTGTACTAACATCTGCCATGTCTATTCCTTAACTCCGCTAAAGATGGTTGCGTCCTCAAACCTGCGAATGCCCTTGACCTTGGCTTTGTTTTTTCGCCCAAATAGTGATTGTCTGGTGCTGACACTTCCATAATTTTAGGCAAAACACAAGAAGAAATTATGCCAAATTGATGATTTATTATTCTCAATGCTATACAAGCCTCAAGCACACAGTCATCATGCGACCCCTTCTTGCCGCCCCATACAATCTTCTTGTCACCACTTTTCGCTATCTCAAGCCGCTCTTCAAACCCAATGAACTCCTGAAGCGTTACTCTCGAACTGAACGGACACCAGTTAGCGTATTGCACCATACCCTTGCTATCCATTCCTGTTGCTATCTGTTCAGCGGCCATTGTCTGTATGCTCTTGAACGCGGCTTCCAGCATAGATCCCTTGTTGAATCTTGTCGTGCGCCAACCTATCTTAGTGAGCGTCTGCTCTGTCTCTTTGTCGATAGTGACCTCTTTATACAGATTGCTGTACAGTCTAGCCCTATCACAGAACGTGCCCCCAGGGTCGTTATTACGTTCAGGAACAAGAAGGCAGTTGCCGTATACATTCCCCATGCAACAAGATTGCTGCGCCAATTCGCCCGGCTTGATTCTAGTCATATGCAACTGCGCTACCTGCTTTATTCTCGTTTGGTCGGAACACTTCCATACGCTTACTGACTGCGGATCTGACTTCGGATTGCCTGCGCCTATATCTGCCGCTATCACGTACTTTTCGCCCTCAATAGGCAACTGCCACACCCGCCATACGGGGAAACGTTCTTCGTCAAATACGCCGCCTTTCATAACATCATGCTCTTTAAGCAATTCCAGCCTGCCTTTGAATATGCCGTTCTCAGGTTCAGCTTTTACCTCTATAACCTTGTACGGCGTTCCTGCGCTATGACGCTCTTCTTTCTCCCATGCCAATAGCGTATCCATATCAAAGTACGGGTTTTCTGCCCTGTTGCTGTACCAGCCGTCAACCCTGTAAGCCTTCTCCCAAGGCTTGTAAATACTGCATTGCCGTTCGTATTCAGCCACGGATATAAGCGGGTTGTCTTTCATGCTAACATGTAAAGAGAATATATACTTGTCGCAATCTGCGGCAGCTTTTCTCGTCGGTCTATCGCCCTTCATCTCATAGCAAGCCTTGAAAAACTCGCTGAATGTCCAGCACCCGAACCCTTCCTGCGGGCAGTAACTTAATATCGTTAAGCCTGGTGAGTCGGTTTCGTCATCTGCGCTCTTCTTGCCGTCAAGCCTTAGTCGTGATATTGATTCCTTGTAAATTTATTCTCTGTTGATTTCGTCAATCAACGTCAAGTCAATAGGCGCACCACGGAGTTTCTTGTCTCCGTGTTCCTTATGCTCTGTCGGGTCGGCACTGTATATCTCTAGTACTGAACCGTCGGGCCCGGTGTAGATATGGGTCTGCTTGTCAAAATTCGACCACTGTTCAGGAAGCATTCCGTAAGCCGCGCCAGTAAGCATTGGTTCTATAACCATAGGGAAATGTGTTGCGTAATCCATGACGACAATACGAACAGAACGCGGTCGTGCATTGTCTCCACTCCCAAGGTCTGCTATCTTGCGAGCGAACCCCCACCTACCCTGCATTGAAGGCGGTACATGTCCTGTGTATGCCATGATTGCCATGAATGCACAGTAAAAGCTCTTACCGGATCTATTTGAACCAAACACCACCTGAATCTGCTTGTCCGTTCCGACCAACCCTGAACACCCTTCACTTCGTGGTGTATAGAATTTATCAAACGGCTTGAAGTTCCAAAACCGCTCAAATCGCTCATCTCTCTTATCAAGAGAACGGGCCATGTCTTGAGTCATTTCGCTAAGCGTCAACGGTGTGCCTGTAACTATCTCTTTCGCCATAATCTATTCCTCGCTTACTGAAGGCGTAGAAGGACACAACGCCCTACCTGCTTCTCTCATTGAATTTGCTATTGCCTGTCTTTGATGCTCGTTAGATACATTACTGTAAACTGCATTCTCCATTGCCATTTTCCATACACCAATCAACGCCATAGGAACAAAGAACTTCCTTTGCATGAGGCACCTGTTGTACTCTTGCGTGAGTTGCTTGAGCGTCTTCATTAG
>QNFP01000144.1 GCA_003645535.1 Gammaproteobacteria bacterium | reverse complement strand
TGAGTATGCCAATGAGCGGGAGATATTTAACGGGCCTATTGGCGCCTATCAAGGTCTTCAACACCCCATGGCGGAGGCCAAGGCGCTGCTTGAATGCGCTTCGTTGATGGTACAAAAAGCGGCTTGTTTGCACGATGATGGTCAGCACGCCAAGGTTGTGGGCGACATAGCCAACATGGGTAAATTGGTGGGTACGGACGCAGCTTTTAAAGCCGCGGATGCCGCCATCCAGTGTTTTGGTGGTTACGGATTCTGTGAAAGTTACGATATGGTTAGCCACTTTATTGGCGCTCGTCTTGGCAAGGTGGCACCCATCAATCGCGAGATGACACTGAACTATATCGGTGAGTTTATATTGGGTTTGCCGAAAAGCTATTAATTAATGTAAATTATTAGAAATATTCTATAATATGTTGAATAATATAGTCTTATATTTGCATTAACCTTTTGAAAAATAAACGCTGCCCGGTCATCAGGTGGCGTTTATTATGTCTGTGAAGCGATTGCTCAGGTGACGCCGCTGCCATCAGAAGCTAAGATCACTGGCAACCAAAGGCAAACCCGTTCTATAAAAACACATTTATTAAAGAAGAAGCCTTATTAAAGAAGAAGTCTTATGCCGCAAACAATTAGTGATAAGCAATTTGTCGACTTGCTCAAACCGGGTCAAACCGTCTATATACAAAACGGTTGTACCCAACCCATAGCGCTAGTTGAGGCCCTCAAAGATAATCCGCAGCGTGCTGAACGAGTAAAATTTATCAGTATGGTGAATCGACTCAACCCTAATAACTTCACCACGCTACATCCAACGACTGAGCAGGAAACATTTTTTATGTCCGGTTTCCTGCGCAAGGGTTACGATCCGGCGCGCTTACATATTCTGCCTTTCCACCTGAGTGAAATTTATCGCTATCTGGCCGATGTCGCGGACATTGATATCGCTTGCATACAGGTCGCGCCGGCCGATAACCGTGGTCAGCATAGTTTTGCAATGAGCGGGGATTATGTGCCCGCCGTGAGTAGCAGAGCGAAGTTGGTGGTGGCCGAGCTTAATCCCTCTTTACCCGTTTGCGCTGGCGCACCGACGATTTCCGCTGACGATATCGACTACTACGTTGAGTCTGACCACGACCTGCTGATCTGGACTTCGCGACCACCCAAAGATGAGCTGGCAGCACTGGGCCGCAATGTGGCGAGCCTTGTCGATGACGGTGACACAATTCAAATGGGTGTGGGTACAGCATCCGATGCGGTGCTGGCAGCATTGACCGGCCATCGTGACCTGGGTATTCATACTGGGCTAGTGCCCGACAACCTCGTGGATATGGTGGAGGCGGGCGCTATCACCGGTGCTAAAAAGTCTATCGACAAAGGCCGCATTATCACCGGGTCTGCTATGGGCACCGAGCGGCTCTATGATTTTATCGCCCATAGCGACGTGGTGGATTTCAAACCGGTGAGCTATACCCACAATGCGAATATACTGGGTCGGATAGATAATTTGCGGGTGGTAAATTCCGCGGTTGAAGTTGATTTGTTCTGTCAGGTCAATTGTGAGTATATGGGTGGACAGCAAATCGCCGGCATCGGTGGTCAGTTAGATTTTGTTCGCGGTGCGAAACTCGCCAAAAACGGCTTATCCGTTCTGGCCCTGCAGGCGAGTACCGGTAAGGGAGAAGTATCGCGGATCGTGTCCAGGATCCCTCAAAACGCCCTGGTTTCCGTGCCCCGTAGTGACGCAGATTTTATAGTAACCGAACACGGTATCGCCGACTTGCGTTTTGCCACGGTAAACCAGCGCGCAGAACGCCTGATTGCTATTGCCGCACCGCAATTTCGCGATAAGCTTGCCGACGACTGGGAAGCAGCCTGTCGGGTTGCAGCGGGCAAGTAAGTATTATTGGGCGGCAATCAGCCGGCTATTTCCGGCGCTGGCAGTTGTTGCAACCGAGGCACCCATGTTTGCGGATGCCCGATCGAACTAACCGACAATTCCGGCCATTAACTCCAGGCCTTCCTTGCTAGTATCGGCGCCTAGCAACATAGTAGATACATGTCCGGCCTTACCAGCTTCAAGCCAACGTTGGGCGCGATCACGGATACGATCAGGTGGGCCAACCAGGTTGCAGGCATCGACCAGTTCGTCCGGAACCACTGCTGCGGCTTCGGCTTTTTTCCCGTCAAGATAGAGATCCTGAATTTTGACCGCTTCTTCTTCAAAGCCCAGGCGTTTTGCATAGTCGTTATAAAAGTTCTTGCTGCGTGCGCCCATACCGCCGATATAAAGGGCTAGATTATCTTTGATGGGTTGCATGCATTTCTCAACATCATCGCCGATGATGACGCGCACAAAGGGCGCAATCTCAAAATCTTTGAGGGTTTTATTGCCCGCAGCGGCAAAGCCATCGTTTACCGGTTTTTCAAATACGTGGTATTGGCCAGGATCCATCCATACCGGGAAAAATCCGTCGGCGACTTCAGCAGCGGCTTTTACGCCGGCCGGAGTGATGGTGGCAGCGAAAATCGGAATTTCTGCGTTGCAATGCAAAATACTTTTTAGCGGTTTGCCCATACCCGTGGCGCCCTCGCCGGTATAGGGTAGCTGATACTGCACACCATCAAATGTGGCGGGTGCTTCGCGGGCGAAAATGGTTTTCATAATGGCGATGTATTCTTTCAGCCGCGTCACCGGCTTACCGTAAGGTACACCGTGCCAACCTTCGACCACCTGTGGGCCGGAAGCACCGAGGCCAACAATAAAGCGATTGCCAGACAGGTGGCTCAGCGACATCGCTGTCATGGCTGCCATGGCGGGAGAGCGGGCGGGCATTTGCATAATGGCGGTGCCGACCTTGATGGTTGATGTGTTAGCAAGAATCCAGGTGGCCGTGGTGACAGCATCGGCGCCATAGGCCTCTGCAGTCCATACAGAGTCATAGCCAAGACTTTCTGCATGTTTGATGGTGTCGAGGGGTATTCTTAGTGTGCTGCCGGAGTAACCGGTCATAAGGCCGAGTTTCATAGCGTATCCTGATAGATTGAATTGCGAGTTTCAGTTTTCCATGTTGAAGGTTTTATACCGCTACTTTAGCGCGGGTGGCAGCCGATGCAAACACCGGACGACGAAATACGTGAGTATTTTCGATGTGTGCGGTGCGGATTAAAGCCGTGGTATCACCTGTTCGCCAAACATTTGAATGTCATCCAGGCTCTGTTGCTGATCTGGCCCGCCGGGGTGGCGCATACGGATAATCAAATAATCGGGCTTGATGATGTCTTCGAAGCGACCCAATTGTTCGATAATGGCGTCGGCGTCCCCGTGAATGATGCGATCTTTGGCGGCGACTTTAAAGCTTAGATCGCTGACACTGTGAACATTGGCGAGTTGCTCATCGGGCACAAAAGCGCCGTGTTCGAAGTACCAGCGGTGAGTTTCCATAGTCGGTTCTGCGAGCACAGAAGCTCTTTCAACAGTATCGGCGATCACCGCATCGCGCATCAGACAAACAAAAGGTTTGCGGCCATTCTTCGCACATTCTTCGCGGTACAGATCAGCCTGTGCTTTAACAACAGATATTGACTGAATGGGGTCGACAATCCAGCCGTCGGCGATACGCGCGGCGCGTTTAACACCGGGTTCACTCCATGCGGCAAGCCAGATATCCGGGTTTTCCTGAAGGGTGTGGGGGTCACTGAAACATCTTTAAACTGGTAGTCCGATGACAGGGCGCTGACTTTCTTTCCCGCCCAGGCATCGCGCAGGACAGCAATGACTTCTTCCGAACGTCGCGCCCGTTGTTTGGGATTGACACCAAAAGCCTCGAAGTCGATATCCTGATAGCCGATGCCAAGGGCAAGTCGAAATCGTCCTTTGGTAGCCTGATCGATGACGGCGCAGTCTTCTGCCAGTCGGATCGGATGATACAGCGGAGCCAGAGCAATACAGGTGCCAACGTTTATCCGCGTTGTGCGAGCACCCACCAGGCCGGCCATCAACACCGGGTTGGGCAGATAGCCATCGGCCTGTTGATGGTGTTCGGTAAAATAGAAGCCGTCGTAATTCGTTTGTTCGCAGAGCTCGGCCTGGGCCATGATTTCATCGATCATACGATCAACATTTTTGCCCTCGGGGGCGTCCTGGGTACAGGGGTAGTAGCCTACGGGGATCATGGGGTTTCCTTTGTTGTTTTTAGTCTGGCTGGGATTGTAATAATGTTGCCAGCAGTTTAACTTGTCCAGCGAATAACTGATCTATCAATAAAAAAGCAGATGAAAAGGGGATGACCGTTATGCTTGATATTGGCATTATTTTTATGTTTCGCAACCCACCGTTTAATCGTTCCAGCTGGACGGATATATACCAGCAGGAAATCGATCATGCAGTGGCGATCGAAGAGTTGGGTTACGACCATGTCTGGCTCACTGAACACCATTTTGTTGAAGATGGCTACTCACCTTCTCTGATGCCTATTGCAGCGGCTATTGCGGCGCGAACATCGACCATTCGTATCGGTAGCTATGTGATGCTCCTGCCGTTGCACAATCCCATTCGAGTGGCTGAGGATGTGGCGACTGTAGATGTGATATCAAAAGGGCGCTTCGATCTCGGCGTGGGGCTGGGTTATCGCCCGGGGGAATTCACAGGTATGGGTATTCCCTCCAGCGAACGAGCTGCGCGTTTTGCTGAAGGCTTGCCGGTGGTGCAGTCACTGCTGGCAGGAGAGAAAGTCACTCTGGACGGAAAGTTTAATCAATACACCGATGCACAGATTTTCCCGCCGCCGGTGCAGGATCCATTTCCTGTCTGGGTCGGTGCGCGGGGTGACAAAGCGCTGGATCGTGCTGCTCGCCTGGGTTGCCATCTTGCCGCTATCGGCGCAGTAGAACACCGGCTAAAGTATATCGAGGCGCTTAAGCGCCACGGACGGGATCCCAAAGATTTTAATATTGGTCATTTGCTGATGTGTTATGTGGCCGAAACCAAAGACCAGGCCTGGGATGATTGTGCGCAACCCCTACATCACATCATGAGCCAGTATCAGACCTGGGCGGAGGAATCCGGTGATGTCACTGGCGATGGTATTGCCGAGGCAAAACCTCCTTCACCAGATGAATTAAGAGCGACACAACATTGTGAAAGCTTTGGTCGAAACGCTATCATTGGTGACCCTGAAAGTGTGCTCGAAGAATTGGTAGCTGCCCAGGAAGAGTCACCGGGCACGCATTTATCGCTGATGATGTCGATGCCGGGGGCCGATCCAAAGAGAACGCGCAATAGCATTGAGTTATTTGCTAAAGAAGTTATGCCTGAGCTCAAAGCTCGTTGTAAATAGCCTCTTTGCAAATAGTCCCTTTGAAAAAACAGTGTTGCAAATAGTCCCTTTGAAAAAAGAGCGTTGTAAATAGTCCCGTTGTAAATAGTCCCGTTGTAAAAAACCACGTTGTAAATGAATTAGTTAAGTTAAGGAACCCGTTAATGAGTGAAGTTGAGAATAAACCAGTAATAGCAGTGTTAGGCGCCAGCGGTGATTTAGGCGGTGGTCTTGCCCTGCGTTGGGCGGTGGCGGGTTACGAAGTCATTATCGGTTCCCGTACCCAGGATAAAGCCGAAGCTGCGGCTGCACAACTCAACGAGCGGGATCTAGCTCACCCCGTAAAGGGTATGAGTAACGATGATGCCGCTGCCGCCGGTGAAGTTGTGGTGATGACGGTACCTTTTGCTAACCACCAAAGTACCCTTGAATCTGTGAAGGCGGCCGTCCAGGGTAAAGTTTTTATCGATGTCACAGTGCCTTTAGTACCGCCTAAAGTGGGCACCGTGCAGTTGCCCGAAGGTGGTAGCGCTAGTGCGCAGGCGCAAGCTTATCTGGGTGATGAGGTGCGGGTGGTATCGGCGTATCAAAATGTCGCGGCCGATCATTTGAATGACTTGAGCCACGATCCGGAGTGCGATGTGCTGGTATGTGGTAACGACAAGGATGCCTGTACCCTGGTGGTTGAGCTCACCGATGCGGCGGGCATGAAGGGCTGGCACGCAGGGCCGATAGCCAATGCCGTTGTCGCCGAGGCAATGACTTCAGTGCTGATTACACTGAATCGCCGTTATAAAATTCCCGGGTCCGGATTTAGAATTACCGGCACGCCCAAAGTTTAAATAAGCTGCTATAGCAGACGCTACTCGTAACTAATTTTCCCGAGGCTAACTGCCCGATGGCCGTTGATCAATTGCAACTATTGGCTTTAAAAAATTTCCCGCTGGTCAGCCCCGGCGACAACCTGATCAACCTGATCATACAAAACCTGGGTGAACAACACATGATGTTGGAACCCGGAGATGTGTTGGTGGTTGCCCAGAAAGTCGTATCAAAAGCAGAAGATCGTTACGTGGCGCTCAATGAGATCGAGCCTTCTGAACAAGCCCGGCAACTGGCCGTTGAGGTGGACAAAGATCCTCGTTTAGTTGAAGTGATACTCAGAGAATCAAATAGCGTTGTACGGCATTGCCCCGGTGTGCTGATCGTCGAACATAAGCTTGGTTATGTGATGGCTAATGCCGGTATCGATGCCTCAAATATTGAACATGAGGCCAGCGATACTGTTGAACGGGTATTGCTGTTGCCTGAATCGCCGGATGACTTTGCGGAACAGTTGAGAGGCAGAATCGTCCGCTTGTTCGGGGTCAATATTGCTGTTGTGATTAATGATAGCGTCGGTCGAGCCTGGCGCAATGGCACCGTAGGCATGGCGCTGGGTGCTGCGGGTTTGCCAGCGTTGCGAGACAGGCGTGGAGAAAAAGACTTGTTCGGTAGAACCCTGGAAGTCACCGAAGTGGCCCTCGCTGATGAGTTGGCCAGTGCCGCCTCCATTATTCAGGGTGAGGGCGATGAGGGCATCCCCGTGGTTTTATTAAGAGGGCTGGATATTGCCAGTATGGGCAAAGATACTTTTAATAATGGCGCGACTTTATTGCGACCTAAAGATAAAGATCTGTTTCGCTGATATGCGTTCATGTTTAAGGGTAATGATGTTTAAGGGTGCTGATGTTAAAGGTGATGGGGTGACTAGTTCCCAGCGCGTCCTGGCCCTGTGCGGCGGCGTCGGTGGCGCCAAGCTGGCATTGGGTCTAAGCCATGTAATCGATGATGAAAAGCTAACTATTGTTGTTAACACCGGGGATGATTTTGATCATTTGGGCCTGCGTATCTGCCCTGATATCGACACGGTCACCTACACGCTGGCCGGTATTGTTAACCCTGAGACCGGCTGGGGCAGGGCAGGGGAAACTGGCAGTTTTATGGACGCTTTGTCCATGCTCGGTGGTGAAGACTGGTTTTATCTCGGCGACAAGGACCTGGCGCTCCACGTCGAACGCACGAGGCGTTTGGCGGAAGGTGAATCCCTGAGTGGGATCACAGCAGGTATTGCCCAGCAATTAGACATTGGCCCCCGCATTCTGCCCATGAGTGATGATCCCGTCGCCACCATGGTGGAAACCACATCGGGAACCCTGGCTTTTCAGCATTACTTTGTTCGCGAGCGTTGCCAGCCACCGGTGACGGGCTTTTACTTTGATGGCATAGAAGCAGCTAAACCTCACTCCGACTTGCTAGGCATACTTGCTGATAGTTGCCTCGACGCGGTGATTGTTTGTCCCTCAAACCCTTTTGTCAGTATTGACCCCATCCTGAGTTTACCGGGAGTGCGGCAGGCTTTACGCGACTGTTCCGCGCCTGTGATTGCCGTATCGCCTATTGTCGGTGGTAAGGCGGTAAAAGGCCCGACGGTTAAAATGATGGCTGAGCTTGATCTGGCACCGACTTCGGTTGAGGTGCTTAAGCGTTACCAGGATATCCTTAACGGCTTTGTGCTGGATAAACGGGATATCAATGATCTTGAGCAGCTAAAAACAATGGTCGACTATGTCGAGATCACCGATACTTTAATGCTCAGCCTCGATCATAAAATCGCCCTGGCCAGAGCTGTCGTTGATTTTGCCAGACGATGCTAGTTCACAAGGCTAGTTCATAACGCTAGTTCACAAGGCTAATTCATAAGGTATTAGCCAGCGTGGTGAGCGGTGCTATGATAAGCGGCATCGACTAAATCAGGATCTATCAGGGTTCACCCCTTAAAGCCAGATATCAATGAAAGCGATTGTCCCCATAAAAGGTCTTTCCCAGGCAAAGCAAAGACTGTCTCCGCTGCTGTC
>QNFP01000143.1 GCA_003645535.1 Gammaproteobacteria bacterium | reverse complement strand
TCAAATGACGACCCAGCAGATCGCTCTCTTTACGCCACATATGCTCGAAGATAAAAAATGTCGCCGGAAAGCTATTGGAAAATCGATGATATTTTTCGGCAACAACGCTGACAAGTAGTTCATTTTCCTCACGGAATTTCTGCCGCAGGTTATTAGAAAACTTTTTGTCGGGCGTATAAGCCAATTCAGCGCGTACCACCAGTTGGTCCATGAAAGTGTCTGGCTCGGCGTAGAAAATTTTGTTGACGCCAAAACCAAAAACGTTTTCAGAGGCGTAGCGCACCTTTACTACACCACTGAGACTGTTGCCACCATTTATCGCATCCAACTGATCAGCACCGCCACCAGCACCATTGGCAAAGAATAATTCAACAAAATCGTTGCCATTGAAACCATTGGGGCCGCCGGGATCGGCGACACTGGTAATGTAATCGCCATTACCGTCGGGTGACCAGCCGAGGCCACCCTCCACAAAACCCTTGATCCAGTCCCAATCCTCAACCAGGCCATTAATAACGTCAACTCCATCCGCTCCGAGCATGGCGGAATTATAAAACCACTCCTCGGCACTGTATGTACCAATACCGCCTTTCTCATAGATAAATGGTTGGGTCTCAAATCCGGGGCCAAATGCGGCATTAGGAACACCGCTGGCTTCCAGAGCTAATATTGGGTTCGGGTCATGGCGGGTGACTGCAAAGGCCTGTATGCCCCAACTACCGTCCTTGCCCAGGCTCTGGCCCTGGAGGCGGAAGCCGGCGTTGACCTTGTCATCGACCAAATCGTAGCCGTCCTCGAAATTCATTTTAAAGCCGTTGGTGATCAGGTTGAACGGGGAAAAGTTGTTGGGCAGGATACTGGGCTGGAACATCTGCGCGAAACCCTCGATCTCCCAACTATTATTGATTTGATAACTCACCCTGACACCGGGTGCGGACATGCGCTCATCGGCATATTCCTCAGCACCTAAATCAAAGAAAACATGACGCCGCAAATCAAGGCCGTTGGCTAAATCAGCCACCCGGAAAAACAACGCTTCACCCCAGGCGATCTGCTGCTGCCCGGCGCGCACCCACAGGGGACCTTTTTGCCAGTCCAGATACATCGCTGGAATATCAGCCATGTAATTATTGTCACTGATAGATAGATAGGTCGCCTCTTTGCCGTGATGGTTGACGTTAAAATGATTGACATGACCCGCGTCTACATTTTGACGACCGTCGATATCCAGGTAGGTCGGTTCCACGGATTTGTATACATCGGGCTGGTAGTAGCCCCGTAGTTTCACAAAACCGGTGACGCTATCGGAAAACGTCATATTAAAGTCCAGCTCGGCCTTGGTAGCAAAGACATTCCAGTCGTTGTTTTTGGATTGATCCCGCTTGGTATTAAGCAACGTGCCCGTCGGTATACCAAAGGCGTTCGTTAGCTTGCCCTCGCTATAAGAGTTCACGCCGTTGAATTTGCTGCCGCCGCGGTTGGTCTGATTTTCGTTATTGTTGAGCTTGTAGGCCATCTCCTGACGGATAAAGCCGGAAACATCGACCTCGAAGGCTGCGGCCTGCGGCACCACTGATATTGTGCTGGCTAACAACACAGCCGACGATAGCGATAACGTAGTCGTTTTATTCATGCGGTAATTCCCCTCGTCTTATAATAATTTGTCTAGCTTTCTATCCCTGGGCTTGCTACCCCTGGGGTTTCCACCCCCAGACTCTCTATCCTGGAACGCCGCCCCGTATCAAGGGCGGCAATTTAGGGAAAGCAGTGATCAATACATATTTTCCTTTTTTTAAACTCTTTCTTTAGAGCCTTTTCTTAAAAAGCCTTACCCTAATAAAGAGTTACCTTATAAAGCTTTTCCTTCTCAAGAACGTATCAGGTACCCAGTCTACGAATGGCCTGCACAGTCAGGTACTTGTCGTAGGCACCTTCCTGGTCAAACGCCGTTTTAACACCACCACGAATGCTCTGAGCGTGATTAAAGCGCGTGAAGCGGTTGGTCTGCACATCCTGAGCATGCACATAGGACCACGACCAGGCCGGTTTACCGTTTTTCTCCAGATTGACCAGGTCACCTTTCTTCTGCTGACTGAAGCCAATTTCAAAAGAACGCCACAACTCACCACGGCGGTCATAGGTCACATAACCAATGGCGGCCATGTTGCGCACATCCAGCCATACTCGCTTCTTACTTACCGGTGCCCGCGGGTAGCCGGTCGGCTCAGCTTCAATCACCAGCACTTCTGGACACAGCTGGAAGTCTACTTCGTAAAAGTTGAGGCCTTTTTTGCCACCATGAAGCGAGCCCTTTTTGCTCCAGTTTTCCTGATCACCCTGCCAGGTGCCCGACTGGGAGCCAAGGAAAGGACCTCGGCCAACAACTTTATAATTACCCCAGGTCAACATGGGGTCACCTGCTGCCCAGGCATCGGACAGAAAGAAGGTAATGCCCGGCACGATGGGCTCAAAGCGCTGGTTGGTGGGGAAACGTCGTACCCGTTTGAACGCGGGCAGGTAACCAAACAAATCCGGGAATTTGCGCTGATCGTACTTCCAGAGATTCAGAAACGAGGCGCCCTTGGAATCCTGAGGGTAGGTAAACCACACCGACTGACGACGCAGCATGTCTTCCTGGCCTTCCAGGTAAGGGCCATCCGGATTGCTCACCAGGCCAACGGTGTTTTGCTCACACCAGCCTAACTGATAGGCATATTCAATATCACCATCGGCACCGAGGTCATGATCCTCTACCGCGTAAACCGAGGTATCGTGACGGCCCCAGCTCAGGGTGACGTTAGCGAAAGCTTCCAGTCCAGTCTGGGGGTCAGGAAACGGTGAACCACCAATCCAGGGCTTACCGGTATCTTTGACTGCGACATTGCCGTCGGCGTCAAAAACGCCCATGCCCTGGTTGCGCATGGTCGCTTCCAGATAATCGTGGGGATACAGCTCACTGATATCTCGCGAGGTCGGTACGATGCGAATACGTCGGCCCTGCTGGGCTATCTGTATATAAGCCACCGGGTCGAGGATGTCTTTAACGTACTCAACATTGTTGGCATCAACAATGTCGCCTTCTTTGATTTTGCCTTTGGTAAAGGCGTCGATGGACATCAGCTCATCGGGATAGGCTTTGCTGATATCACCGCTATTGCCCACCAACGGCAATAATGAGGTCAGTACACCCGCGCCCATCGTCCCTTTCGCCATCTTCTCCATGAAAAATCGGCGACTGTAATCATAATCGTATTTTCTAATATGCATATCTCACCTCTCTGCCGCTTTAATGTGTGTACTTAATTTGACTCAACTATTTCGCTTTTGCCTCTTCTTACCTCTTCTTCTTATTTTGCGACCAACTACAATGCGTGTGAGTGGCTGCTCTTGTATTCCTAACTTGTATTCCTAACTTGTATTCCTAACTTATAGTCCCAAGAAAATGCACTCGTACTGTTACCGTCGCAGTTAAGTTTTTATCCCATCTCCAGAAAACACTTATTTGACAATATATCCTGTGATTATTCAAGGCATAACCCAGCGATATTTACTTTTTATTTATGCAATGGTCTTGATATACTTCAATGGCTTATAGCTTATAGCTTATAGCTTATAGCTTATAGCTTATAGCTTATAGCTTATAGCTTATAGCTTATAGCTTATAGACAATTATGTAGTTATAAGGTTTACCCCCCGTCAAGCGTACGAGACATCGACTTACCTGTCTAAGGAATTTTCCCTTATGTACATCTATTCCAGCTATATACTACTAATATCTACCACTAAAACCTACTAAATAAAATTTCTTTTACCTCAGCAAATTACTTGATTTGAACAATACGGCCGGAATGACCAACCATAACGATATTATATGAAGCTTCACCTGCTACTGGTGTGCCTTTGACGGCCTGATACCACTTAACAGAAACATCGCCCTCGGTAATCGCCTCCCAGCTGGCACCGGCGTCACTGCTGCGCAACAACGTGCGAATCCCGGTTATCAATACATCACCTGTACCGGAAGCCCATATATCGAGCAAATTCTCTCGCGTCGGAACATCTAAAATCTGCCAGGTCAGGCCGCCATCAACTGTCTTTAATACTTTGCCATCCTGGCCAACGGCATAGCCATTCTGTCGATCACTAAAATAGATAGCAGCCAAAGAGGAATCAGCCTTATTAACGACTTCCCAGGTATCACCGCCATCAGTGGAAAGTAAAACCAGCTCAAACTCACCGACCAGCAAAATCGTGTCGTCATTAAAGACCGCCACATCATAAATATGGGGCTCGAGGAAGTCTTCGAGAATCGCTTCCCAGTCAAAACTTATCGGCTGCCAGGTCGCGCCGGCATCACGGGATCGCAACACCGTGCCAAAACCACCCACAGCAACAGCCAGACCCTGATCGTTTGCACTGACCGACAATATTCTCTGGTCTGAACCGGAACTTACCGTTTGCCAGTCACCACTAGCGGATTTTGTCTGAATATATCCAGACTGGCCCACGGCAATAGATGTCTTGCCATCGCAGGACACCCCTAGCAGAGCACTGCTAGCAAGCGGTGGCTGCGGCTGCCACGTCAAGCCAGCATCGGAACTGCTTAGCACGGTACCGGCAATGCCTACAGCCAGGCCCCTGTCACCATCGAAACAAACGTCGTACAGGGCGTCATGGGGAATACCCTGGTGAACCACTACAAGCGACCCCCCTTCGACATCTTCGGCAAAGGAATATGAGCTGAGGCCCATACTGAGACCCATACCGAAACCAAAAACTATACTCAGGCCGGCTATTGTCTGTTTAATCCACCCTAATTTAACTCGCCCTAACATGCACACACTCTCCACATTTGTACCGGGTTATCAGATTTTGGCACACACCTCCGGCCACGAAATTCAACCAGACTGGCTACTTAGCCACATGTACACCCTTCCTGTTCGGCATCCATTAACAACCTAATCGAAGGCCGTATCACCGCCAGTATAGCTAGACAAATCCACTCCCTCGCCAACCAGCAGATCTTTGGAAGCCACGAACTTAGGCTTTATCAACCATACCAGCAGAGGCACCACTATCAGGGCGATAACCATATTGATCAACATCACCATAACTAACAGTAAGCCCATATCGGCCAGGAACTTTAGTTCAGACATAAAGTACCAGGGTAAAATACCCAACAAAACAATTGTCGCCGTAAAAAAGATCGCTTTACCAGTAGTGGCCACGGACGCAAGAATCGCCAGACCGTAATCTTCAGTCTCCTGATACTCTTCACAGATCCTGCTCAACAGATAAATGCCATAATCGATTCCCACACCAATACCAATCGCGGCAATGGGCAAAGTGTTTACATCAAGACCAATGCCCATATACACCATTACCGCCGCTAAAAAACAGTTGGACATATTCACGGGAATAAGCAGCAGGATGCCAGCAACAACAGAGCGATACGCCCAGGAACAGGTAATCAGAATGACTATATTGAGCAGCAACAAAATGATGTACTGATATTTATCGACGGTGTCGTTGATAGATTGCTGCAAAGCAATCGTTCCCGAACCCAGTCGAATCCTGAATTTCTCATGGTCGATGCCAATCTGGTCGAGCGCACTGCGAACCTGGGCCAGTGCTACGTCGACCGTTTCCTGTTTATTGTCTTTGTACCATAGCGACACCGTGCCATTTTGCTGCACGAAATCTGTTACATGGGAGAACGCTTTTGGGCTGGAGCCAAACAACACCGCACCACCTGCCGCCGAAACTGCTTGATCATTAAAATCCAGAGGCCCCCATTTCGGGTTGCCACCACTAAATAAACGATTAGCCTCGGGTAAATAATCTGCAAAAGACAGCGTTGCCACCGGCGGCGTTTCGTCGCTCTCTACCAGACGTTGTAAGGCACCCATTTTAAAAATGGTATCGGCCTGTTTTAAGAGACGCTCCTGCTCTTCTTCTTTTACTTCAAAGATGATTTCCAGTGTATTCAAACCGGGGAAATGGCTGTTGATCTTACTCACCGCCACATTGTAATCAGAATCACTCCACAACAGATTGCTGCCTTCGACCGGGTTGCCGATTTTTAAGTCCATCATTTTAATGATGCTCAACACAAATAATACCGCAACCACCACGGTGGTAATACGCGCCGGCTTGCCATAGCTAATGCGCGACAGGCGTTGCAACATATGCTTTATGCGGCCATGAACACCTGTGTTTGAGCCGTCAACTCCAATAATCTCCTTCACATTTTTTGGCTCTGGCATTATCGATAACAACAGCGGTGTCAAAAACACACCGGAGGGAATCAGCATCAGCGCCCAGAAACCGCAAAACACAGCAAACCGTTCCATAGTGGGAATTGGCGCTATGGCAATCAAAAACAGGCCAACAGCATCAGTAACGATACCCAGTACGCCGGGTGCCATCATCACGCTCATGGCGATTTCAGCAGCTTTTTTCTTGTCTTTGACATGGTACTGAATTTCGTAGAAGCGCTCGATAAACTGCACACAATGGCTAAAAGACCGCGCCACCAGCAATAATGGCACCACCATGATGAGCGGCTCGATGGGGTCGCCCAACCAACCGACGAAACCAAAACCCCACAACGCGGCGACCATACTACACACCAGCGGCACGACGACACCGACAATGTTGCGCATATACAGCACTAACGAGAGCAACAGAGCGACGCCCGTGACGGCAAAAATCAGCAACATCTGCTTCTCATAAAAATAAACCCAACCGGTAAGCATTGGTTGTCCGGCAACATGAATCTCGTGAGCATCGTCCTCTTCAGCGGCGACAATGTTTTCCTGAACAAACTGGAAAATTTCACCGTAATCCATCAAACGCTCGATAAAAGTCGCCTGAATCAGGGTCGCTGTACCGTCTTTAGAAATCAGGAAGTTCTGGCTACCGGGGGATTTTTTTACTCTCTCAACAAATTCGGCCATCTCTTCCGGTGTCTGCGGCGCATGGTCTCCCATTAAGGGTTCACTCTCGATACCAAACGGTGTGGCCTGAGCGTAACGGGCTTTTTCGGTACTAATGGAAAGAATCTGGTCGTGGTCAACACCTTGAGTCAAATCGATATTGCGAGTCATATCCCAGACTTTCTGCAAGGTCTCTGGGTTATAGATAGTTCCGCCATCGGTACGCTTTACCATCACTGTAACGGTTAGCGGGTTACCAAAATTCGGGTGGTCTAAATAAGTTTCGACGAAGGGATGGCTTTTGGGAAGGAGATCGGAAAAGATGGTTTTTAACTCAGTTTTCATTGCCCCAAAAGCAAAAAAAACCGTCATAGCAAATAATATCAGTAGCGATACCCACTGATGGTGCATGACATATCTGGCCATGCGATAACGTGCAGTCTCCAATATCCCTCTCCCTAATATCTATTTATTTTATCAATTCCGAAAAGCGGTTCTCGAAGTCGGCGGACTTTACCATGGCAAAAATATGACATCCACAAAAATCCGCTCAAAGATGTTAAATAAAGTCTTTAAATTCAACATCTTTGTAAGCCTCATGACATTTATTAATGCCGGTCATAGGCCACAGGAATGGCTCACCCCTCGGTTTGGGCAATCAATCAATAAATAAATAAATGAAAGGTATTTAAAGGATTTTTATTTTGCTACTGGCGCAGAACGGGATGTTTTTCGCTTAGCGACAACCCACACAGTTAGCAGGCATATCACCAGAGCAATCAACAGCAAGACAGCCGCTTGCCGCCAGGAAAAAGTCAACGGCTCTCGCTCGAAATTCGCCGTCACACCGGGAATACTCCACAGATCGCCGCTACCCTTGCCAACAACGAGTTGCGCTTTCATGCCCTTTTCCATGTGCTGGGCAATATCGCAATGCACCAGATAAGTTCGATCATCACTGGGTACGATAAACGTGCCTTTCTGGGTATGACCGCCAGCCGCCTCCATATGGAACATACCCTGGTCATAAAGATATTTTGGCAACCTGTGTATCATCCACTGGTGGCGCACCTCATCTTCATTTTCAAAGGTAATGGTGATACGACTACAGGGCTCGACTCGCCATTCGTGTTCGTCAAAACCAAACATGGTGCCTGCATAAGGTTCAGCATAAGCCGTGCCTGCGATCACTGTGAATTCATAATCGCGGCTGATCTCAGCACAGTCCTCCGGTAACTTGTCGCTGTTGGCATTCATCACCATACCGGTGGCATCCATAGTCATGCCATGATCCATGTCGTGGTGCTGATG